>JAZUCM010000096.1:0-5027 GCA_045639085.1 Candidatus Gastranaerophilus bacterium
CCCCTATTGAACTCTTTATACTTTCATTTTGTAATATCATATTTTCATTATGCACCATGGCGTGGGGTTTGTCAACCCCTTCGGAAGTGAATAAGTGAATAGGTCAATAAGGCAATAAGTCGTTATGGGGTTATTTATCTATATTATATCCCAACGATAAATTTTTATTCGGATTAATTTCCTCTTAACGACCTATTTACTTATTCGCTTATTCACTTATTCACTTTTACAACTCATTAACTTATTAACTTATTAACTCTCTTCCTTATTTACCCTTCCCCCTTACGGAAAACAATAAAAACGGCGTCCGTCGGACGCCAAATTCCCTTTTAATGTTTGTTATGTGTTACTAAGTTATTTATTAGTTTTGTATTTATAACTCAAAATACTATAGCTGCCGGTTGCAGAAGATGAAGACTCACTTCCGTAAAATGTCGACATATTCGTCGCAAACTTATCATTCATTTCGTCCTCTTTTTCCATACGTGCAGCCGTCAATTTATACGCCGCGATTTCGGCATCAGTTACACGACCATCACCATTGGAGTCAATTGATTCAAAATTCTCCAAAATATACGCGTAATCCGAATTTGAAATTCCGGTTGCACCAGACGCTTGCAGTTGGGTCAATTGTGCCTTAGTTAAACCACTTGCAGACATTTGACTAATAGAATTAGAAGCTTCTTCCGTTGACAAAATACCGTCGCCGTCAGCATCCAACGCCGAAAAATTCGTCTGCAAATATGACGCAAAAGTCTGATTCAAGTTTGTAGCGTTTTCGGTGTTGGTCCTTGCTTCAGCAATATTGTCCAATGTTAAACCGTCTTTATATTGCGACGCTAAATACGCATAAGTGCTATTTAACCCAGCATAAATTCCTGATAATGAAGTCATTAAGTACCTCGCTTATATTATTATATAACCTACCACAATTATATTAATAATTTTCTAAAAAAAATCAACCTCTAAATAAAGTATTTTTGTGGTACAATGAAAAAGACTAGTAAAATAAGGAGAAAAAGCATGGCAGAAGCAAAAATTTTAGCTACAATACCAAGAACAGACACCGAACAATTACAAATCTCAATCAGCGAATACAGAGGCAAAAGTTATTTTAATCTGCGCATTCACTACACAACAGACGGTGGCGAAACTTGGTTGCCAACCAAAAAAGGGGTAACCTTCGCACCTGAACAACTCGACCTGTTGTCAGAAGCTATCGAAGAAGCAAAAAAAGAGTTTATGGAAGAATAGGGCGAAATTTCGCCCTTTCGTTTAATTTTTTGTTCAGTAATCGGGGAGTATAATTTTGGCAAAATACGCTTTAGCATTAGTTAATATAAAAGGGTTAGGGGTAAAAACATACAGTTACCTCATTCCTGATGAGATGCAAGGCAAAATCCAAATCGGCCAAGTTATTCTCGTGCCCTTTGGAAGGCAAGGTTTGGTTAACGCCTTTTGTGTCGGGTTTTCAGACTACTTACCGCCCGAAATTCGCGCCAAAAAAGTTAGTAAAATTCTTGAGGAAAATCCTCTTTTCAATCTTGATTACTTAAAACTTCTTGAATGGGTCGCAAATTACTACTGCACGGACTTGATAACCGTCATAAACGCCGCGATCCCATTAAAACTTATCGAAAAAGCATCCAAAACTGAAGGTTATGTTGAGTTTATAAAATTCGACGGTGCAACAAAACGCCAACTCGAAGTTCTTGAAAAACTGCAAGCGCGCGGCAAATGTAACCTTATAATCTTTGAAAAAGAGGCAAAAACAACACGCGCAACCATAAAAAAACTCGAAGAACTCGGCTGTCTTCGTCTCACAAGCGAAGAACTCTACCGCAACCCGCTTGACGTCCTGAGAATTACAGAGCGCGAAGCACTTTTTGAACTTTCGCCCGAACAAAACAATGTCTACGAAGGAATCAAGGACAAAATCAGCCAAAACCCAGCCGCGACAATGCTTTTACACGGAGTAACCGCAAGCGGAAAAACCGAGGTTTATTTTAAACTTATTGCAGATTGTATAAATTCCGGCAAAAACGTTCTATTTTTAGCACCCGAAATCGCACTCGCCTCGCAGCTAACAAAGCGTCTGGCAAGAAAATTCGGCACCGAAGACGTCGCAATCTGGCACAGCAGCATTTCCGAAGGCGAACGCTACGACGTTTGGCAAAAACTTTACCGCAACGAAATAAAAATCCTCGCCGGCGCACGCTCGGCCGTTTTCGCCCCGTTAAAAAACATCGGACTCATCATCATCGACGAAGAACACGAAAGCGCCTACAAACAAACCAGCCCGGCGCCACGCTACGACGCCAAAGTCGTTGCGCAAAAACTTCAAGAATTCCACAACTGCCCGCTACTTTTGGGTTCAGCGACCCCGGATATTTCAAGCTATTACCGCGCACTTGACAACAAAAACCTTTTTGAACTCCTCAACCGTTACAACGGTGCAAAAGTTCCGCCGGTTTCCGTCATAAATATGCAAACCCACGGCAAAGCCGCTTACAGAAACCTTATCTCAAAGCCGCTACAAACCGAAATAACCGCAACTCTCGAAAAAGGGCAACAAGTAATTTTATTAATCAACCGCCGCGGGTTCTCAACCTACTCCCAATGCCAAGCCTGCGGTCACGTAATTGAATGCCCACACTGTGCAATCCCGATGATTTGGCACGCAAAAGACCAACGTCTAAAATGTCACTACTGCAATCACTCGGAATATTTCCCTGATTTTTGTCCAAAATGTGGCTCCGACGCATTCAAAAATAGCGGTGTCGGCACCCAAAAAATCGAACAATACATCAAAGAACTTTACCCTGAACACAACGTCGAGCGCATAGACAGCGACATTCTGACCCGCAAAGGCGAACACGTTAGACTCTTAGAAAAATTCCAACATGGCGAAATAGATATCCTAGTCGGCACCCAAATGATTGCCAAAGGCCTCGACAATCCCAACGTCACTCTCGTCGGGGTAATCTCAGCCGATGCAAGTTTCAATCTCCCGGATTTCAGGGCATCAGAGCGCGGGTTTCAACTCCTAACCCAAGTTGCAGGACGCGCCGGCCGAGGAGAATTCACCGGCAGCGTAATTTTTCAAACCTACAACCCTGACTACTACGCACTCGCCAGCGCAAAATCCCAAAACTACAAAGAATTCTACGACACCGAAGTCGCCGCCCGCGCTGAATTCGACTACCCGCCTTTCAGCCAAATTATCCGATTAATTCTCAGCAGCGAAAACAATTTCCGCGCCGAAAAGGCCGCGCAAGAAATCGTTTTACGCCTTGCCACAATGATAGAAAAACTCATGCCGGAAGAAGGGCTCGACGTCTTAGGGCCGACCCCTTGCGTAATTGAGCGAATAAATGGACTCTACAGATTTCAAATACTTATCAAAAACAAACTTGGCGAAAAAGGCCACCAATTCATATCAAGTTTTCTAGCCAAAATCACCATGCCACGGGACATCCGCCTGGCCGTCGACGTCGATCCGCTTGATATTCTCTAGGTTGCCCCAAATCCCGTTTAACGTTTTATACAACGTACGTTACATTCTTGCGTTTTCAATGCTGAACCGCGATCACCTGAAGCTCCAATTCCTAATGCACGTTCAGCATTGTACACTGACCCCGACCAAAAACGAGGAGAACTGTTTGTTAAATTAATAAAAGATTTATTAATAAACATTGACGAAAGTTCATCAATATTTGGGATTCTACTTTCAGGATTCTGTGCCGTACATAAACTTGCTGCATCATACCAAGTCGAAGTACCTGCATTAGACGTGGAAGATGGCATTGGAGCAACAACTATGGGATCATTCGAATTAAATGATGTTATAATACCCATATCTTTACCAACAGTATTAGGTCCTTTGTTGCCATTTAAATCATAAATAAAGTTCACACACATAGAAGACTGCGCAAATCCAAAAATATTTCCATGAACTGTCAAACTGGACTCGCTTAAATATTCATACTTACAGGATTGATTATAATAAGCAACGATACTTTCACCATTCGAGGTTTCAAATGCTGCTGCTTTTGTATCCATCGTTGAATAGGAACAGCCTGAATATTCAATTCTTTTAAACCAACTACTCAATTCATAAAGTGTTGTTGGCAATGTTTTTGGATTACCCAACATATCATTATAACTTGTTGGAATTCCGCAATCAGCCAAATGTTCGCTGTCGCAAATGTTATTAATTTTAAGAACTTTTGAAAGGCCCTCTGTCAAAAATGTCTCAGCCGCAGTATCTTCGATGACATTCCCGTCAGCGTCTTCGGTCAAAGTTCCGTATCCGCCCATTTGTGGCATGATTGAAAGAGCTTGGCTCATGCGGGCATACAAAGCTTTGCGCTGAGTGTTCCAAGTGCGTTCGTTAATATTTGCCATCAAGCTTGGTAATGTGATTGCAGCGACCACGCCAATAATAGTCAATGACAGCAATATTTCAGCCATCGTGAATGCGTGGCCGCAAGGCGATAGGGCGTTAGGTTGATAGGGCGATAGGGCATTATGGGAATTTAACCCGTGTGTGCGTTCAACGCTCTGCGTCATTGCGAGCCGGCTGAGCCGGTTCCATATTCGTACCGAAAAATCACAAGACTTAACGGTTAAAGGCGATAGTCCGGCGCGGCAACCCAGCCGGTTTTGCTTTGCTAAACCGGGCAATGTCGTTACGCTGGTTGACTGCGCGAGCCGACGCTCGCGCAGCTGGTTTGCTTCGTCGTGCGCGTTGCTCACTCCTCGCAATGACGCATGTTTTTTTAATGTTTCTGTCATGTTACCCTCCGTAATCTGGCGTCCACGAGGGTCGGAGGTTTTGGCAAAACAGGACCCGCAACACCAGATATAATCAGGCTGTTGAGGCGCCCCCCCCCCCTATTGAACTCTTTATACTTTCATTTTCATTTAACATATTTTCATTATTTACCATGTTTGCGATTTTGTCAAGAGGGGAACGAAAGTTAATAAGTTAAGCGCGAACGAGGTGCCTGAGGCACATCCACATT
>JAZUCM010000097.1:0-11941 GCA_045639085.1 Candidatus Gastranaerophilus bacterium
GATGTTATTGACCTTGTTAATAAATACGTGCTAATCTATAACAATAGGCCACAGTGGAACAAAAATAAACTGTCTCCGTGCAGATACAGAGATTTTTTATTGGCTGCTTAATTTGTGTCCAGGTTTTGGGGACCACTTCAAATTAACTTATTAACTTTAACCGTTTAACCCGCCATCGGCTCGGTAAACCTTGCCAATGCCTAAACAACTTCAAATCCATATTCCGGGCACTGAGCAAGGCGGGTTTCAATCTCTTCAAACGTCAAAAGCCCCTGAGTCGCACCAAACTGCGACACCACGCCGGATGAATTTACCGACGCATACATCAACGATTTGCCGATATCGCCTTCGGTACGTTTTAAACTGGCACAAAATGTCGACGCAAACGCATCTCCAGCACCCAATGTCGACACAACCGGCCCATCAAATACCGGGCAATAATAAAAATTCTTGCCATCATAAGCGTAAGCCCCACGTCCACCGTCCGTAATTACCACAACTTGATACTCCCTAACCTTCAGCTTTTCAAGCATCGACTTGACATCAGGATGGATTTTTTCACACGAATACTTGATGTCTTTCGTATCAGGTCGAACCTCAATTTTGGTCGCTAATGCCGCCTCTTCCTTGTTCATCACTACAATATGGGCAAAATTCAATATTTTTTCAAGATACTTGAACCCCTTTTTAATACTTGTTGAACCAGCGTTAAAACAAACGTAAACATTATGTTCCGCCGCAAAATGAACAATATCATCCAAAATTTTGTTACTTTCTCCATTAATCGGCGCAATATAAAGCAATTTGGCGCGCTTTATCGCGTCGTAATCAATGTCAGATTTTTTTATCAACGCATTAGCCCCTCTGTGCGCCAAAACAGTCCTGTCGCCTTGGAAACTAACTAGAATTATTGAAAAACCCGTACTGATTTTTTCATCTTGGACAATAGAAGACAAATCCACCCCAGAACCCTCGAACGATTTCAAAATCCCTTTGGAATAAATATCGTCGCCGATTTTGAAAATCGCACCAGTTTTAAAACCTAATTTAGAGAAATTCACCGCCGTATTGACTCCGCCCCCACCGACTTGAGAATCAAAATCCGTAATCTCAACTTTAGCACCATAAGGATAGCTCATAAACTCAGACTTTTTGTCTTTGCTTTGAACAGAAACAATATTCGCATCCTCACACTGAACAAAAACGTCCATTGTTGCGCTTCCGATTGTAATCACATCACACATAAATTTTCTCCTATGTATTTAGCCCCTTGGCAAGTTCCACGCGCCAAAAACTCTCTGTCGATTTGGTTAAGACAATCTAGTTTTTTGCCCAACCAACGCGGAGCAATTAAGTTTTTCTTTAGCCCATTGCCCGCTAAACGATGAATTGTAGTTTGAGGCGGCAAATATTCGAGGAAATCGCAAACCGTCTCGACATACTCACGTTCACTCATAAATTCAAGTTGGCCCGCTCGATAAATCTGGGCAAGTTTAGTATTCTCAAGCGCGCAAAGCATGTGAATTTTCACCCCGTCCACACCCAATTGTGCAAGCTTTTGAGCCGTCTGCATAATTTCCTCACGGGTTTCCCACAAGCCAAAAATCACGTGAACACAAACATTAATCCCGCGCGCCTTTGTTTTCTCATAGGCTCTGAGGAAACAATCAAAATCATGTCCGCGATTAATCCGCAACAGAGTTTTGTCGTGAATAGATTGCAGTCCATATTCTACCCAGGTATAATAATCGTCTTTATAGCCGGCTATCAAATCTAATTTTTCATCGTCGACACAATCGGGGCGGGTTCCAATCGAAAGCCCAACAACTTTTTCATGTTTCAAGGCAGATTCGTAAATTTGCGCGAGTTCACAAACCGGCTTATAGGTATTGGAATACGCCTGAAAATAAGACATAAACTTTTCTGCCTTAAACCGTTCCGACAACGTACGCACGCCGGTTTCAACCTGTTCCTCAATTGACAAAAGATTAGAATGCGCCTGCGAAAAACTTCCACCTTCGTCACAAAAAATACATCCGCCTGATGAAATAGTTCCATCACGATTCGGACACGAAAAACCGGCATCAAGGGTTATTTTGTAGACCTTGGCGCCGAATTTTTGTTTCAAATACGCACTAAACTGGTTGTATCTTTTGTCACCGTATTGCAACATTAGTCTTTGTTTTCTTCACCAACTTCATAAATCGGATAAACGTAATGTTCGCCACAGTTAGGACAAACGACTTCTTGTTGCTTACCGTCTTCCAATTTAGCGACTTCGAATAAAGTTTTGCAACCTGATTGCACACATCTGATTGCCCAAGTTGGTCTTATTAATCTTGCCATAATTTCTCTCCTATTTCACAACATTAGGATAGCATATAAAAGAAAAAAGGGCAAGCGTTAACGTTGAACACACAGAACCGTGCGCTCCCCGTCCAATGGATGTGTACCAAGAGAACCATACCCCCCACGTAAAATACGAGCATGCGTAGAGCTGATACGAGTCGAAGACCACAATGCATAAATCTCTTCACCAACTAAATATTGATTATAAAAAACAGACATCACTTCTTCAATATTAGGTACTCTGGCATTGTCACGCTCAACTCGACAAACTTGAAGAGCAGTTTCAAAATCTTCCCTTCTTCCATTTAATAAAGCTGTTGGCATAGGAGCAACAACAGAAGAGCCCGATGAATACAACGCTGTTAAAAACCCAATATCCTTACCCATGGTATTAGGTCCTTTATTTCCGTTTAAATCATAGACAAAATTTGCACACATGAAAGGTTGTGCATAAACATTATTAGACACACCTAATTCTCTATCCGAAGTGCAATACGGATTATAAAAAACAGCAATACTCTCGCCACTGAGAGTTTCAAACGCAGCTGTTTTAGTATCAATTTGCGAATACAGATAATGAAAATCACTATCCGTCCCCCAGCGATCAACAGAAAAATACTGATTATACTCTAGCAAAGTTTTAGGAAAAGTCGAATAAACAACACTGCCATTCATATCCGCCATCTGAGAAGGAACTCCACAGTCAGAAAGATGGTCCGCATCGCAAATATTATTTATTTTTAGAACTTTTGAAAGGCCTTCGGTCAAGAATGTTTCAGCAGCGGTATCAGCCGTAACGCTACCGTTTTCATCTTCGGTCAAAGTGCCGTATCCGTCCAAATGAGGCATCATGCCGATGGCTTGGCTCAAGCGAGCGTACAAAGCTTTTCTTTGGGTGTTCCAAGTCCGTTCGTTAATATTGGCCATTAGTGATGGCAGTGTGATTGCAGCGACCACGCCAATGATGGTGAGGGAAAGCAATATTTCTGCCATGGTAAAGGCCAAGCCGAGCAGAGCCACGGAGCAAGACTTGTCTTGCGGAGAGACGAGCGCGCGACGCGGAAGACCGCGCTCTTTCGCGCAAGCGCGAGCGGTGGCGAATTTGCGGACGGACGAAGTGTCACGAGTCCGGATAGCGAACAGATTTTGCCTACCGGACAGAATGTCCTTTGGCAAAACTCTGTGAGCGTGGAGCAAATTCAAGAGAGCGTTTAACGCGAGGCGCAGTACCAGCGTTGAGCAATTTGGGGTCGTAATGTTTGTTGTTTTATTCATGTTTACCTCCGTAATCTTGCGTTCGCAAGGGTCGGAGGTTTTGGCAAAATAGGTCGCTGAAACCCAAATATAATCAGGACTTTGAGGCGCCCCCCCCCCCTATTGAACTGTATATTCCATCATTGTATTTTGTATAATTCATATTATCATGATACCGTATTTTTTGAGTTTGTCAAGAGGGGAACGTGTTAAAAGGTTAATAGGTTAAGCGCGAGCGAGCTGAGGCATTCCAAGGCAAAAAAAAAGACCTTGGTATTCAAGGCCTATCCGTTTAAATAAGAAGAGAGAGCTTTATATGTATATATAAAGTCCTCTCAAAATCTAAATTTGCTATTTTTTTGTAAAATATTACAAATTATTAAGCTGCGCCTTTTTTCAATATTTCACGCATTTCCAAATATCTGTTCAAATCGTCCATTAATCGTGGTGGAAAATGATATTCCATCGGGTTTATATACGCACGGTTTCTGAACGGCGCATCCTCAATGTGCAACGCTGGAATAACATTCACCATAAATTCCATACATAATGGGGCACTTTCTGCCTTGTCAACGTCTATCTCAACAAAATTGAACTTGTCTTTATACTTCTGTTTAACAAGTTTCCACGTAGGTTTAAACTTATTACACGAAGAGCACGCGTCTGCGTAAAAATATACCAACGCAGGTTTGCCATAATCCTTCGCCTCATTTGCCCCAGAATTGGCAACTACAGTAACATTTGCCACCGTCGGAACCTCAACTTCAGGCATTTTTTTCAAAGTATATCCGGCCAAAAACCCTATCAATAAAGCAATTATAGCCAGTATTATTAACTTATATTTAATCATCGTTAATCCTCCCTACTTATAATACCCCAAAACTTTTATAAAGCAAACTATTAAAAAATGTAACAATATTTTCAGGAAAACTTGATTTCTATATATACTTTAGTATATACTAAGTATATATAGTGTTATGTTTTCCCGTTTGTTGTATCTTCCAATCAGAAGAAGGAGTCTCGTGTTATGTCTAAAAATGTTATCAAATTGAAAAAAAGTGAAAATCTTTCCAACCCGGCCAAAGACGACGTTTTTACCTGTGATGAAAATTCCATTATGAACGAATACATTCGTTCAATCTCTCATTTTGAATCACTTAGCCCGGAAGAAGAATGGGCGCTTGCCGAAAAAATTAAATCCGGTGATATCAATGCAAAACAAAAACTTATCGAAGCAAATTTGAAATTGGTTGTTATGATTGCTAAAAAAACAATTCACGTCTCAAAAATCCCAATGACGGACCTCATTCAAGAAGGCAACATCGGTCTTATGATTGCTGTTGAAAAATTTAACCATAATCTTGGCTACAAGTTTAGTACTTACGCAAACTGGTGGATTAAGCAAGCTATGTTTAAGGCTATTTCTGAACAAGGTTATTGTATGAAAATCCCGGTATATATCCAAGAAACGCTATCAAAATTTTCCAAAGTCAAAAACGAACTTGAACGCGAACGCAACGACAATGTTTCAAACAGTGAAGTCGCGAAAAAGATGAACATTGAACCCGACAAAATTGATACATTTCTTTCTGCGTACTCAAAAAGTCTTTCGCTCGAAGGAACGTTCAACAGCGATGACAACAAAGAAATGACATTTGCCGAGATAATCCGCGATGAAACAGTCTCTGTTGAAGAAGAAGTTGAACTTGAAGGCTTAAAAACCGATATTTATAGCATAGTTTCATCATTAAAAGATCGTGAACAAGAAGTTGTCAAAATGCGTTTTGGCTTGGGCGATACTGCCAAAAGAACCTTGGAAGAAATCGGCAATCTTTATGGTGTAACCAAAGAGTGCATTCGTCAAACCGAGATGCGTGCACTCAGGAAAATGCGCTCCACAGGCGCAGAACTACTCGCTTGCTATGTATGCTAATAACAACCCATTAAGAATGCAGAACTCTAAGCAAAGAAATTTTATCATCACCCATCCTCATACAAAATCAGATGTTCCATTGTAATATTTTATGTTAGAATCATTATACAAGAGGAACAAATGAAAAAAACGTATGTAATAACAGGCGCCACATCAGGAATTGGCAAGGCTTTAGCCCTATTTTTTGCCGAAGGCAATACAGTTTTTGCCGGATATAGGAGTGCAGGCAAACTCGCAGAACTTCCAGATAACGTCATCCCGTTTTTTATTGATTCCACAAACTCGGACTCAATAAAAGACGCCGCCGAATTTATCAAAAGCAAGACAAACAAAATTGACACGCTTATAAACGTCGCAGGCTGCGTCGTCGCCGGCGCAATGGAAAATCTGTCAATAAGCGAACTCAGACGCCAATTTGAAGTCAACGTTTTTTCACACATTGACCTTACGCAACAGTTACTCCCTATCCTCGACGGCGGAAAAGTTATCAACATAAGCTCAATGTCAAGCTTCGGCATTTTTCCGTTCATCGCACCGTATGCGGCATCCAAACGCGCACTCGACATTATGTTCAACGCAATGCAACTGGAAATCAAAAAAAATATCAAAATAGTCTCCATAAAACCCGGCGTAATCGCAACTCCACTTTGGGAAAAATCTATCGAGGAGAACTGCAAATCCTTCTCAAACTGCACTAATTATGAAAACGAAATCAATTTTATGGTCAAAAATGCACGCAAAAACGGCACAAACGGACTTCCCGTCCAAAAAGTTGTTAAATTAATAGCCAAAATCGACACAATGCCAGCACCGCGTCCAAGTTACACACTCGGCGCTGACGCCAAAATTGCAGAGATTTTTGCCCACCTGCCACAAGGAATTTTGAACAAAATCATTAAATTTAAACTTGCACAAAAGGCAAAATCTGTAAAACCTTAAATTTTTTACAAATATTTACAATTTTTTCATCCAAACATAATCAAAGTTTCACCCCTCCAAACAGATTATTTTTACGAAAATCATTAAACCGACGGTTGATTTTTGCCGAAAAAAATTGCATAATTGATATATACAAAAAATATACTTGGTAAATTTTTGTAAAATCTACGCAAAAAAAGTTAAAATTTTATTTATGTTTGAACTTTATTTGTAATGATAGTATTGGAAGATAGGTAATTATAGAGATGAATAATTCAATATTAAAAGATTTTTTCAAGCTGATGCTCTCAGTCACTGTGGTAGCATTTGGTATAAATAGTGCAATGGCAGCTTACAACCCTAACGGTTTCACCCTGCAACAAGAGACAGGATTGAACCAGTTGCACGACGTAAGCAACCTTGAAAACAGGCATTACGAGAACTATGTTCGCCAAGATTACGAGCAAAGACGCAACGAACCCGCTCAGGCAGTCGAAGACGACAGACCGCAAAACGACACGATGAACGCAGGAGTTTCACAAGAACAAGGAGACAACACCATCTACATCGGCAGCGTTTCAGTCGATCCATCAGAAATCCTATCTCCAGATGAAGTCAACGCTATTACGGCAAAAATTTCCGGCCGAAATGTTACTATCGGAGAAATTCAACAAGCTGTAAACGAAATCAATAAATTATACGCCTCAAGAGGTTTTGTAACAGCAAGAGCATATCTTCCTGAACAAACAATCTCCGGCGGAAATATTCGTATCGGATTAATCGAGAGTAAAGTCGGCGATTTAACCGTCACCGGCAACCGCTGGACCAAAACAAAATACATCACCGACCGTGTCGGCCAAGATAAAAATAGCGTATTCGATATCGTCGAACTCGAAAAAGATGTCGTTAGTTTCAACCGATACAACGAAGGCGTCAGCCTTAAAGCAAATCTAAAAGCCGGTACCGCTCCAGGAACAACTGACATCCAAATCAATGCAGAAGAAAAATTCCCGTTCCACCTCGTCGGTGTAATGGATAACGCAGGCCGTTATTCAACCGGCCATATTCGAGGCGGCGCGATGATTTACGCAGACAGCTTGTTCAAAAACAGAGACAAATTATCCATCGGTTCTTATTTGAGCGGCGGTGCAACCAGCCCGTTCTTTGATTATAACTTCCCGGTTAACAAAAAAGACGGACGCGTCGGTTTCTTGTTCACTTCAACATTTGCGAAATTAAGATATGGTGATTACAGAGCACTTGACATCAGAAGCCACGGTTACCAATATTCATTGTACTATTCACAACCGCTGGTCAGAAAACCTGACTTTGAGTTGAAATCTTACGCTGCAGTCAACTACAAACGCGCAAGAATTAGCTATATGGACGATTTGTTCCACACGCTCGACCAAGTAACCAGTGCAGAAGTAGCGTTGAACTTGAGAAAAGACACAAAACACGGTATTTGGTACTTGAACCAAACCGCATACTACGCGTTCCCAATCATTGACAAAGCGTCAAATTACTTTAAATATAGCGGTAGCATTACAAGATTACACGACTTTTCTCACGGTGTAATCGGTCAAATCAGAAGTAACTACCAAATCATCCCGCAAAACAGATATATTCCGTACCTCGATCAAATCCAATCAGGTGGTTTGTTCACGGTTAAAGGTTACAACGAAGGTATAATGATTGGTAAAAACGGTTACTTTATCAGCGGTGAGTTGATATTCCCTATTTTACCAAGCAAGATTACTATCGGCGAAAAAGAACGTCCGTTCTTGGGCCGCGTCGTTAAAGGTGCTGTATTTGCGGACCACGCAGGTATTTTCCCACGCCGCGCAGAAGACAGATACGACGGAAGTTACTTCCTTGCATCAGTCGGTATGGGCTTGAGAGTCCAACTTCCGGGTAGCTTAACCGGTCGTCTATATTGGGGTTATCCTCTAATCAACAACGCCTACGAAGCGGACAGAAAATTCGGTCGTTTCCACTTTGAATTGACACTCGCGCCGGACTTCGATGCATTGCTGAACAGAAGAAGTACCAAAGAAGTCGTTGTTGAAGAAAAACACGTCGAGGCAAAACCTGCTCCGGCACCTGAACCGGTCAACAACTACCCAGACGTACGTCACTATGACTACTTCTTCGACGTACCAGGTGCGGCATTATAAAAAAAATTCCGAGGTGCGCTCAAACGCACCTCGATTTTGTAAAAGCAGTTTTACGCAACCTGTTCGCCTTGCACCCAGCAAGCTGACCCGTTGCTCCGCAGTCTTTTTATGGTTAAGGGAGAACTTATTCTATGCAAAAGGGGATTTTTATAACAGGAACCGGCACGGACGTCGGCAAAACATACATCTGCGGGTTGCTAGTGAAACAACTGCGCGAATTCGGCGTTAATTGTGGGTATTATAAACCCGTTTTAAGCGGCGCAACCGTTCAAAACAACGAATTAGTAGCCGGAGACGTTCAACACGTATTAACAACCGCACAAATGGCCGGGAACTCGCTCGATTTTGTTTCTTACGCATTCGAACCGGCCGTGTCCCCGCACCTGGCTGCAAAAATGAACAACCAAGAAATTTTATCATCAAAAATACTAACGGACTTCAATTTTCACGTTGAAAAGAACGATTTTACCGTCGTTGAAGGCGCCGGCGGAATTATTTGTCCACTAAACTTAGAAAAAAACTTCTTCTTGTATGATTTACCTCAACTGTTATCTCTTGACGTCATTATCGTCGCGGATGCCGGCTTAGGCACAATAAACAACACGTTTTTGACAGTTGATTTCATCAAACGTCAAGGGCTAAATATAAAAGGCATAATCCTAAACAATTACGATGAAAACAACTTTATGCACACCGATAACAAAGCCGTAACAGAAAAAATTTGCGACGTCACGGTTATCGGATTCGTTGCGAAAAACAGCGAAAAAATAAATTTCACACACAAATCAATTGAGGCACTTTATGAATAACTTGAACGAATGGCAAAAAAAAGACCTGGAATACATCTGGCACCCGTGTTCCCAAATGAAAGACTACGAAGAATTAGCCCCCATCGTAATCGAACGCGGAGAAGGGATTTGCCTCTATGACACAGACGGCAAAAAATATTACGACATAATAAGCTCCTGGTGGTGCAATCTTTTAGGCCATTGCAACCCAAAAATTAATGCCGCAATAAAAAAACAAATCGACACACTGGAACACGTAATTTTTGCCAATTTTACCCACAAACCTGTCATTAACCTCTGCGAAAAACTAATAAAAGTCCTACCCAAAGGCTTGTGCAAATTCAATTTTGCCGACAACGGCTCATCCTCAATCGAAATGGCTCTAAAAATGAGTTTTCAATATCATTATCAAAAAGGACACCCCGAAAAGAAACGATTTATGGCACTCTCCGGCGCCTATCACGGCGAAACAATTGCCGCACTCTCGGTCGGTGGTGTTGACCTATATTCAAAAATTTACAAACCGATTTTACTTGATGTCGAACGAATTGAAGCTCCCGACTGTTACCGCTGCCCTTATGGCCATTTACACGGGGAATGCGACTGTCCATGCATAAAAAATGCGCAAGAAACATTCGCAAAAGTCGGCCACGAAACTTGTGCGCTCATCGTAGAACCGTTACTGCAAGGCTCTGCCGGCATGATGATTTATCCGCCACTTTATCTAAAAAAATTGCGCGAACTTTGCGACCAGTACAACGTCCACTTGATCGCCGACGAAATCGCGACCGGCTATGGCAGAACAGGCAAAATGTTTGCCTGCGACCATGCAGGAATAACGCCTGACATTATGTGTCTATCAAAAGGGCTGACAGGCGGCTATATGCCAATGGCCATCGCAGTCACAACACAAGAGATTTACGACGCATTTTATGCGGATTACTTAGAAGGAAAAGCCTTCATGCACAGCCACACATACGCCGGAAACCCACTTGCATGTTCTGCAGCCTGCACGGTTTTGGACATCCTTGAAGAAGAAAAAATAATCGAAAAGGCACAAGAAAAAGCCACATATTTTCACAAAAAAATAAAAGAAAAGTTTGCAAACCATCCAAACGTCGGGGACATCCGCCACATCGGCTTAATCAACGCAATAGAACTTGTGCAAAACCGTGAAACGAAACAACCTTTCGACTCAAAGCATCGATATGGCTACCAAATTTACAAAAAAGCGCTAAAAAAGGGCGTCATTCTGCGCCCTTTAGGAGATGTAATCTATTTCAATCCGCCGCTTATTATAGAAAAGGCCGAAATGGATTACGTAATAGATATTGCCTACGACTGCCTGCGCGAAGTGCTTGGCGGGTAGATTAGAAATTTTAACGTTTGACACAGCGCCGGCTGAGCCGGTTCAATACATTGTACCGACCCGTGCCAAAAATTTAACGCTTAACACATCGGACGTAATCAGCATTAGACCGTGCGTATGGGTAGCGATCGCCCGCACGAAAACTTTGACGCCAAGCTGAACCAGTAAAAACTACAGTTCCAGACCAATAATGCCCAGGCGAAATCCCAAGAAGATCTTTATTATAATACATTGATGTTAGTTCATCACGATTTGGTAGTCTACTTTCAGGGTCTTGTGCTGAACAAGCTGCCGAGGCAGCAATTTGAGTCATGGTTACACCGTTATTAGCATTTGTTGTAAGTGGCATCGGTGCTACTATATTGGCATCATTGTTGTAAAGCACAGTAATAAAACCGATATCTTTACCAACTATATTAGGCCCACCATTACCATTTAAATCATACACAAAGTTTGCGCACATCTGATTTTGAGAATAGTGCTTTACATCACCCGCACTGTCTTTACAATTTGGATTGTAGAACAAAGCAATTTTTTCTCCATTTTGCGTTTCGAACGCAGCCGCCTTTGTATTTGTTTGAGAATAAGAAAAGCTATTATCTATAGTCCCATCACTATCCCAATCAAATTCACTGGAAAAGCCTACAAAATGGCTATTCCACGCGCCGATTGTTGTTGGCCAAGTCTTTGTTGAACCCGCCATAGTTGTGTAAGACGCAGGAACGCCACAATCTGCCAAATGGTCTGAGTCACAAATATTGTTTATTTTAAGAACTTTTGAAAGTCCCTCTGTTAAAAATGTTTCCGCAGCAGTGTCAGCCGTAACACTTCCACTTTCATCTTCTGTTAAAGTCCCATAACCGCCAACTTGTGGCATCATTGCGATGGCTTGGGACATGCGAGCGTAAAGCGCTTTTCGTTGGGTGTTCCAAGTCCGTTCGTTGATATTCGCCATGAGTGATGGTAATGTGATTGCGGCGACTACGCGGATGATTGTCAATGACAGCAGAATTTCCGCCATCGTGAAACCGCGAAGCGGTTTCGAGGTGACCAAGTGATCAAGTGACCAAGTGATCAAGTCGTTATGGGGAATTGACCTATTTGTATGCTCCATAGTAAATGCATTGTTGTAGGTCGGGTTTACTAACCCGAC
>JAZUCM010000098.1:0-16208 GCA_045639085.1 Candidatus Gastranaerophilus bacterium
GGGGGCGCCTCAAAGTCCTTGCTATAATTGGCGTTCAGGCATCTATTTTGCCAAAATCTCCGACCCTGGCGAACGCACATTTTCTAACACCACTTGAAAAACACAAGAAAATATGGTAGAATACGTATATGAGAATAGCAGGAGGATAAAAATGACAAAAACAACATTAAAAAAACATGCGTCATTGCGAGGAGTGAGCGAAGCGAACGACGCGGCAACCCAGCTGCGCGAGCCGACGCTCGCGCAGTCAACCAACGTGGCGTTATCACCCCGTAAACGCTACGCGTTTACTATGGCTGAAATTTTATTATCGCTAACGATAATAGGCGTTGTCGCGGCGATTACGCTGCCAAGCTTAATGGCGAATATTAATGAACGGACTTGGAACACCCAACGCAAAGCGCTTTACGCAAGATTAAGTCAAGCAATTGCAATGATGCCACAGTTGAACGGTTACGGTGAATACGAAGGAACAAACACCGACGGTTCAGTTACGGCCACAAAAGACACCGCAGCCGAGGCATTTTTGACAGAGGGCCTGAGCAAAGTTCTTAAAATAAACAATATTTGCGACGCGGCACACTTGGCTGATTGCGGAATTGCAGCATCATTCACAAATATGGCTGGTAGCACAATCACTTGGCCAACAAAGTTGAGCGAATTAAACTCAATGTTTACTGGTTCTTATGATGATAATGGCGCTTCAGAAGGTGGGAACATCTATACAAACCCACAACGTCATATTGACACAAAGGCTGCAGCATTTGAAACTCAAAATGGCGAAACTATTGCCTTGTTCTACAACCCATATTGTACAGCTGATATAGAAGGAAATAATGACCATTATTCTCAATCCAAAATGTGTGCAAATTTTATTTATGATTTAAATGGCAGTAAGGGGCCTAATACAGTGGGAAAAGATATTGGTTTTGTGACTGCTTTATATCCATTTGCACCAAATGTTGTGGCCCCATATCCATTAGCCACCAATGCGGGATATTTGGCGCATACTGCAGCAAGTGTTGCTTGTTCGGCACAAGATTCAAGTAGTAGGCTTCCCTCTCGTGACGAACTTTCTTCCATGTTTTATAACAGGGAACTTCTTGGTATTACAACAGGTGGTTATTGGTCTGGTTCTGTTGTTTCCTCAGGAGTATCTGGTATTGCTTGGGATCAGGGTTTTGACTCAGGAACACGTAATCCGCATTTGCGGTCTGGTAACAATCGTGTCCGTTGTGTAAAGCGTTAAGAATTAGTAATCAATTATGGAAGGAATAAATATGAAGAATGTAAGTATATCAGCCTTTACCATGGCTGAAATTTTATTATCGCTAACGATAATAGGCGTTGTCGCTGCCATAACTCTGCCAAGCTTGATGGCAAACATTAATGAAAGAACTTGGAACACCCAACGCAAAGCGCTTTATGCACGCTTATCCCAAGCTATCGCGATGATGCCACAGTTGAACGGTTACGGTGAATACGAAGGAACAAACACCGACGGTTCAGTTACGGCCACAAAAGATACCGCAGCCGAGGCATTTTTGACAGAGGGCCTTTCAAAAGTTCTTAAAATAAACAATATTTGCGACGCGGCACACTTGGCTGATTGCGGAATTGCAGCATCATTCACAAATATGGCTGGTAGCACAATCACTTGGCCGACAAAATTATCTGAGTTAAACAGTATGTTTACTGGAAGTTATGTTACATCTGCTGCTGCAAATAGTGGTGCTGTCTTTCGTAATCCACAGAGAGATGTTGATACTCAAGCTGCTGCATTTGAAACAATGAATGGTGAAAGTGTTACTCTTTTCTACAACCCTCTTTGTACAGATGATATTGAAGGTAATACCTGGCACTATTCTCAATCTAAAATGTGTGCGAATTTTGTATATGATTTAAATGGTAACAAAGGGCCAAATACTGTCGGAAAAGACATTGGGTTTGTAACAGCGCTGTATTCTTCAATAGCTAGTGTTGTTGCGCCTATGCCGTTGGCTAGTGATGCTGGGGCTGGTGCGAAATTTTCGCATGTTGATGCCTCTGCGGCTTGTACTGCGCAGGATCCAGAGTCACGGTTACCCAATAGAGAAGAATTAGGTGCAATGTTCTATAATAGAGAATTAATTGGAATAGATAAAGTGGGCTTTTGGTCCAGTTCGGTTGTTTCTTCCGGTGAATCCGGTGAAGCTTGGCTCCAAGTATTTTATGCTGGAACGCGACTCCCAACTTTAAGAACAGAGGAACGAGCCGTCCGTTGCGTAAAACGATAATTCTACACACCAACTGACGCGTTTTCCGCCTGGCAAATCAAAGATTTGTTCGTTCCTTCGGCTCACGCCTTCGTCACAACGGCGGTCATAAAATGTTTCGTCCTCAGTTTGCCGGCTCTCCGCCGCCAAATTCGGACTACACACCGGCTGACGCGTTTGCTCCCGAAGCGACTTCGATAATCTCTTGGGTAATGGCCCATTGACGCGTTTTGTTATATTCAATCGAAAGTGTATGCAACATTTTCTCTGCGTTGCTTGTCGCGGCGGACATTGCTGTCATGCGTGACGCCAGTTCGCTGGCTTGGGCTTCCAACAACGCTTGGTATACTACGTTTGTTAAAAACATCGGCACAATTTCTTGCAAAATTCGGTGTCTATCAGGCTCAAATTCCATCAATGATTCAACTACTCCGTCGAATTTGTTGTTTGTATTGACGTTTTGTAATGGTAAAATTGGCCAATTTTCAACAAAATATGTCATCATATTTTTGAAACGCGTTGTTATTAGTTCGATTTTATCAATTTCGCCGTTGACGTAAAGGGTTGCAAGATCTTCCGTTACGAGGTAGGAGTTCGTTGCGTTGGGTTTGTCGATTATGTGAATGTACGTTTTTTCCAGCTCAATGCCCAGTTCTTTAACCTTTTTGGTAAGACCCGAAATCCCTTTTTGTCCGATGATAAAAAGACGTACGCCAATCCCTTGGGCTTTGTAATCTTTAATCGTTTTGAGGGTTCGCTTGATTAGGTTTGCGTTGTAAGCGCCTGCTAGCCCTTTATTGGAAGTTATTACCAAAAGCCCTACGTTTTTAATCTCTCTGCGTTCGAGAAGTTTTGGGTAGTTGTCGATTGCGTGGTCGACTTTTAGCGTAAAAGTGCTGTAGTTGCCGCTCACGCTGGAGAGCATTTTTTCGAACATGTTATATAGTTCTCTGGTGAACGGGCGCGTCGCTTTTACGGTGTTTTCCGCTTTTTTAACCTTTGCGGCTGCAACCATTTTCATCGCGCGAGTAATTTTTTTCGTGCTTTGGACGCTCTGTATTCGGTTTTTGATGTCTTTTAAATTTGGCATTTATTATAAACTCTTTTTAAATGTTTCAATGTTATTTTTCAACTCGATTTTGTCTTCGTTAGACAGGGCCGAACCCTCATTTAAACGTGTAACAAGAGACTTCATATTTGCGTTGTAGTATTTAAACCATTCGGTTTTGAAGTTTTGAATATTTTTGTTTTCAACGTCGTCAAGAAGTCCTTCGTTTGCGGCAAAAAGTATGCTGACTTGTTCTGCGACACTAAGCGGATTGTATTGTGGTTGTTTTAAAACTTCTGTCAATTTTTGGCCGCGAAGAAGTTGATTTTTCGTTGCTTGGTCAAGATCAGATGCGAATTGCGCAAAGGATTCCAGTTCTCTAAATTGTGCCAGGTCAAGTCTTAGTTTGCCTGCAACTTGTTTGATGCCTTTTGTTTGGGCTGCGCCACCGACACGAGAAACTGAGATTCCGGCGTTGATTGCCGGACGAACTCCACTGTTGAAAAGGTTACTTTCCAAGAAAATTTGGCCGTCCGTAATTGAGATAACGTTCGTTGGAATGTAGGCGGAAACGTCTCCCGCTTGAGTTTCGATGATTGGAAGTGCGGTAATACTTCCGCCGCCAAGTTCGTCGTTAAGTTTTACTGCGCGCTCAAGGAGTCTTGAGTGTAGATAGAAGACGTCGCCCGGATAAGCTTCACGTCCGGGTGGCCTTTTTAGCAATAAACTCATCGCGCGGTATGCTTGAGCGTGTTTTGAAAGGTCATCGTAGATTATTAAAACGTCTTTGCCTTGTTCCATAAACTCTTCGGCGATAGCAACACCTGCGAACGGTGCAATGTACTGTAGCGGCGCCGGTTCGTTTGCAGCAGCTGAAACTATGATTGAGTATTCCATCGCGCCTTTTTCTTCTAAAGTTTTGGCAAGTTGGGCGACTGTTGATGTTTTTTGTCCGATAGCGACGTAAATACAGATTACGTTTTTGCCTTTTTGGTTGATGATTGTGTCGATTGCGATGGCTGTTTTTCCTGTTTGACGGTCGCCGATGATGAGTTCACGCTGACCGCGGCCTATTGGAGTTAATGCATCGATAGCGGTTAAGCCTGTTTGTAGCGGTTGGTGAACGGATTTTCTGGCAACGATACCCGGCGCTACACGCTCGATAGGACGAACTTTTGAGTATTCGTAGTCACCTTTGCCGTCGATAGATTTGCCTGTTGGGTTGATAATTCTTCCGATCAAAGCGTCACCGACCGGGACTGATGCGATTTCGCCTGTTGTTTTGACGGTCATACCTTCTTTAATATGGGTGTAGTCGCCTAAAATTACGACCCCGACGTTGTCTTCTTCAAGGTTCATTGTTATCCCGAGGGTGCCTTCACTGTCTTCAAAACGAACGAGTTCGCTTGCCATAACGTTGCGAAGTCCGTAAATACGAGCGATTCCGTCGCCGACTTCGATAACTGAGCCGGTGTTGGAAATTTCGGTTTTGATTTCGTAATTTTCTATTTTGCTCTTGATTATTGAGCTGATTTCATCAGGTTTAATCGTTGTCATAATTTTTTACCTTATATTTTTTCCTATGCTTTCAATTTTTGTTTGCAGACTCGTGTCGATTATGTCGTCGCCGATTTTAAACACAAGACCTGAAATTATTTCCGGATTAATTTTCCATTGCGGATGGATTTTTTTGTTTAATTTTTCGCTTAATTTTGTTACGATTTTCGTTTTGATTTCGTCGTTAAGTTCTATTGCGGAGGTTATTTCCGCGATTTTTATGTTGTTGGCGTCTTGAACTTTTTCATTGTACGCTGCGCAAATTTCATTAAATTCTCCCAGACGATTTTTTTCGGTTAAAATTTTTATGAATCGCAGCACTTTTTCATCAATTTGATTTTGAAAAATCTCGTCTAAAATGCTGTATTTGAGTTGTAAATCGATGGCCGGGTTTGAGATTATGCTGTTAAAATCATCAGAGGTGGTAATTACCTTTTGTACACAGTCCAAGTCGGCGGCAAAATTTTGGCCGGTTTCAAACAGTGCTTTTGCATAATTTTGTGCTGAATTAGTGATGATTTCGTTCATTATAGTTTAATCCTATCCAAAGTTTCGATGCTTTGATTGATGTATTGCTCGTGAAGTTGCGGATTTTGCGCAAACATTTCTTTCATTTTTTCGCCAGCTCTTATGATAGAGGCAGAAACAGTTGCGTCTGAAAGTTTTACCGTCACTTTTCGTTTTTCGTTGTCGATGATATTGTCTACGTTTTTCTCGATTTTTTCGATACTTTTTCGGGCCATATTTTGAATTTCTTCAAAAACGTTTTGCGCTGACTGTTTGGCTTTTTCTAACGTTGCTTGAATTTCTGTATCCAAATTTTCAACAGAAAATTGTGCTGCTGAAAGATGTTTGTCGGCTGCCTCTTTTTCTTTTTGAGAATTTTCGATAAAGTTGGCAATATCAACTTTCATTTTTTCGAGTTTTGAATCGATGTCGAGTTTTTGCCATACTATTGCCAAAATTGTGACAAGGATTAGAAAATTGAAAGTGTTACTTCGGACGATTAAATCCCAGAATTCAACCATTTTGCCCTCCTTGTAATACTTTGTTTACAATAGTTTGCGCCAAATCTTCTATCTGCGTATCTAAAATTGTTTTGGCTTCTTTTTCGGAATTTGCGAGTTCTTTTTTCAGTTGCTCCGCTCGAATGTCTGATTCTTTTTTAGCCTCGGTTACTCGAGTTTTGTAGTCGGAATTGGCTTCATTTGTTTTATCAATTAGGATTTGGCGTGATTTTTTCGCTGTGTCAACAAGTCGTTCATCCTTGTCTGCGAGAAGTTTATCGGCTTTTTGGCGTGTTAAAAAGGAATGTTCATGGTTTTTATTCACAATTTCTTCCCGTTCTTCAATGATATTTGTTAAAGGGATGTAGAAAATTGCGTTCATTAGTTTCATGAACACCAAAAAGCTTATGATTGATACCAAAAATGTTGCGTTAAATTCCATTTTAATTTAGTTCCCAGAATGTAGTGGTGTTATCCAATGCGTTAAAGGGTTAATAGGTTAAATGGTTAAAAGGGGATAACGTTATATTAAATATTTAAGCGTGGCATTTTGTTGTTAATTATTTCTTTAATCCCGTTTAACCCTTTAACTTTTTAACCGTTTAACCGCTCGGTTATTTTCCCAACAGTTGCATTGCAACGACGAAAGCGTAGAGTGCGCAGGCTTCGGATAGTGCTGCACCAAGAAGGAAAAACCCGAATGCTTTGCCGGCAACTTCCGGTTGACGTGATACTGCATCCATAAGCCCTTTTGTTGCAAAACCAATACCCAGTCCGGCACCGATTGCGCCAAAACCGATTGCTAAACCTGCACCTAGGTGCGCCATGTTTAATGCTAAATTTGTTTCCATAAGTTTTTCTCCTTTTATTTTTATATCTTTTAGTTTTAATGAACCTATCGTCTTATAGTCCTAACGCCTTATCGCCTTAAATTAATGACTTTCACTCGTTGCTGAGCCGATGTAGGCTATCGTCAACATCATAAACACTGTTGCTTGAATGAATGCAACAAGTATTTCAAAAAACATTATCGGTAGCGGCGCCAAGTAAGCGCATGCGCCCAACATTAATGTTACTAGTATTTCGCCTGCAAAAATGTTTGCAAAAAGACGGATTGCAAGACTTAATGGCCTTGTGACCATCTCTAAAATTTCCACCAGCATCATTACTATACCGACAAATGAAACCTCGTGAAGAAGGAATTTACCCTTTTTCGCTCTGATTCCGGCCCAGACGTAGTATATTAATACAATTATTGCTAGAGCTCCTGTCAGATTGATGTCGTTTGTCGGAGAGGCGAGCTCGCCCTGTTGAAGGTGAATAATTCTGAGCGGAAGTTGCCCCATGAGATTTGCAAATAATATGAATAAAAACAGTGAGGCTACAATCGGAACGTGACGTCTGTTATCAGGTGGCATCATTGTGTCCATTGTACCCCAGAAGAATTTTACAATATTTTCGCAAACGGCCTGAAACTTGCCCGGGACAACGCTTAGACGTCTTGTTGCAATGAATGCAATGACCAATAAGGTTGCCATCGCAAACCACATCGTGAAAATAGTATCTAAATTAAAGGTGAAACTATTGTCAAATAAGGTTGTTGACCATGTCCAGTGACCTATTTCGCTCATATTTCTCTCCCTTTGATAAATTTATTCTAACTCAAGCAAAAAAAAATCGCAAATATTTTTTGTTTGTTATACAATATGAATATTATGGATAATAAATTGAGAGAGATTTATATCGAAAACATTGACTCCACAAACCTTTGGGCAAAATGTAATATTGATACCCTGGACGATAAAACAGTTGTATATGCCAAGTCGCAAACTCAAGGGCGAGGCAGGTTACAGCGCTCTTGGGTTGATTTGGGTGAAGGAAATCTTTTCATGTCTATCGTGCTGAAACCGGGTGGAAAGTTTGATGAAATCTACTCAAACCTTACTCAATATCTCTCAGTTTGCCTTTGTAAAGTTTTAGAAAAATATGGTGTTAAACCTGAAATTAAATGGCCGAATGATGTTTTAATAAATGGCAAAAAAATAGCCGGTATTTTGTCGGAAGCTTCCGTAAGAGGCTCTGAGTTTAAGGGATTGGTTTTGGGAATTGGAGTTAACTTGAACGCTAATGAAAAAGATTTTTCCCAAATTGACAAAAAAGTTACCTCTCTTAATTTAGAACTCGGTAAAGCTATTGATATGGATGGATTTCGTCGTGTTTTGTGTAAGGAATTTTTCTCAAATTATGACGAATTTTTAATGCAAGGTTTTGAATTTATAAAAAAAGATTATTTAAGTCGCGCGAATTTCTTGGATAAAGAACTTTGTGTGGCATTGGTAAATGAAACTAAAAAAGGTGTGGCTAAAGGGGTAAACGACAAAGGTGAACTCGTTTTAGTTGCGCAAGAAAAAGAATTTATTTTGAACATAGGAGATATATTATGAATGAAACAGTAGTTATGGGACTTCAGATGATGGGAATCGGTATGGGTTTCGTTATTTGCTTCCTTTGCGTGTTGATAGTCGGAATGCTATCAATGTCAAAGGTTGTCGGATATTTGAACAAAATATTCCCGGAAGCTGTAGAAGAAGTGAAAAAAGTAGCTAAAAAAGTTGTGGAAGATGATTCTGCAATCGCAATCGCTATTGCGGCGGTTATGGCTAAAGTAAATAAAGCTTAAATGTTATAAAGAAAGAGGAAAATCATGTCAAAAAAACTTATTAAAGTTATGGATACGTCATTTAGAGACGGTTTCCAATCAATTTACGGGGCGAAAGTTCTTGTTGAAGACTTTATTCCTGCATTGCAAGCGGCTGTAGGTGCCGGACTTAAACATTTTGAAACTGCTGGTGGTGCAAGATTCCAAGCACCGATATTTTTCTGTAATGAAAATGCGTTTGAAACTATGGACAAAATCCGTGCAGCAGTTGGCCCGGATGTTAAACTACAATCACTTTCACGTGGTGTAAACGTTGTCGGACTTAACTCTCAGCCACGTGACGTTATTGATTTGCACGCAAAAATGTTCGCAAAACACGGCGTAAACGTAATCAGAAACTTCGATGCGTTGAACGACGTTAATAACTTGATTGATTCTGCAAATTCAATCAAAAAATATGGTATGGACCACGAAGTTACAATCACGATGATGGAACTTCCTTATGGTTGTGAAGGTGCTCATGATGTTGCTTTCTATGAAAGAGTTTTGAGAAACATCTTGGATTCAGGCTTGCCGTTTGACAGCTTAGCATTCAAAGATGCATCAGGTACTTCAAACCCTAGAAAAGTTTACGAAACAGTTAAAATGGCTCGTGAATTGCTCGGCCAAGATGCTCATATTCGTTTCCACTCTCACGAAACTGCAGGTACCGGTTTAGCAGCGTACTTAGCGGCTCTTGATGGTGGCGCTGATGGTATTGACTTGGCAATGAAACCTGTTTCCGGCGGTACAGGCCAACCTGATATTATTTCTATGTGGCACGCGTTGAAAGGTACGGACTATGATTTAGGTTTGGATATCGAAAAAATTATGGAAACGGAAGAAATCTTCAAAGAATGTATGAAAGATTATCCGCTTGATCCGATTTCATTGGCGGTCAACCCAATTCTTATCCAAGCTCCGTTACCTGGTGGCGCTACTGCAACAACAGTTAACCAATTGAAAGATATGGGTATGTTGGATAAATTCCCTGCGCTTATTCAATCAATGAAAGAATGTGTGGAAAGAGGCGGTTTTGCAACTTCTGTAACACCTGTTTCTCAATTCTACGCACAACAAGCGTTCTTGAACGCAACTCAAGGTGATTGGAAAGTTGCGAACCCGGGTTATGCAAAAATGCTTTTAGGCTATTTCGGTAAAACCCCTTGTGAGCCGGATCCTGAACTTGTGAAATGGGCTGAAGAAAAAATGAATATGGCTCCAACAACAGAAAAAGTTGTCGATATCAATGATAAAGATCCTGAAAAAGGTGTGGCAGCAGCTAAAGCCAGATTAGAAGCTGCAGGACTTCCTGTGACAGATGAAAACTTATTCATTGCAGCAGCTTGTAAAGATGGCAATGTTGATAAAGGTGTTGACTTCTTGTTAGGCAAAGGCCAAATTTCTGTTAATAAAACTGCAAACAAACCGGCTGCAGCAGCACCTACAGCGGTTGCATCAGCTGACGGCGGTTACACTGTTTCAGTTAACGGTAAAAAATATGCTGTTAAAGTTGATGGTGATAAAGCTGTTGTTAACGGCAAAACTTATGATATCAACGTTAAAGCAGGTTGCGAATCAGCTTCTTCATCTTCAGCATCTACCGGTGAAGGAACTCCAATTAAAACGGGTCTTCCAGGTAACGTGTTGAGGGTTTTAGTTGAAGAAGGTGACAGTGTTGAAGAAAACGATGTTATTGCTGTTATTGAAGCGATGAAAATGGAAACTGAAATCAAATCAACTTGCGCCGGAATTGTCAAATCAATTGAAATTTCTCAAGGTGATAAAGTTGAAGCGGGTCAAATATTGGCTACAGTAGGTTAGGAGGATAGAAGATGAATTTAGCAGAAAGTTTAGAAAAACTCTGGAATTCAACAGGTATTGCAAACTTTGTTCTTCCTGCTGATCCTAATATTACTAACGTATTTGAACAATTCTTACATCAGTTTGGTTCTCCAATCATGCTTTTAGTATGTTTGTTCTTATTGTGGTTAGGCATTAAAAAACAGTATGAGCCATTGTTGTTAGTGCCAATTGCATTTGGCGGATTTTTGTCAAATATTCCTGTTGCTGATATTGCGGGGCCTCACGGCTTTTTAGGCATTATTTATGAAGCCGGTATTCACCAAGGTTTATTCCCATTGATTATCTTTATGGGTGTAGGTGCGATGACAGACTTCGGCCCATTAATTGCAAACCCTAAAACGGCACTTTTAGGTGGTGCGGCGCAATTTGGTATTTTCGGAGCGTTATTGTTAGCGCTTTGTGTGTTCGGATTTAGCTTGCCGCAATCAGGTGCTATCGGTATTATTGGTGGTGCTGATGGCCCTACATCTATCTATGTGACTTCCAAATTGGCACCTGAACTTCTTGGTGCGATTGCGGTTGCAGCATACTCATATATGGCTTTGGTTCCTGTAATTCAACCGCCTATTATGAGAGCATTGACAACTCCGGAAGAAAGAAAAATTCAAATGGAGCAACTTCGTGTTGTAACAAAACGCGAAAAAATTGTTTTCCCTCTTGTAGTTCTTTCTCTTTGCGTAATTTTATTACCTGATGCTTGTCCGTTGATTGGTGCGTTGACATTCGGTAACTTATGTAAAGAATGTGGTGTTGTAGAAAGACTTTCAGACACTATGCAAAACGCATTGATTAACATTGTTACTATTTTCTTAGGATTATCTGTTGGTTCAAAATTATCAGCAGAGCAATTCTTGAATATGCAAACATTGTTCATCTTGGTACTTGGTATTACAGCATTTGCGCTTGCAACTGCAGGTGGCGTGTTGTTTGCAAAAGCTATGAACTGGTTTATTAAATTGAATAATAAATTAACTGGTGCAAATACACCGTTAATCAACCCACTTATTGGTTCTGCCGGTGTTTCAGCTGTTCCGATGGCGGCACGTGTTTCCAACAAAGTCGGTTTAGAGGAAAATCCTCAAAACTTCTTGTTGATGCACGCAATGGGGCCAAACGTTGCAGGTGTAATCGGTTCCGGCGTTGCAGCAGGTATTTTGCTGGCACTTTGTGCATAATTTAAAGCTTATAGAACCCCGGGGCGCTCATTCGAGCGCCCCGCTTTTTATTTCTTTTAAAACTTTATACTAATAATGATGTAGGTTAATAAGGTAAAATGAATTAATATGTTAATGTATAGGAGTATTGTTTTAAGAAAAGTGCTCTTTGTTTTAAAATTTCAAGTAAGTAGTTATTTCCGAAGCTGGAATTAATATCACCGTTTTTGGTAAACAATGTGTTTGATATAAGTTTTTTTTCAGCCTTGTAATATTCAAACCATTTATCTTGGGTGATGTTAAATTTTATTAATTGTTCATCAGAAAGTTTTTTTCTTATCCCTTCAAGTTCGTTTTTGAGTTCTTTTAGCCAAAGTTTTTGGGCTTTAATAACACAAGCATTCATCTCAAAGGTGGAAATTTTGTTTTTTAGGCATTCTTCTAGAGCGGAATCAAGTGGATGCTGAGTACTATTTGCAACACACATATTATTTGTAAAGATTAAAACAAATACTGCTAAAATTAATATTTTATCCATATATTCATTCTACCTAAAACAAAATGGAAATCAATCTTACTTCGGCATAACAGACCGCCTTTCGTTGGCGGACAAAATTTAAATAAAACAAGTAATTCTATTATATATTTTTTTTCAATTTTGTCAATAGCAAAGCGCCTCAAGAATTCTTGAGGCGCTTGAAATTTTATTTCGTTTCATTATCATATTCGGAAGGTTTTGTCATAATGTTTAGCGCATGACCACCTAATAAACCAAATACAATCAATAAAATTATTTGTACAATTTCTTCCATTGTTTCATCTCCATTTCTTTTATCAATCTGTTAACTGTTTGATTTAATTCAATATAGTTGCTTAATAACACGAACGCATAGTACAACCCTACCAACATAAGAATAATAGTTTTTACTGTAATATCTACAAATAGCAAACCTATTAATCCACCGATCAGCAAACTCAACAACTGAATAACCAGTTGCCTTTTGTTGATTTCATTGTCAATCTTTGTTCTAAGAATTTCCATAAGCTAATTATAACACTTTTTATAAAATAGTGCAAGAATTATGTGTTATGCAGAACAATTTTTCCTGTTTCAAATGTTTCTTGAACGTCGATTACGCGTTGGTTTGAGCTTCCCACCCAATGCAAGTTGTTGTCTAAAAGTTCTTCAACGAAACGACCTTCCGCAACGACGTCACATTGTTTGATTTCTTCGCAATCTTGGATATCTTCCCAAGTAAAGCCGGTGTAAAGCCACACAGTTTTATTTGGATAAAGTTCTTTGGATTTGCTAATCAAACGAGCAACTTCTGAACGATTAAACGGATGTAGGGGATCGCCACCACTAAACGTAATGCCGGAAATATGCGATTTGCCTAAAGCTTCGAACAATTCTTCTTCTGCTGCGTCGTCAAAAGGGATTCCGCCTCCGACATCCCAAGTGATAGGATTTTGGCAGCCGTGACAGTGGTGATTGCAACCTGCAACCCAAAGTACAACTCTTAATCCGTCGCCGTTTAGCATGTCATCTTTCGTTATGTTGTGGTAGTTCATTTTTTATATATCCTCAAGTGTTTATTTGTATAACTTTTGAGAAAAGGCGATAGGGCGATAAGTCTATAAGGCTATAAGTTCGTTAAGGTTGTTTTATAAGATAATGTTTTCAATAAATTAATTTCATTATTGTCTTATCGCCTTAACGCCTTAGAGTCTTGCGTGCTTCGCAAAATCCGTTCTTGGATTATTGCTCCACTCGGACAAGTAACTCATTTCGCTATCGCTGTCATTCGCATTGTCCTCGCTACTTCGTGCTGGGTTCGTGCTATGCACTCACACGGCGCACTACGCAAAATCCGCTACATACTTACTCTGTCCGCAATTTCGTCCATTTTATGTTTTGCAAGACGGGTATCACCTTTTACTCTTGAGTATGAAAGATATCCGTTCATACGTTCGATTTTTGTAAGGTTTTTACTTCCACATTTAGGACAAACATCCATGTTTAATTCTTGGTGGCCGCAGTCATCACAATATGCGAGTGACAAGTTTACGCCCTCATAGAAACCCATATCCATCGCTCTTAACACAAGGGTTTTGACCGCTTCTGTGTTGTAGCCGATAGGGTATTTTACATATTGGATTTTTCCGCCGTTCAATAAATCCCAGAAACGTTTTTCACAATCTTGTTTTTGGATAGGTCCGATATTTTCGCTAACGTGGCAGTGGAAACTGTTTGAAACGTAAGGTTTATCGGAAACGTTTGCTACCACGCCGAATTTTTTGCGGAACTGTTCTACTTGCAAACCGCAAAGGTTTTCAGCAGGAGTTCCGTATAATGCGTATAAGTAGCCATCTTCTTCCTTGAATTGTTTAACTTTTTCGTTAATATATTCCATAACTTCGATTGCAAACTGGCCGTCTTCAACAAGAGATTTACCGTTGTGGAGTTGTTGAAGTTCATTCAACGCCGTAATGCCGAAAGACGCGGTTGCATACTTCATTAACGGTTTAATTTTGTCGTGAATGCCCAAGTTGCCGCCATAAAAACCACCTTCGCAGTACGCAAGAGGGTTTACTGACGCTTTCATTTCTCCAAGGTATTCGTAAGTTCTGATATGAAGTTTTCTAATTAATTGCATGTAGTAATCGAGAACATCATAAAACTCTTTGCTTTCCTTTTTCGCTTTTGCATAAATCATTGGCAAGTGCAAGCTAATTGCGCCGATGTTGAAACGACCAACAAAGATTGGTTTGTCATTTTCATCAGCCGGCTCCATGCCACCGCGTTCAAACCAAGGGGATAAGAACGCTCTACAGCCCATCGGAGAAACTACTCTGCCATATTTTTTGTACATTTCGGCAACATATCCTTCGCCGGATAGTGATAACCAGTCAGGATACATTGTCTTTTTAGAACACTCAACACCCAGTTCAAAAAGATCGTGTGAAACTTTTCCTTCGCCGTGAATATTTTTGTCAAATAAGAACACGATTTTAGGGAAAAGAACAGGTTTTTTGTTTGATTTTTTACCTTGGCCGCCCATTCTGATTTTTAACATCGCACGAGTTGCCATTTTTTCGTATTCATCTGTGCCTAAACCGGTGGTTACTGTGATGAACGGATAATCTCCGCGGCTGGATGCTACTGTGTTAAACTTGTATTCCCAACCTTGGAAACCTTGTTCAAAATCTTTTTGAACGTCTTTTAAAGCTTCTTCTCTTGATTTTTCAAAGGATAGACCAAGACAAATATATTTGTTATATCTTGCGTTGTAAGTTTTTTCAGCGTAAGGAGCCAGGATTTTGTCGACTTCCGGCACTGTAAAACCGCCATATTGTTGGCTCGCTGCGGCCATAACAATGTCGCCGATGACATCAAACGCAACGTCAAGGGTTTTAGGTTCGTTGTACCAGAGGTTACCCATTTCGAAGCCGCCTTCAAGAACTTTTGCCACATCGAACAAACAGCAATTCATTGTATCACGACGTGCGGACATGTCGTGGATATAGATATAACCGTCTCTGATAGCTTGTAATTCATCGACTGTTAAGAAGAATTTTTTGTATAATTCTTTGTTAAGTTCATTGAAAATCAAAGAACGTTTTGTTGAAACGAGTGTAGAATCGGCGTTTGAGTTTTCTTTGTCACCGATATACATAATTCTTTGAGATTCTTGATAAACTTTGTCGAGCATGCTAACAAAATCCTGTTTGTAGTTTCTATAATTTCTATAGCTTTGGGCAACAGTCGGATACAGGTGTTCTAATGCACCTTCGACAAGATTGTGCATTTCGAATATTTCGACGGTATCGCCTTCTCTTTGGTTAACTCTTTGTGTTACGAAATCACAAATTTCTTTGAGATTTTCTTCTGATAATGATACCAACATTCTTGCGGCAGATTTATTGACCGCATTGATAATTTTTTGTACATTGTATTCTTCTTTTGTACCGTCTTTTTTGACCACATATACCGTATTTCTCGGTTTTGTTTGAAGAAATGCAGTCCTTCTTTCATCTGCTACTTTCAAGATATCAGCAGATTTTGATGTGTTAAATTCAACTATGTTATTTCCGTTTGTAGAGTATGCGTTTTGCATAATGCCCCCAGTCCCAATTTCTTTATTTTTGTAATGGTCATATGAATATAACCAAATCTCCCACTAACTGTCTTTATCTATTTTAAGATAAATAACATATTCTGTAAAGCCCTTTTACCAAATCTTAATAATCACCTCTTTGCATTGTGGCAGTTGCGAAACCCGATTATTTGTAAATATTACAATTGTAAATTTTTCATGCTCATGTTTTTTTATTAGGCATGGAGCATGGCTTTTCGGGATGAGTTAATAAGTTAATCAGTTAATGAATTAATAAGGGTTATAGGTAATAAATAATGAATAAGTTGTAGCATTTTTATTATTGTTTATATACGTTAATCCTCATTAACTAGTGCGGCTTTGGCGCACGAATTGAAGTGTACCCGAAAACCTGGACAAGCGGCTAGGAAGTAGTAAAATAAAGAAAGAGGTACACCAATGAAATTTAGTAAAGAAGAAAAAGACCGTTTACGTTCTAATCCAAACGTAAAAGAAGTTTACCAAT
>JAZUCM010000099.1:0-4448 GCA_045639085.1 Candidatus Gastranaerophilus bacterium
AAAATCTCCGACCCTTGTGAGCGCAAGATTACGGAGGTAAACATGACAGAAACAAATTTTAAAAAACATGCGTCATTGCGAGGAACGAACGCAGTGAGTGACGAAGCAAACCAGCTGACCGAGTTTCAACGAGGTCAGTCAACCAGTGTGACGACATTGAGCGATTTCGCTGCGCTCAATCGGCTGGGTTGCCGCGCTCACATTCGTTCGCTCGCAATGACGCAGAGCGTTGCATTCACGATGGCTGAAATTTTATTATCGCTAACGATAATAGGCGTAGTTGCTGCAATCACGTTGCCGAGCTTGATGGCGAACATTATCGCACGCACTTGGAATACTCGGCGAAAAGCACTTTACGCGCGAATGAGCCAAGCAATTGCAATGATGCCACAGATTGCAGGCTATGGAACATTAACAGAAGATGAAAGCGGAAGCGTTACGGCTGATACCGCAGCTGAGTCATTTTTAACCGAAGGTTTAAGTAAGGTGCTAAAAATCAATAACATTTGCGACTCTGAACACCTTGCAGATTGTGGCGTTCCGACATCGTATGTCAATCTTATCGGTTCTACTATGTTTTGGCCTAAGAATTTGGATGAAATGAACGATAAATTTGTTGGGTTCTCTTATTTTATAAGCGCATCAACTTGGTCAAAATCCTATTCTTATTCGCAGACCAATGTTAAGGCTGCAGCTTTTGAAACTCTGGGTGGAGAAACTGTTGCGTTGTACTATAATCCGCACTGTACAGATAATGAAAAATTTGATTATGCTCGGTATAGTCAATCTCAAATGTGTGCGAATTTTATATATGATTTAAATGGTAATAAGGGGCCTAATACAGTGGGCAAAGATATTGGTTTTATAACGGCTTTATATTCAAATGATACGAATGTTGTTGCCCCGATGCCGTTGTCTGCTCGTGTGGATGATGGTGCCGGTTTTACTCAATATCAAGCAAGTTCGGCTTGTACGGCACAAGGGCCGGATGTGCGTGTTGCCAATATTGATGAACTTATGGCGGTATTTTATAATCGAAATCTCGTGGGTTCAAAAATAGTAGGTAATAGTTGGTCTAGTTCAGTAGTATCTCCAGTGAAAGCTTTACATATGAGTTTTACTACAGGAGAATGTTATGTTGAACCGCGTACGGTATCGTTGTCTGTTTTGTGTGTCAAGCGCTAGGTTTTAAAAAATAGTTTTCCCTGTGCTGTCTGCCGGTTGCGGCTTTTCATAATAGACTCGTGCAGGGAAACTTTTTGTTGTGAGTTCGTTTGCAACGGTTGCGGCCTGTTCTTGGGTTGAATATGAGCCGATTTGGATTGTGTAAACGTTGTCTATAAGTTTCACAAACGCGTTTTGGCCCAGTGAGGTTTCGCGGATAATTGTTTTGGCAAGCTGTGCTTGTTCAGCGGTTTGGTATCTGCCTACCAGCACTTTGTAGTTAGCTGATTTTGGCAACACAATGTTGGTTGATTGAATCGCGGAAATTCGGTTATCCAATGTTTCTGTTTGGGTTGGGGCTTGAGTAATCGGTGTTTTTGTAGCAGGTGTTTGAGGAACCGGCGCCGCGTCTGGGGTTGGTGTTTTATCGGGTACGCGTACTGTTTCTATGGTTTGAACATCGGTTAGGTTGCGCGCAATTATATCTTGAACTTTGTCATTAAGCGGCGCGTTTTCATCTAAGGCCGGACGTGATTTGCCGGATTTTGGCAGGACAACTCTTTCGTCTAACGCCTCGTTGAAAATGTCGTTTTCTTTTTGGCGACGAATTTCTCCGGCTGCAAGTGTGTCGTTAAATTGGATTAATTTAAGTCTGTCATCAATAGTGCCCTTGGCTTCAACGGGTTCTGCCTCGACCTCTTGTGGTGCATTGCTGCCGATAGAGGTGTCTATTTTAGGCGTCATTTTTTTCGCGACTTGTAAAAATAAGAGTGATAGCAAGAAAAATAGGCATGCAAACGTGATTACGGCCTCTCCAAATTGGCGCGAATTCTTTTGTTTCTTTCGTTTTGATGCGTTTCTGTTACGTTCTCTGAATTCTTCGAGTGCTTTTTGTTGTACTTGCTCAACTCTTGGCATAAGTTTAAACTCCTCTGACTTTTGTGCTTGCCATAATTATGTCGTCTATTTCTTGAGAATATCTTAGCATAATTTCTTCAGCAAAGCAATTAATATCCTGGATACCTAAGTCGCTTTCTAATCCGACGGTTGGAATAGGTGTGCCGGCGGATGTAATGTTCAATCCTGTGTGAATAAGCGTTGATGTTATTGATTTTGTGGCGATAGAAACCGAAAGTTTTTTATCGTTTACAAAAAGGTCGTCACCGTCGCGAGTGACTTTAACACCGCGTTTTTCAAGGGATTCTTTTATAATGCACATTAATAGTCGTTGACGGAAAACTCCTTCTACCAGTTCAATGTTAAATTGTTCTGAGATGAAACTCAACATTGATTTGCTGTAGATTGGTTCGTTGTTGATGACGTCTTCTATGTCGACCATTTCGGTTAATTTTACTTCGCATTCCCCGATGAATGCGACTATCGCGTCCCCTTGGATTTTGAAATTTTTATAAATCCAGTGGGGGCAAAGCTGGTGGCCTTCGTACTTTATATTTTCGTTTATAAAAAGGGTTTTCATGTTTTATTCCTCAAAAAGTTTTTTTATAAAAAAAGTGTCGTTGTTTGCGTGGAGCGCTTTTTTTAGTCTAACACAAGACTCACAAATTCCGCAATGTTTTTGTGTATTTTTGTAGCAACTGTTTAACATTTCGAGCGGAACGTTGTTTTCAAGGGCTAGTCTAACGATTTCAACCTTGTCGCAGTCGATAAGAGGGGCGACAACTTGCGGTTTTATACGGGTTGAAAACTCAAATTCTGCGTTAACTCGCTCGATAAAATCTTTTGTGTTATCGGGGAATGTTTGCGCTTCTTCTTTGTTCGCACCGATTATTATGTGTGAGAAATCTTGTGCATCCGCAAACGCGCCGGCGATATTTAGGAACAACCCGTTGCGGTTTGGAACCCAAACGGCTTTTGCTGAATTTTCTTCGTTGTTGAGCGCATCGCCGCTGGGAACTTCTTCGGCTGAAACCAGTGCTGTTTTTGTGATTTCTTTCAGCCAATCAAGTTTTATGACTTTGTGTTCCAGATTGTAAAACTCGCAAAGTTTTTTTGATGCCACAATTTCTTTTGTTGCGGATTTTTGGCCATAGTCAAATGTGAGAGCCAGGGTAATGTTTAAGTTTTTTTTCTCAAGTGCCAGGCTTACAACCGAATCCAGGCCGCCCGAGAGTAAAATTATTGATTTAGGGGCGTTTTTTGACATCGTATTCCTCGTCTGTTTCATATTCTTCAATAAGGGATTGGGCTTCTTCTTTCAGGCTGTCTTGGTAAATCGGTAGGCTAACGACTTCGTCTAAAATGTCTCGACCGTCGATATTGTATAATGCAATAAGCGCGTTTTTTCGGACTTCTTCGTCGTTATCCTGTAGTAGAGGTTTAATTGTTTGCGAAGATTTAGGGTGTTCGCTGTTCATAATTGCCTCGATTGCGCTGATACGAACTTGTGAGGATTCATCTAACAGAGAGTTTTTTAGCGCAGAAAATACAAAATCGCTATTGCCTAGTTTTAGTTTGCCGAGTGCTTCTATAACCCGTTCTTTAAGAAATGTAAATTTGTTTAAAATACCTTTGTTTGCATTCAAAATATTGACCAGAGGCTCAACGGCGCGGACATCACCGATTAAACCCAGCGCGCAAGCTGCCGATTCTTTTACATAAACGGAGCGTTCATTTTGGTCTGTAACGACTTCAATCAGAGGCGCGACGGCGTATTTGTCGCCGAGTTTTCCCAGGGCGTCAGCGCAAGCCAGGCGGATTTTGTAATGTTCTTCCTTGTTGTTTAAACAGTACAAAAGTGGGGTCACTGCGGCCGTGTCTTTTAAATGTGCGATAGCTTTTGCGCTCATTGCGCGGACGCTGACAAAATCGTCTTTTTCTTCCTGTGTCATCTCAAAATTATTCTTCATCAAAAGAATGTCCAACAAGTAATCCAGCGTTGAGATATCGCGAATTTTGTCAGCGCATCTGATAGTATGCATAAGAATTTCAGGGTTTTTGATGTTGGATAGAATATAATTGTAAATCAGAACAAGTTGTTCTTGACTGTAGTGTCTTTCGAGTAGCTGAATTTTAAGGATTGAACGTTCAATATTTTTGAGTTCAATCAGCCCGCATTTTTCGATTATACTTGCCAAGTCCAACATATTCAAACACATCCCTTTGATTATAATAGTACAATAAAAGTGGGTAGAAAGTCAATAAGTCATTATGCCGCCTTTGGCGGGTTAATTTTTAACATGTGGCACCCCTTGACAAACTCAAAAAATACGGTATCATGATAATATGAATCATACAAAATACAATAGTGGAATATACCGTTCAAT
>JAZUCM010000100.1:0-9848 GCA_045639085.1 Candidatus Gastranaerophilus bacterium
CTGCTCAACTGACGGAGCTGTCGGAACTTCCATCCCTAACAAATCGGTGTAATATGACGCTGTTTTGTTAGAAAGCGCAGTTCTTTGTTGGTTAATCTGCTGCCCTTCATATTCAACGTTATTCATCCTTGCTGTCAAGCCTAAGAACCTGGCTTGAGATGCTGCCATACCCATAGTGGTATCCCTTTCACGCTTTTGTGTGCGTTTGTCCTATTTGCACCGAATTACATTCGACCCTGTTCGTAATCCGTGGTTCTGTCTCTTGGAACAGTCGCCCGTTCCGTGACATGCATGTCGGCAAGGCGATTTTAAAACTTGAGAAAATAGCCCCATTTCGCGTAACAATTCTTAACACACAACAGAAAAGCCCCGAAATATCGAGGCTTTTACGCTAAGAATTCTTTTTTAAATTGTGCATCAATATGATATGTTCGGCCGTCACATTCAGGGTTGGCAAAATCAAATTTCCCAGTTGCCATCAATTGTTGAGCAACTTTTTCGGCTTTAGCCTTACTCATTTGCCCCCCAAAATCAAGCTTGACATTCTCCACATTATAATGCCCACGTGCTCTGTGCGGAGAAGTCTTTGTACCAAGCGCGGAAGTAACGGTCAAACTAAAAGTTTCATCTTTTTTCCTGATTTCTTTAACAACACTGTTTAATAATTCCGTTGTCCCGGCAGTAGCGAACATTATGTCATTTTGAAAATCTGCTGTTGAGACTCTCCAACCGATTCCACCAGCAGCTATTGATTCCAGGCGCGAATCGCCAGCGGCTTGTTTTAGCGCAGCAGATTGAGAAAGTTTTGCATATTCAGACTTTACGCCAACTGAGGCGGAAGAGCTAACACTTGCAGGCGAACCGACGCCTGTCACTCTGACTTTAGTTTTTGAAGCCGATGTCAACAATCCGAATTTATAAGTATTAATTGGCGTCGGTGCAAACGATTGATATGTCGGAGTTGGGAATTTTGACAACAAACCGTAGCCTGAATTTGAATAACGCCCGACTCCAAAATCAGAAAAATTAAAATTGCGATGATAAGAAAACGCAGGCGCATAAGATGAATAATCCACACGCGAAGGGCCCGGAAGTGGAGCATTCCAAGAATTCGCCATATTAATACCATTTAACGCCACCGCGGCAGTATTCCAATATCCCATATCCCTTAATTCCTTATTTATATAAAGTATTTAAGGGCATAAAAATTGCCTAAAAAACGACTAGGGTGTTACATTTGTTACATCGCCTGCTTAAGCCGTTCTTTAAGCGGGAAATATCTATCAAACAAGGCTCTCAGGTCATACGTTTTACCTTTTTGAGCATATTTTTCGAGTTTTACGCAGAGTTTTTGCACTTGTTTTGCGCTTAAATTATCATAAGCAAGCATCACACCCATCAAATCTTCATACGGATTTTCACCGTTTACGCGAATTTTTGAAACTCGTTCCAGTGCGTCCAAGCGTTCAGGCGACAATGATTTGCCTATATCCGAACTATCCAAATAACATTCAAAACATTTATTACCGAAGCGATCTTTTATTTTGAGTAATCTGTTAATACCTTCGCTATTTTGAGGTTTGTCAAGTAATTGGATAGCAAGTTCGTTCGGAATCCGACCGTTATAAGCTTTTTCGATCTCATCGACGTTTTTTAACATATTTTTATCGGTCGTAAGTTTAAGATATTTTGCCATGTAAACATCGTCCAGCTCTACAATCCAAGCCGGAAGCCCTTTGGCAACCATTTTTTGTTTGTATTCCGGCGAGTATTTTGGCATTGAGCCCTGACCCCAGACCGCTTTCCACTCATTTTCATTAGTTCTTGCATAATATGTATTCGTAACACCGGCGTTTTGCATCTCTAGTTCTTCGGCTTGGGAAATTTTAGCCTTTTTCAGCCCGATTTTTATACTCTTAACCTTTGTATCAAACCAATGGCAAAGTTCGTGGCGCAAAGAATCCACTATACATTCAGGAGAACGAAGCGCAATCCTCGTACCCCCTTGAGCCAAACGAGCATTTTGAAATTTATGACATACCGCTACACCGTTGGCCCCTTCGCGATTCAACATCACGTCAAATTTACTAACATCAAGTAACGGAGGAAATTCCGCGGTACCACCACTTGCGGCTTTAAAGTTTGCAAGTTCATCACGAATATATCGCACATAATTAGAACTCATCTCATTTGCAAAGAATTTTTTATCAGTAAATAATTTAACCCCAAATTCCACGTCTATCTCTTTGAAAAGCTTAACCTGTTCCGGCTCTAGCGTCGACAAATAGTACTTTTCCCAAAGATATGATGTCATTTCTTTGTTTTCGGGATTCATACTAATGTAACGCTTAATACTGCTCATTTTTGCAATATCTTCAAAATCATCAAAATGCGCAAGGTGCTTAACTTGGCGTGGCGCGGAATGAACAGTTCTATTCACCATCCCGGAAATCCTTTTAGGCATAAATAAATCCAAAATTTCATCTGCCTTACTTTTGCCAAGTGGCGCATACTCAGCGTAAAGTCTGTTATATTTGCCCTGAGCGGTATTTACAGTATCCAGCAGATGCTCGACATCGGCAACAATTTGTCGTTGCAAACTCTTACTTTTCGCTACTGAAAACAACGTCATTAAATTCTGGGCCAAAAACTTTACTTTTGCGTCCTCGCACATATCAAATTTCAATTTAACATCATCAAGTTGAGCGGCAAACATTTTTGCGCGGTTATTCGTGAAAACTTTTGATAAACATCCAACAAAAGACATGCAAAAATTCCCTTTATAAATCCCCTGTGAATTTATAAAGTATTTTGGGGCATAAAAATTGCCTAAAAATTAAAAGTTCTTAACATTTTCCCATTTCCAGGCGGCAGAAATGCTTGTGTGCAAGTTACGCGAAGGATGCCAGCCCAAAATTTCAAGTGCTTTTGTATTATCTGCAACTAATACCGCTGGATCACCGGCCCGACGCGGATGGATTTCATAAGGGATTTTTTTACCCGTGACCGCCTCACAAGTCGCAAAAACTTCTTTTACGGTGCTGCCTGTTTTTGTTCCTAAATTGAAAACATTCGTTTCTCCACCATTTTTCAAGTAATTTAAGGCCAAAACATGCGCATCAATCAGATCATTAACATCAATATAATCCCGAACGCAAGTTCCGTCTTTAGTCGGGTAATCTTCCCCAAACAAATTAAAAACCTTACCTGGGTTTATTGCCGATTTCAAAACATTCGGAATCAAATGAGTTTCAGGTTCATGCCATTCACCCACGCGTCCCAACAAATCCGCCCCCGCTACGTTAAAATATCTCAATCGAACGCTTTTTAGCCCATAAGCTTTATCAAAATCATCCATTATCATCTCGACGGTCAATTTTGTTTCTCCATAAGGATTTATTGGCTTTTTGGGGTGATTTTCATCAATCGGAGTGTAATTCGGTTCACCATAGACCGCCGCAGTAGACGAAAACACTATTTTTTTACAATTATGTTTAACCATCGCTTCTAATAAATTCATCGAGCCACAAACATTATTTTGAAAATATTTATACGGTTCCTTTACACTTTCACCAACTTGCGAAAACGCTGCGAAATGCACGACAGCATCAATAGAAAACTTTTTAAACACAGAGTTAATTTCATCGAAATTTTTCAAGTCGCCATTAACGAATTCTGCCCCTGAAAGCTTTTTCACGGTTTCGATATGCCCGGTCGACAAGTTATCAAAAATAACAACTTGTTCACCCAATTCCAAAAGTCTCAAAACACAATGGCTTCCAATATAACCCGCTCCGCCTGTTACTAAAATCATAATTTACCTCTTAAATACTATTTACATTATATACAAAACAAGTATTTTTTGTTATAAGATAATTTCAAAAGAGGATAATTATGAAAATTTCTGCAATTTCCAATATTATAAGTATTAACAAAACAAACTCCGCACACAATAAAACTCAAATCAACACAACAAAACCGATGCAACCTGACAAATTCGAACGTTCATCGCACAACCTTTACCCTCAAGCAATACCGTTTGAAGGACTAAACGCTCAAGGGTTAGTAAAACAACGCGGCCTTTTAATGCATATAACAAGCCTTCCGGCTCACCGTTCATACTGCGGGCAGTTTGGCGACCCGCAAACCGATAAGTTTATCAATTGGATGGCCGATTCAAAACAAACACATTGGATTATGAATCCGCTAAATGCTCTTGAAGATCATCTATGCCCATATAGCCCTGACGGACGTTTCAGCAGAAATAAATTCATCGTTAATCTCAATAAATTGGTCGGCGACGATTATGGCAATCTACTCAAAGAAAACGAACTACCTGATGACATAACCTCTCCTGTTTTCACACTTGACACGTTGGAAAAACAGAAAAATCCACGTTTCAAACTCGCATTTGAGCGCTTTAAAAATATAGAAGAAAATCATCCAATAAAACAACAATACAATGATTTTATATCAAAAAATGATGAATTATGGCTGGATGAGTATGCAAACTTTAACGCAATAGCTAAAAAGCAAGGCAATGTATGGACAAATTGGGACAAAGAACTTCAGACTGCACCAGAATCTGCACGCGCTAAAGGGGTTTCGCTGGAAGAACATACGTCATCAATTCTGGAAAAACTTGACCAAAACTTTTCTAAAGAAAATTTTCACAACGAAGTTCAACTGTATAAATTTGAACAATTCTTATACGACAAACAATTCAATGAACTGGCAGAACAACTTGACAATAAAGGCATACACCTTATTATGGATCTCCCGGTAGGCGTAAGCGCAACAGGTGCCGACACTTGGGGGAAAAAGAATATCTTCTTGCTTGATGAAAACTTCCGCCCTACCAAAGTTAGCGGTTGTCCACCAGAGGATGCATATCCTTATACACAAGTTTGGGACCACGCACTATACAACTATGATGAACCAGAATTCTGGGATTACCACGAAAAATCACTAAAACAATTACTTAAAACATCCGATTTACGGCTTGATCATTTTGTCGGATACATAAACCGTGCAGCAATTCCAACTTCTTACACAAAAGCTGACGGAACTATCCTTCACGGCAAAGATATATTCAAGCCCGTAGAACAAGGTGGGATGGGAATTGGTTTTTGGGAACCCGAATGGATTGAAGATATCTATCACAAGAAAAATAAAAACGGCGAAAATGTTATTGATGTCTTTCTTAGAACTGCCCAAGAAGTAGGAAAAAATCCAAAAGATACGTACATTCTGGAAGACTTTGGTCCACTTGCGCAAACTGATACATACAAAGAATATTTTAAAAACTATGGCGATAATTTTATCAGTCAACGAGTGCCGATTGCAATGGGAATCTCCGGCTCAGGAGTTAAAACAGACAAATTAAATTCTCCGTTCAACCTAAAAGATAAAAACATCGCTCTTCTAACCGGCAACCACGATTTGCCAACATTGAGACAATTTGTTGATGAATTGACAGACACTAACAACCCTAAACTCACTAAAGCACAGAAGAAAACGCAAAAGCTTTTCCATGAATTTTGCAAAAAAGAACTCAAGCTCTCTGAGCAAGAGATGAAGAACAAAGAATTAGTATTTGATAAAGTTATGGAATGGCACTACAAACAGGACGTAAAACAAGTTCAAACAACACTTTCTGACGCGCTGGGAATCTATTATCGTCCGAACATCCCAGGATTCTGGAACGGACACCAAGATAAATTCTTACAAAAACCAACGCCGGAAGGTCTTTTACCTTTCTGGAGTAAAGTCTTCCCGAAAGATTTTTTAAACAGAACCGACAAAAACGGTATAAATCCGGGATACAAGGAAGAAGCAGATAAATTTACAGCTATGATGCAAAAACTTTATCCTGACAAGTAAACACCCACATCAAACAGAGGATTCTCCTTTAAAACCATCCTTTTAAAAGATGATTTTTTCTGCTGCAGTATATCCATTTAATATAATACAAGTTATAATAAGTTATGTAATGTTGACTTTTTTCAAATCTTCATTATACACAAGAATGTAGTAGTTAAAAATTATCATATAAGAAGGAGAGTGCGCTTATGGGTATGGCAGCATCACAGGCAAGATATTTAGCGTTGACCGCAAGAAAAACTAACACCGAATACGAAGGCCAACAAATTAACCAAGAAAGAACGGCACTTGCAAACCAAAGTGCAGATGCTTTCAACCAATATTTAGCGCTCGAAGTTCCGACAGCGCCTAGCACAACCGACTTTACAACCGTTCAATACACATACGAAGACGGCAATGTCGAAGAGGCAATCGAAGATATGACCGAACTTGCCAGTGCCGCGTCCGATTATAATTATTTAGTAAATCATTACCACTTTGCAGACGTGTTTACAGGAATCAAAAACAACAAAATTAACCCACAAGTCAGAACAAGTTATGACACAAGAACGACCACTACGCCGATTGCAAACGTTACAAACGATGGTACAGCTTACAGTGTAGACGGATTTATGGTAACAAATTTCAACGCGCAAGACGTAGAGTCAAAATCCCGCTACGACATCTTGTGCAAGCAATATCCTGAACTTGCAGCCATCGACGAATTAAACCTGGGAGTATACACAGACGGCAACCAAGTTGTACACTTCCTCGATAAAACAACACTTGCCGGAACTGCTGACATCGTCGATTACTCAATCAACGGAATTATTCCAACCCACGTCGGCAACAGTTCGCTTACAAAATACGATGCACACGATTTGGCAGGCGAAGACAAGGCGCTTGCGCTATCATTAGAACAAATCCGTAAAGACAACCCGGATGACAAAATTGCAACCGCAACAGATGATAGCATATACGTTTACGAATCCTACGGCAGAACTTATTTCGTCACAGAAGAAGAACTTCTTGCAAGCGCAAATTCATCAATGAACGCCGCAAATCCAAGCGAATACCAAACCAATTTAAACACATATTACGCAGAAGCAATTAAAACAAAAATCTCATCCACCGAAAAAGCATTCGTTGAATTTGACGACAGCGGCAGAATGACATCAATCAAATACGAAAATTCAACCGCGAAATTTGCAGTCCAAACAGAAACAGTGACCGACCAAGCGGCATATCAAGACGCTATGAATCAGTACGAATACGCAAAAGCACAGTACGAAAAGTCCGTCGAAGATATCAACAAAAAAACAGAAATTATTCAAGAAGAAGACAGAACACTTGAATTACGCCTAAAACAACTTGACACGGAACAAAGCGCACTCCAAACCGAAATGGAAGCCGTCGCCAAAGTCATCGACAAAAACGTCGAAATGACATTCAAAACGTTTAGTTCATAATACATAAGCGTCAATACTCTTATGTAGTTAATAAGAAAGGTAAAATCCAATGTCTTACAAAAACGACAGTTATCTGGTAATAGCAAACAAATTCGGCTCCGCCTCAGGCGACGCCAAAGCTCAGTTGTGGGAAACATACGACAAGCTACGCGACATTACGGTTTCCGGCACCGGCTCAGGTACCGGCTGGGAAGGCACCGGCGGATTTTTATACAATATGGCCACCCTGTTTTCACCATCAAACTTTGCCACAACATTTGGCGCGTCAGAAGTAATGAACGTTGCCGGAACTTCATACCATTCAAAAGTTTCAGGCGGAAACGCTTATGGCATAGACTCATTATACAATTACTCAGGATTTCCGAGTGGCGCAGCACCAATCTGGGGTAACGGTTTTTACACCGGCGGCGCAGCAGCACTTACAGGCTGGGGAACTGATACCGGCTACATAACAGGTGGCGCTTCAGGCATCGCCAGCAGTATCGCAAACGTTGCCAGTGCTACATCCTACGGCGTCGGCACCGCAAGCGGTTTTGGTTTCGCCAAAAACTTAGTTTTACCGGTCGCAGGCCTGATCTCAGGTTGGGGCGGAATTATGCAATCCGCAGCGCCATATTTGGGTGAATACGGACTTCCGGCACTCGTTATGGGTAACTTAATGCAAGGTACTTCATCGGCTGCGCTTTCCGCATACCAAAGAATTACCGGCAACGTAACTACAAACGCAGACACAATTCTGACAAATAAGGTTAGAAACATCGAAACAGTCTGCAAAATGCTTGACACACAAGGTGACGTAGTCAAAAAAATGCTGAAAGAATCCATCGAAGGCGATAGCAAAGCCGTTCAAAATATATAAAACTTCCCATAAGCAAAACAAAAAGCCCGATTTCTCGGGCTTTTTTAATATTATTTTATCGTTTAACACATCTGACAGACAGTGCCGCACCATCACCCACTCCAGAGGAGAGATCAACACTCTGCTTAAAAGCTCTATTGGTATGAGAAACTACCCACGCCAGCTCTCCTTCACGCTTGGTTGTCCAATATTTTGCCCCTGCAAGATTGAAAAATTTATTATTATACATCATTGTCATCATTTCTTCCAAATTAGGCGCGCGATATTCAGTATCCAATAATTTACAAGCAGATGCCGCCTCGCTAAAAGTAATATTCAAATCGCCGGTCTTATAATAAGGAATGACGGAAACAACGACAGATTCAAGCGGATAAAACGCAGCAATTATACCCATATCTTTACCGATCGTATTAGGCCCTGCAGTGCCGTTTAAATCATATATAAAATTTGCACAAATTTTATCAGCAACATACATTGCACCACCACCATCACCAAACTCAAAAAACTGACAGGTTGGATTATAATAAGCTAAAATACTTTCTCCATTCGCAGTTTCAAAGGCTGCAGCCTTTGCATTAATCCGTTTTTGACTATAACCATCCCAAGAGATAGAAATATTCAGACTATTCAATCCGCCAATATTTGAAGGCGTAGAAAATTTACTTCCGGCCTCATTCATGAACGACGCAGGGAAGCCGCAATCTGCGAGATGGTCGCTGTCGCAAATGTTATTAATTTTAAGAACTTTTGAAAGCCCTTCGGTTAAAAATGATTCAGCCGCCGTATCTTCGGTGATATTCCCGTCAGCGTCTTCAGTCAACGTACCATAACCGTTCAATTGCGGCATCATTGCAATTGCTTGGCTCATGCGAGCATAAAGTGCTTTTCTTTGCGTGTTCCAAGTCCGTTCGTTAATATTCGCCATTAGCGATGGTAACGTAATGGCAGCGACTACGCCGATGATTGTGAGGGAGAGAAGTATCTCTGCCATGGTAAACGCGTAGCCGCGAGGCGATAGGGCGTTAGGTTGATGGGGCGATAGGGCATTATGGGAATTTAACCCGTGCGCGCGTTCAACGCTCTGCGTCATTGCGAGCAAACGGATGTGAGCGCGGCAACCCAGCCGATTGAGCGCAGCGAAATCGGTCAATGTCGTCAAGTTGGTTGACTGACCTCGCTTAAACTCGGTCAGCTTAGGCAATAAGCTAAACGTGCAGTCTTGACATTCTTCGGTACGAATATGGAACCAGCTCAGCTGGTTTGCTTCGTCACTCACTACGTTCACTCCTCGCAATGACGCATGTTTTTTAAAATTTGTTTCTGTCATGTTTACCTCCGTAATCTTGCGTTCGCCAGGGTCGGAGGTTTTGGCAAAACATGAGCCGCAACGCCAATTATAGCAAGAACTTTGGGGCGCCCCCCCCCCTATTGGACTCTTTATACTTTCATTTTCGTTTAACATACTTTCATGATACCGTATTTTTTGAGTTTGTCAAGGGGCCACGTGTTAAATGGTAGATAGGTTAAAAGGTTAAAAGGGATAAACGTTATTATAAATGGCATAAACGCTACGTTTTACCATTATTTATTACGTTAACCCCATTTAACCATTTAACTTTTTAACCCTTTAACTCGTTGAAACCGTTTAACCGTTTAAC
>JAZUCM010000101.1:0-2638 GCA_045639085.1 Candidatus Gastranaerophilus bacterium
CTATTGTTGCAATATTTTCTTCTTCATTTATATCTATTGCAAGAATTTCTGCTGGTGATAATGCGTTAACTATAAAGCTTGGTACATCATCAGTATATGGTATTATATCTATTTTTTCTCCATTTAATTCTTTAGATATAGAATCTTTTCTTACACCTTTTTTACCAATACATGCTCCAACTGGATCAATATTTTCATCATTTGAAGCTACAGCTATTTTAGTTCTATACCCTGCTTCTCTTGCTACTGCTTTTATTTCAACTAGTCCTTCTTCAATTTCTGGAACTTCTAATTCAAACAATTCTCTAACGATTTCAGCGTGGGCATGAGATACGATTACTTGTGGTAATCTATTAGTTTCTTTAACATTAAGAACAAAAACTCTGATTCTGTTTCCAGCCTTGTAATATTCGCCCGGAATTTGTTCTTTTTGCGGCATAATTGCATCCGTTTTACCAATATTAACAATTACGTTACGGTTTTCAACACGCTGGATAATACCTGTAGTCAAAGTACCTTTTTTATCAAGGAACTCGTTCAAAACGAGATTTCTTTCAGCCTCTCTGATACGCTGAGTAATAACCTGTTTAGCAGATTGAGCAGCGATACGGCCGAATTGTTCAGGAGTAACCTCAATCTTAACTTCATCACCGATTTCAACATCTTCGTCGATTTCTTTCGCGACCGCGATTGCAATTTCAGTCTCATCATCTTCAACTGAATCAACAACGACTTTCGTACTAAAAACGCCGATTTCGCCGGATTGTTCGTCCAAAATCGCCTCAATATTAGTAGCTTCTTTGTTTCTCATTTGTCTTTTGTACGCAGCAACAATAGCGTCGCAAAGGGAACTAATCAAAACCTCTTTTGATATTCCACGTTCTTTTTCAAGCTCTTCACAAGCTTCAAATAATGCTGTTCCAATTTTAATCACAATTATTTCTCCTTTTTATTATTAATCTATATATAATTTTGCAGATTGAATATTATCTTTCGGGATAAGGATTTCCTGGCCATCGTCAAATCGAAAAAATTTTAAGCCTTCGTTAACGTCATAATCAAGAATTTCACCCTTGAAAATCTTTTCGGTTTCACCCGATAACGGATTTTTTAATTTCAAACTTATACGCCTGCCGTTGAAAATTACAAACTCTTTCTCAGATTTAAATTTCCGCTCCAGCCCAGGCGAAGAAACCTCCAAATGATATTTTACAGGAATCAATTCATCAATAAAGTCACCTAAGCTACGGGTAACATTTTCGCAGTCATCAAGGGTAACATCGCGCTCACGAGAGTATAAAAATATTCTCAAAAACCAACGATGATTTTCCTTAACAAACTCGATTTCAACGGGCACCAAACCAAATCGCATTGCGGTGTTTTCAATAACGGGAGTAACTTTTTCTAAAACTTCGTACCTGTTAATGTCTTGTTTCATAAACCCTCCATAATTACCGATGTACCCCAACTAGTGAAAAAAGAACGGGGGAAATCCGTTCTTTTCTACACGAATATTTTATATCAAAAACAAAAATTTGTCCAGCCTTATGTAAACAATTTGTTACGGAGGCTTTAAAAATTATCCTAACGTTTGACACATCTTACTGAATATTGAGCAGCCTGAGTACGAGAGAACATTACTCCAGAATGAATCCCCTGCGCCCACGCCGTTTCTGAACTACTAGACGAAACAACCGAACCAGACCAATAATCCGTAGCTACCATTCCAATAAGTTCTCTATTATAGAACATCGCACCCAATTCATCCTGATTAGGAAGACGAGACTCAGAGTCTTGAGCCGTACACGCAGCACTCGCCGCTGACTGTACCATAGTGCCCGCATCAGATATTAATGGCATCGGAGCAACGACACTTGACACATTATTATAAAGTACAGAAATAAAACCAATATCCTTTCCAACAGCATTAGGCCCTTTATTTCCATTTAAATCATAAATAAAATTAGCACACATCAAAGGCTCAACATAATACCAATCCATTTTGGGATTATTATATCCAAAATATTGACACTGAGGGTTATAATATAGAGCTATATTTTCGCCATTATGAGTCTCAAATGCTGCAGCAGAAGTATCAATATTGCTCTGAGGATTAAAATAAGAATAACTCGCACTATCAACATGACTTGCAGTAAACATACTATTCAACTCACTCAATTTTGTTGGCCATGTTTTGGTTGAACCCGCAAGGTTGGTAAATGACGCCGCAATTCCGCAATCAGCCAAGTGGGCCGCATCGCAAATGTTGTTGATTTTTAAAACTTTGCTCAAGCCTTCGGTCAAAAACGCCTCGGCCGCCGTATCTTTGGTTGCCGTTACGGAACCACCTGTGTTAGTTCCTTCGTATTCGCCGTAACCATTCAGCTGTGGCATCATTGCGATGGCTTGGGACATGCGAGCGTACAAAGCTTTTCTCTGAGTGTTCCAAGTTCGTTCGTTAATATTCGCCATCAAGCTTGGCAGAGTGATTGCGGCAACTACGCCAATTATCGTTAGCGATAAAAGTATCTCTGCCATGGTGAATGCACATTGCGTCATTGCGAGCGAACGGATGTGAGCGCGGCAACCCAGCCGATTGAGCGCAGCGAAATCGGTCAATATCGTCACGCTGGCTGAC
>JAZUCM010000102.1:0-67821 GCA_045639085.1 Candidatus Gastranaerophilus bacterium
CGTTTTGTAAACCGGTAAGCAAAAAAACGGTTGAGCGTTCAAATAATGGACTGCTCTACCAACTGAGATAGAATATTGACATAAGAATTTAAATATGGGCTTATAGCTCAGTTGGTAGAGCAGTTGACTCTTAATCAATTGGTCGTGGGTTCGAGTCCCACTGAGCCCAAAATTTTAAAAAAATCGTCACTTAGGACGAGAACCACCAAGCGAAGCTTGGTCTTTGGTTCGAGCGCGAACGAGCTGAGGCCGGAACATTTTGTAAGGTGAGTAGCACCGAACAAAATGTGAAGTAGCCGTTAAACGCGAGTGAGCAAGACAGTCCCACTGAGCCCAATTTTTTAAATCAATTTACCCCCAATATTATGAAAATTTTATCTGTAAACGGAATTAAGAATGGTCTAAAAGTTGCAGCGTTGGCAGCTGGTACGTTTGTGTTGCCGAGTGTTGCACTCAAGGCGCAAGGACGTTTTCTCGATAGAGATATTTTTCAACATGAAGAAACTGTTAAACCAAGCGGTGCGAGTAGTAATTTTATCCTTAATACTGCTCCTAGCCCGGAAATAACTATTGCGGGGAAGAAACACAAAGCTACAGTAGTTGTTGATTTAGCAACGAATGTACTCTATCATTACGATGATAAAGGCAATGCTGTTAATGCGTTTTTGGTTGCAAGCGGCAAAAAATCGACGCCTACAGAAAAAGGTATTCGCGCAGTAACACACGTCGAAACGTTTCCTTATAAATCAGCACCGGCATCAAGTAAACGTCGTAAAAAGCCTTATGACTATGGTCCGCGGATTATCTGTCTGGAAACGGTTGACCCTAAAACAGGCGCTCGCGGTGTGACAGGAGAGTTTATTCACGGAAATAACAATCGAGCAAGTCTAGGTAAATACGCCTCAAAGGGCTGTATTCGAATGGATAACGATGTAATTAAAGCATTAGCTAAGGTTATAAAACGCGGGAACTTTGTTTTAATCAAGTAAAAATATCGTGTTTACTTTGCGTAAAATTCTTGTTCAAGTTTTAACCCGGTTTTTGTCTTTGCAAGTCCTGCTTGAGAGCTTTCTTTCAGTGATGGTGACATAAGCTGGCCTGTTTGTTCCAGTGTGTCTATAATTTCGTCCAGTGGGATTTTGGATTGAATTCCGGCTGATGCTAGCTCGTAGGCCGTTACAGCGTGAACCCCAAGGAATGGGTTGCGTTTTATGCAAGGAACTTCAACCAGCCCGCAAACAGGGTCACAGGTGAGTCCTAGTAAGTTTTTCATCGCGAGTGCAACCGCTGCAAGAATCGTTTCTGTATTTTCGCCTCGAAGTTGTGAAAGCGCTCCTGCAGCCATCGCGGATGCGACACCGCATTCAGCTTGGCAACCGGCAACGGCTCCTGCAAGTTGGACTTTGTTTGAAATTATTCGGCCGATTTCGCCGGCAGTTATAAGCGCGTTAATTTGTTCGTCTTCTGTTGCGTCTGTTTCTTCCGACACGGAGATTAATACTGAAGGTACGATTCCGCAAGAACCAGCAGTCGGGCACGCGACGATTTTGCCCATACGCGCGTTTTCTTCAGATGTTGCAAGGGCGTAAGTTGTAATTTTTTCAAAAATCACACCCAATAGTGACGCTTTTGCTGCGTATTTGTTTTGTAGCTTTTGACAATCGCCGCCACTTAGGCCGCTGTATGAGCTTTCTGATGATTTTAAGCCGGTGTTGATGGCATCTTTCATAGCAACAAGATTTAATTTTACGATAGAGCGCAATTTTTCAATTGAAATTTCGTTTTTTAGCGCTTCGTTTTCTTGGGCAATTTCGTAGATCTTTTTGTTTTCAAGGTCGCAAATTTTTTGCAATTCATCAAATGTATTTATGTTCAATTTCCTAGTTTCCTTACATATCTTACCATATCAAGATGGTTAATATTTTCAATTTTTCGCATTGCGTGTTCATTCAATTCTCCGTCGATGCAAACGCACATGGAGGCGGTTTCGCCTTTACCGCTTCGGTCGCAGTGAAGAGATGCGATGTTGACGTCTTCTTCTTGTATTATAGTGCTGACTTTTGAGATAATCCCTTTGACGTCACGGTAAACCAGAAGAAGGGTGTTGTATTTGCCGGTAAATTTAACTGTAAAATCGTTAATTTTTCGGATTGCGATTTCGCCTGCGCCTATTGATTCGCCGGAAATTCGCATCGTTTTTTTCCCTTCAAAGATAAAATCAACTGCGTTAGGATGTCGGTTAAAATCGCTGTAATATTCGAATTTGTATTCGATATTTTTTGCAATATCGGAATTGAAAATATCTTTAATCCTGACGTCGTCAACTGTAAGCCCTAAAACCCCGGCCAATAAACCTTTATCGGTACCATGACCTTTGCCGGTTTGGGCGTAGGAATTGTAAAGCTTAAACGTGATTTTTTTGATTGGTTCATCGTAAACATTTTTTGCCAGAAGTCCTAAGCGAACGGCACCTGCCGTGTGTGAACTTGATGGCCCGACCATTATTGGTGAAATTATATCTAAAAGTGATGATTGGCGCATGACTTTCCCCTTTTGTTCATTATATCATATTGGTGAAATTTTACCAACTTTTTATTGCGCTCCAAGCTCGAATTTTGTCCCGTTCATATTTTATCAAGTAATAATCACCGTCTTTTACGTATTCAATAGATGCTTCCATTAAGATTTTTTCTTCGTCTCCGCTCATGCCCGCAGCTCTGCGTTTTTTGTTGACTTTTTCGCGTTCTTTGGCTTGTTTTTTCTTTAATTTTTGAAGTTTTTTGTCTTCAATTAAGCCTTCTTCAGAGATATCTTCTTCGATTTTAAAGACCGGAAAGATTGCCAGCGGCTTTTTGGATTGCATAAGAATGAAAAAGTCTTTGAGGTCTGATAATGCAAGCTCGTAGTGCCCGGGAATTAATACATTTCCGTCTTGGTCTTTTAGCGGATCTGTAAGGATTATTGTGGGGTAGTCGGACTCTTTGAGTGAATATTTGTAGATGGAGTTCCCTCCAATGTACGTGGAAAAGTTTTGAGAGGGGCTAACGGCATAGTATCTGAGGCTGTCAAACTTGAACGCGTTGTCTACAAATTGACCTTCCAGCATTGTTAAATCCTCGCGAGAAGTTCTGAGACGATGTGCTTCATTTCGCGAAATGTTTTGTCAAGAGCGTTTGGAGTTCCGACGAAAACAAGTGAACAATATTCTTGAGAAGCGCCAAGAGCGTTTTCTTTTTGAAGCAATCTGTAACTTTCGCGGATAATTCTGCGAAGTCTGTTGCGTCTAACTGCGCGTTTGTGAGTTTTTTTGCTGACTACAAAACCAACTCTGGTAATCAATGAGGGGTCGCTTTTTTGCGGACCTACAAACAAAGATACTCCGCCCTTGTGGGTGGAGTTCTTAGATTTATACGCTGCATTAAATGCTCGTCTGCTTTTAAGTCTGTACCTTTTTTTTAACACGAAATTTCTCTGATATTTTCCGCAATACAAAAAAGAGCCTTTCGGCACTTTTTTGTAAATTATGCACGTTCTTTCGCTGTGATAGCCAACTTGTGACGGCCTCTTGCACGACGTCTGTTCAAAACTTCGCGTCCGCCAGGGGTTGCCATTCTAGCTCTAAAACCGCTAACCATTTGTCTTTTTCTTTTAGTTCCTTCTAGTGTACGTTTCATTTTTCTTATTTCCTTTGCTAGTTTAATCAGATTTATTTTTATGTTATACCAAAGAAAACAAATAGTCAACTAAATAGAAGCATGAGGTTAAATTTTATGAACAAAAAAGTGTTAAAGATTGGATTTATCGGTTGCGGAAAGATGGCGGGCTCTATAATTAAGGGGGTAAAGTCATCATGCCTGGGTGGTAATTTTGAAATAATCGGCTCTGAGGTTAATAACGAAATAGCCGAACTTGCGTCGTCGAAGTTGGGTGTTGAGGTTTTGTCAGATAATATGGAATTAGCTAAAAGGGTTGATGTGCTTGTTGTTGCGACCAAGCCGATGTACGTTTTGAATATTTTGGAAGAAATTAAACCTGTTTTTGATGAAACGAAATTGTTAATTTCTATTGCGGCGGGTGTTTCTACTGAAAAAATTGGTAAAGTTTTGCCGAAACATCGCATTGTTAGGGTTATGCCAAATACGCCGGCGCTTTTGGGCGTTGGCATGGCGGGTGTTGCCCCGGGTTCATTGGCCAACGAGGATGACGTTGATTTTGTACTTGATTTGATGGCATCTGTCGGAAAAAGTATTCAAATAGAAGAAAGACAAATTGACGTATTGACGGCGATTTCCGGCTCCGGGCCTGCTTTTTTCTATCAAGTGATTGAAGATATGGCGCGTGCAGGGGAAAAACTTGGGTTAGATTATGAAAAATCACTTCTTCTTGCTACGCAAACGGCCTTAGGTTCGGCTAAAATGGTCGAGAATCGTGGCGAATTAACTGTACAAAACTTGATTGACAACGTTGCAACAAAAGGCGGATGTACGTTTGTCGGAATTCAAACGATGAAGAGTGAGAATTCTGCCGCAATGTTTGAAAAAGTTATTGCAGATACGACAAAAAAAGCGTCAGAATTAGGCTAAATTCAGAATGTAATCAACCAGCGTTTCTTCAAGATTTATGTTGAAATGTTGGTTGATTTCTTTTATAAAATAGCATGGACTTGTGACATTTATTTCGATGATTTTTCCGTCTATAACGTCCAGTCCGGCCATCGGAATACCTATTTTGTTAAGTTCTTTGGCAATTGGGGCGAAGTTGTTTTTTTCTTCAGGTGTAAGTGACGCACGAATTATATTTTTATCGCAGTGGTCGTTGAATTTGAAATCGTTTTTGCCGGGTAGCTTTTGTACCGCATAATCTAGCACTTCCCCGCCAAGAAAAAGTACCCGTTTATCGCCATTAATTGCTTTTTCCAAATATTTTTGAACCATGACCATGCGTGTTGAATTGGCGGTCATTGTGTTGATTATAGCTGTTGTGTTTAAGTCACCTTTTTTTAGAAGCATTACGCCAGAGCCAAAACACGCGTTCAATGGCTTCAATACCAAGTGTTCGTGTTCGTCTAAAAAGTTCAGAATATCTTTGGGCGAACTGGAAACGAGGTTTTGCGGCATTAGATGTCGAAATTTTACCGCGTGAAATTTTTCGTTGAAGTTTCTTATTGCCCGAGGAGAATTTAGGATACGCGTTTTACCTTCATCGACAAAGTCAAAAACATAAGTCGCGTTGATATAGTCCAAGTCTACCGGCGGATCAGGACGAAACATTACCAGTTGATAGCTTTCAATTTCCTTATGGATTAAATTTTTTTCATAGAAAATGTTTGAGTCTTTTTCGTAACTTTTACGCGCGTTAACATACGCTACGCCATTTTTGACACCAAGATTATCAATCGTTGCGATATCAACTTCTGCGCCTTTTTCAAGTAAGCCTTTTATCAGCCAAAAATTCGTCACCAAATTGTTGAATTCAAAATATTTTAATTCAACTCTGTCGATTATAAATAAAACTTTCATATTTGTCCTCGTTTCATTTCTTATTAGAAATCTAAAACGTTTGTCAAACAATAGCCCTAGAAGGCTATTGCTTATTTGGATCGAGCGCAAAAAGCATTGAATTGTTGTTTTGGAGTAATGCGGCAAATCTTTCCAAATCGGAGTTGATTTCAGGGAAGGTGTTGAAGTGCATCGGTACAATTCTTTGTGCGCCAATCCAGTTTGCGGCGATTGCAGCGTGTTCCGCGTCCATAGTGTATTTACCGCCGATAGGTAACATAGCTATTTGTGGGCGATAAAGTTCTTTAACTGTTTTCATGCCTTCGTGTAAGCAGGTGTCGCCGGCATGATAAATTCTTGCGCCGTCGATATCGAAAAATATTGCAGCTGCGTGTCCGCCATAGCGTCCGTCAGGTAAAGAGCTGGAGTGGAAAGCCGGAAGGAAGATTGCACTTCCCCATTCGTGAACAACCCTGCCGCCAAGGTTTACAGGATTAACGTTGCATCCTTGTTCGCGACAGTAATTTGCAAGTTCAAATACTGCGGTAATGGTCGCATTTTTTTCTTTTGCAATCTCGATTGCTTGACCTATATGATCGCTGTGGGCATGGGTCAAGAATATATCTGTAATATTGCGTTCATGCCAGTTATATTTATCCGTTGTAATGTACGGGTCTACTAAAACTTGTTTGTCGTTGTGTGAAAATTCAAATGCGCTGTGGCCTAAATATCTGATATCCATGATTCTTCTCCTTATTTTTTGCAATAATAACATTTTTTGTTGTAAAATTCAATTATGCAAAGATATATGAACATGTGTATTGAATTGGCGCAAAAAGGGCGTGGGAAAACTTCGCCGAATCCGCTTGTGGGCTGTGTTGTTCTGGGTAGAAACGGTGAAATTATTTCGACCGGTTATCATGCCGGTTATGGTCTAAACCATGCTGAGCGTGACGCGTTGTTGAAGTTACAACCGGGACAGGCTTTTGGCGGTACGCTTTTTGTCAATCTTGAACCTTGTTCGCATTGGGGAAAAACTCCGCCTTGTACAGATTTGATTATCGCTCACGGGTTAAAAAAGGTTGTTATTGGCATGCGTGATGTTAATCCTAAAGTTGATGGGGTTGCTAAGCTTCGTGACGCCGGTATTGAAGTTATCGAAGGTGTTATGGATGCTCAATGTCGCGATTTAAACGAGGTTTTTATTACCAACCAAGTTGAAAAACGGACTTTTGTTGCAATTAAAACGGCTACAACTTTAGATGGTAAAATTGCAACATCCAATGGGTCTTCAAAATGGATAACCTCTGCTTGTGCACGTGGAGAAGTGAAGTTGATTCGCGAAAAATACGATGCGATTTTGACTTCTTCAACTACTGTAAAAGCAGATAATCCAACGATGTTACATTCCAAAAAGATTATTTTAGATAGGAATTTGTCGACAAATTTAAATGCGAAAATTTACTCTCAAGGGCAAATTTTTGTGTTCCACGATGAAAGTTTGTCACCAATGAGTGTCGAAAATATTACTTTTGTGCCTGCTCCTGTTGTTGATGGTTTGTTGAATATAGAATTTGTACTTGAACGATTATATAAATTGGGTATTATGAGTGTACTTGTTGAAAGTGGCGGACGTTTAAATGGTGCGTTTTTGCCTTACGCTGATAAAATTTATAACTTTGTTGCGCCTAAAATTCTTGGTGATAATTCGGGAAAATCATCGTTTGATTTTAGAACTATACAAGATATAAATGACTCTGTGGAGTTTGAGCTTGTTGATGCGGTTAAATTCCTGCCTGATGTGTTATTAATCCTCAAGAAAAAATCTTAGACTTTATTCGGATTTTTTGTGGTTTGTCTGGGGTTATAATCCAGGTATGTCTAACTTTCCCGTATCTGATTCTTTTTATCGCTTTAATTGTTCTTCTGAAGTGTCACCAATTGGTGACACATTATTCATTGAAAACCATGAAAAATCTAAGCTTTTTATATTACCTTATGCGCCTTATTCCTATTGCGCTGAGATGTTGAATTCTGCGTATTCTTTGTTAGATAGGGCATTTAAGACAGTTATTGTGTTTATTCCTACTTACAATTATTGTTCCGACAAGTTAATGACTTTTTCTTCAGATAAACTTCTTGAAATTGATAGAAGTGTCAGAGTTGATTTTGAGCGTTTAAAACGATTTGAAGAAAATTATTCACTATATAGTGAAGATTTTTGCTTTGAGTTCGAAGAGGTTTTGAAAATTCATCTGGAAATTTTGTCTAAGCGTTATCCCGAAATCAAGCTTGTACCGCTCATATACAACGATATTGTGCCTGGTGTTGTTAATGAAATTTTGGAGCAAAATGGGGAATCTTGTTCGTTTGTTTTTTTGAGTAATTTAAGCTGTGGATTTGGATATAATGAAGCAAAACGTTTGGATAATTTTACGGCCGCAAACATCGAAACTAATAGCATAAAAGATGTTTCTTATGAGTCTTTCAGCGCGTTTAAGGTGTTGCCGGAGATTTTGAATTTTGCGCGTTCTCGCTTTTCGTCATTTGTAAGGCTTGGCCTGGTAAATTCAGGTGATGTTAATTATAATATGGCTTCAACACGTGGCTATGGCGCTTGGTTTCTCTATGAAAAAAATATTTGCGAATATTTAAAAAAATATTATTCTCAAGATATTATTGATTTTGTCAAATTTAACTTACAAAAAGAATTACATGTTGGTTGTGGCGCTTGTTTTAACCTGCCGGAAGTATTCAACCAAGAATTAAAAGTATTTGTTTCGTTTGAAAAAGACGGCTATGTTCGTGGAGTGAGTGGTTCTTATCGGACGCCAGAGCCACTATATAAGGCCTTAGTTAAGCGCACTTTTGGGGCTGCCTTTTCAGATACCAGATTTGCCCCTATAAAACCCGATGAAATTTCTGATTTGGTTATAAGTGTGTCACTACTGGGTGACGATTTGATGTCTTCTGTTGTGATAAGGGAACAAAATGAAATTCATTAAAAATATAAAAAATCTAATATGGTTGATTGTACAAATTTATGTTGTTTTGACTTTTTTCAAAGGATTGCAGCCTATTTTGAGGCAAGGAAATTGGGCTGCTAAACTTGTTAAAATTCTCGAACTTGTGCAAAATTACATAAAAAAATTTGTTTAATGTTAAATATTCTTAAAACTAGAGCCTTTTTTCTTTTGCATGCTAAGCTTACAGTATGTACAAGAATATTAGGAGTTTTTATGATTAATTTGACTGAAGGAATTGAATTTGATCCCGGCTTTACGGTGCATTTGTCGCTTATATCACGTGATATTAGTAATTTTTATTATAATTTAGATTCGTTGAAATTTTCTCAAAAGAAACAACATTTTAAGATGTATAGTGCAAAGTTATGGCGTTTGATAGAACGCAATATCGGGTTTTACGCGGGATGTATTTTGTGGGCCGGTGTTGCTAAAAATCACCCGGAACAGCTAATAATGAACAATATTTGTTATGGTGGCGAATATGTTGAGGCCGATAACGTTGAGGAAGTTCAATTCCTTAGAGAATATTTGATGCAGTTTAAAAAAGATATGAAATACTACTGCGGCAAGGATTTTGACGTTCCTGGTATGTATTTGACTGTTTTGGACGATTACGAAGAATTTTTGAAGGTGAATGAAGGCTTTGTAAAAGTTAGTAAAGCACAAGATTTGAAATTGCCTGCAAACGTAAATATGGCAGGTGTTGCAGATGAGTCACTTTTGCTGAATAAAATTGAAAAAGTTGTTGAAACGGGCGATTTTGCACCAATGCTAGAGTTTTATTCAAAGGTAAAATAATGCCGACCTTGCGCGAAAAAGTTTATCAGATGTTCATACTAGGGACTGAGGGTAGTGGCTTTAAGGCTGCACTTAGGGCTGGACTTGGTGGTGTAATATTTTTTACTAACGATATATTTTCGTCGGAACAGTTTAAAAACGTCACTGATGAGTGTCGCAAATGTGCGCTTATCCCCCCTTTTTTATCTATTGATCAAGAGGGTGGACGAGTTGAGCGTACCGAAAATATTCATGGCGGTAAGAGATATTTGTCCGCGCGTTTTGCTTATGAACAGGGTGTTTTAGAGAAACAAACAAAAGAAATAGCGCAGGAGTTGTCACTATATGGTGTCAATTTAAACTTTGCACCTTGCATTGATGTTAATACAAACCCTCAAAATCCTATCATTGGCGAGCGGGCCTTTTCTAATAAAACAGAAGAGGTAATTGCGGCCGAAAAATTTGTTTCTCGCACTTACGAGAAAAACGGTATAATTCCTTGTGTGAAACATTTTCCCGGACACGGTGATGCCGCGGTGGATAGTCATTTGGGGCTTCCGAGGATTGATTTGTCGCTAGGTGATATGGAACGTTGGCACATTGCGCCATTTAAATCAGCTATTGATGGCGGAATAGATATGGTGATGGTGGCGCACTTGCATTGTACTTGTTTTGATGAAAATGTATTGCCAACATCATTGAGTAATAATGCAATATGTTATCTGCGCGAAATTCTCGGGTTTCAAGGTATTGCGATTTCAGATGATATGGTTATGAAGGGAGTTTCGGCGATGTTTTCGCCATTAGATGCTTGTGTAAGAGGCATAAAGGCCGGATTAGATATGTTTATATTTAGAAATTCTGCGCCGGAAACTATTGAAATCATCGAGAAAATTGCGTTGTTGGCCGATGATGACTTTGCATTGGCGCAAAGAATAGATGAGTCGTTCAATAGAATTTTGAAATTAAAATGCAAGTATAAAATTTAAGGTTAAGGGCAAAACAAACCCGCCAATTGGCGGGTTCGTTTTGTCATGCAATATGTATGAATGTTTAAACATTTGCGGTTGCTTTTGCAAATGAGTCAATATTGCGTTCTTTGATTTCGTTTGCAACTTTTTCCACGAAATCTTCAACTTTAAATGTTCCGACTTGGCCGATTCCGCGTGCACGGACTGCGACAGAGTTCGTTTCGATTTCTTTGTCGCCGATAACGCACACATAAGGAACTTTTTTATCCTGCAAGCTTTCGCGGATTTTGTAGTTCATACTTTCTGAACGATCGTCAAGTCTTGCGCGGATGCCTGCTGCACGCATTTTTTTGTAGACTTCTGCTGCGAAATCAGCGTGTTTTTCGTTGCTGATCGGCACGATTGCTACTTGAGTTGGTGCAAGCCAAGTTGGGAATGCGCCGGCAAAGTGTTCGATTAAGATACCGTGGAAACGTTCCATTGAGCCGAAAATTACGCGGTGTAACATCAACGGAGTTTTTAATTGTCCGTCTTTGTCTTGGTACTTGATATCGAAACGGGCAGGCAAATTGAAGTCTAATTGAATTGTTGCGCACTGCCAAGTTCTGCCGATTGCGTCTTTAACTTTGAAGTCGATTTTTGGTCCGTAGAACGCACCGTCGCCTTCGTTGATTTCGTATTTCATTCCGCGGCGTTCCATTGCTTCTTTTAGGCCTGCTTCAGCACGGTTCCAGTTTTCGATTTCGCCGACAAAGCTTTCAGGACGGGTTGAAAGTTCAACTTCAAAATCCATTTTAAACATTGCCATTGTATCTGCTACAAAGTCGATAATCGCATTGATTTCGTCAACAAGTTGTTCCGGCGTACAGAAAACGTGTGCATCGTCTTGGGTAAAGCCTTGAACACGGGTCAAACCTGCAAGTGCGCCGGATTTTTCTTTTCTGTAAACTGTTCCGAGTTCGGCCATACGAAGTGGTAATGAACGATAAGAGTGTCTGTTTGCTTGGTAAATTAAAATGTGGAACGGACAGTTCATAGGTTTTACCACGAATTGATCGTCTGAATCTTCATCTTTTTGGACAAAGAACATATTTTCTTTGTAGTGGTCCATGTGGCCTGAAATTTCCCAAAGTTTTGATTTTGCGATTTGTGGAGTGTTTACGATTACATATCCGCGTTTGCGGTGTTCTGTTCTCCAGTAGTTTTCGATTTCTTCGCGAACTACCGCAAGATTAGGGTGCCAAAGAACGAGGCCGCCGCCAAGTTCTTCGCGAACAGAGAATAAATCCAATTGATTACCTAATTTTCTATGGTCGCGTTTTTCCGCTTCTTCCAAGAATGTCAAATATGCTTGCAAATCTTCTTTGTTCCAGTATGCGGTTGCATAGATTCTTTGGAGCATTTTATTTTTTTCGTTACCGCGCCAGTAAGCACCAGCGACTTTCAATAATTTGAATGCATTATGTTTGATATAGCTTGTGTTTGGAATATGTGGACCTGCGCAAAGGTCGTTAAAGAGGACGTTTCCGTCTTTGTCTTTTGTTAAGTACAAAGTAGGATTGTCGTTTCTGTGTTCTTCCAAAAGTTCGGCTTTGTAAATTTCGCCTTGAGCTTTAAACTCAGCGATTTTTGCATCAACGTCTTCTACAACGTATTTTTCAAACGTTAGGTTTTGTTTTACGATGTTTTTCATTTCTTCTTCGATTTTCACAAGGTCTTCTGCGGTGAATGCGTGACCGTCAGTTAGGTCGAAATCATAGTAAAAACCGTTTTCTGTCGCCGGGCCGATCGCCAACTTCGCGTTCGGAAACAACTTCTGAACGGCTTGTGCCATAACGTGTGATGTTGAGTGTCTCAACACATGCAATGTTGAATTGTCTTTTTCCATAATAAATTTTTCCTTCCCGTTTCAAGCAACAACATTTGCAAGAAACATTCTATCTACAATTTGAATTGTAACATAAAAATACATTTCGGTCGAAAAGGGCTTGAAATTTTTACATGCTTGGTTTATATTAGTTGTGTAGTAGTAAAGGAAAAAGATTAATGTTTATTCTAAGCGTAAAACGACATCATCACCATCATCATTGCCATTAAGGCTTGGTTGATGTGTTTGCGCTGAATCTCGTTATGCAGTACCCCTCAATTTCACATTTACCATAAGCCGTTGTGGTTTCGCTTGTGTTGTAAGATTGTGAAATTGGAGAAAAAAATGACATTTACAAATATAATTTCGGCAATAGGTAATAACAATAGCATTTATCCTTTATTGGTTCGTGATTGCGGTATAGAGGTTCCGACCAAGGTCGCATTGACCTATGAGCAAAATAAAAAAGATAAAGATGTCGCAATGTTGGCTACGCGTGAGCGCTTGGTTGACGAGTACGTCGTTTCGGCTGTTTGGTTGGGCGGAATCCCTTTGTTAGAAAAATTAAATGGCAAATTATTAAAAAAACAAGGCTTTAACCCGGAAATTAGTAGTAAGCTTCTGAAAGAGGAAGGCTGTCAGGGGCTTGATTTCAATATTAAAAAGTTTCAAAATATTGCCCCGGATGCCGTCAAAGATCTGGAATTCTTGAAAAAAAATCAAGCGAAATATCGAAAATTATTGGGTGGTAAAATCCTTTCTGAAACCGCAATTCCTATTGCATTGATGGGGTTTATTATTCCGAAACTCATTTTTGCTTGGACTGCTAATACAAAAAAACAACTTGCTGAAAAGAAAAAAGCGTCACTAATAAGTGTCAAAAATGATGAAATGTCACCCAAAAGTGACATTTATGCTCCTGGAATGAAAAATATTGATGAATATTCAAAAGGTTTAGCATTTAAAGGTAATATAATTTCCGGCCTTGCTCAGATGTCAACTGTTCAAAAAATGGCGGTTACGGACGGCGGGTATGCTGTCGGCCGCGTTGTGACTGCACGTAAAAAAGATGAAGCTTACGACATTGGGTTTAAAATGACCGGCATGATGTTTTTGAATTTTGTGTTCCCGAAAATGTTGGCTAATTTTCTGGATAAAACAACGGGTAAAGCAATCGGGACCAATTTAAATTTGGATATAAAAATGTTGGATGATAAGGATTTTGTTGTGGCAATAAAAGATAAAAAACTTTTTTTACCTGATGCAAAAACTGGTGAGGAATTGCTAAATTTTGTTGACCAAAATCCGAATAATGTTTTTGTAAAATATGCTAATAAATACAAAAAGGTTTCCTTGCTTGAAAATGGTATACGTGATCCGCGCAAATATGTTGATTTGAAAGAACTTTGGGCGTTTCGTGACAATATTGCTGAAATTTCTCAAAGAGCACTTGATTCAGGTAATGTAAATAAATTTATGAAAAAGGCCAAAGGTTTGAAGGCCGCAAATATTCTTGCGAATGTTGGAATAAGTAGTTTCCTTCTTGCTTTTGTTCTACCCAAAGCTCAATTCGCCTTCCGTAAAAAGGTTTTGGGAATGGAGCTTGAGCCGGGAATTGTTGCGTAAACTTAATCCAACTGGTATTTATTGTTGGAATTCGGGCATATAATATATATGTGTAAATATTTGCCCTATGTAACGAAATGTAACAAAAAGCTCTCTTGTTGAAATTGTCGAAAATAAAAATACTTTATTTATTTGTACAGTAAAAACGAGAGAGAGTAATCATGGGTGATGGCGTAACAACCGGTTCATTATTGAACACTCGCGTATATCGGCGCGAGGTGAATAAAGGCGCATCCTCTTCTAACAAAAGTGGAGGTGTGAAAACTTCTGCGCTGTTACAAACCCATGTTACGCTTGCAAACAGGCATCGTCCGTCCAGTGGCGTTTCTTATACAGCGTTGAGTAATCAAATTAACGGGCGTAAAGAGATAATATATGTCGGTGGTGGAACTCAATGTTGCGGTAAAGCTGGCGGCATGTCGACGATGGATAAAATTGCAGCATTTAATGCGATTGCAATGCAAGGGTTGCAATTGACCCAGGGTATTGCCGGAATGTTTAAGAAAGACGGCGCCAACGCGCCAACTGGTGTGAAAAATACCGGCGGCAGCGATCTTGAAAAATTAAATAGCAAACAAAGCCGTGTTCAAACATTTGGTCAGGATAATTATTCAATTGGTTCACAAGGTTTGGCTACGACTATTTCATTGATGGACGTTGATTACAAAGACGCGGCTTCAGATTTTATCAGTAAAATGAATAAAGCTGATACTTCACAAGATTTGTATCAAGCACTACAAGGTGCCAAGGCTTATAAGGCTCAATTAGACAATCGTATTACGAACATGGGTAGCCAGGTTGGAAAGTGGCAGGATGAACTTGGTGCATTGAAAGGTGAAGCTGAGGGTTCTGTGTCAAAGGCTGAAGCTGATGTAAAATCTAAGCGCGGTGTCGCCAAAGATGCAAGTGAATCAATAAAACAAGGTGAACGTCAAGTTGAAACGGCAAGAACCAGTTATGCTTCAGCTAAAGAGGCTGTTGCGCTTAAAGACGAAAAGTTTAAAAATGCGTCTGAAGAGGAGACAAAGCTCACGAAAGATTATGATGAGGCTTGTAAAAAGACTGCAGAAGCTCGAAAAGGAGTCAGTACTTCAAGAACGGCTCTGGCTAATACTAATACGGCTTTAGCAAATGCGAAAGTTAATACTCAACAGGCTAGGGCGAATTTAGCTGCACTAGAAGCTCAACGTGGAGCAGCCGATGCGGCAGGGGCTGCTGCTCTTGAAGCTCAAATTTGGCAGGCACGAGCTGCCGTTCAGAAAGCTGAAGCTGCGGAAGCTGAAGCTACAAAAACGCAAAAAGAGGCTGAAGCTGCATTATCGAATGCGGAAAATCAAGAAGGCCTTGCTGTTAAATCTGAACAAGGTGTAAAAGCTAATTTGACTACTCAGCGGAATAGCTTGAAAGCGATGGCAAAAGATTTGGTTGATGCTAAAAAAATTACTCAAGAGCAAGCAGATTTGTTGAGTAATCGGACATCATCACTAGAAAAAGCTGAAGAAACATTGACTAATGCTGAAACGGCGTTTGATAAAGCGAATGATGATTTACAAGGCGCAGAAGAAAAATTAGCTAAATTGGAAGCGAAAAAAGATGAACTCGAAATGAAACTGAGCGATTTTGATGAAATGAAAAAAGGCGCTGAAAAGTTAAGTGATTTAAGTTCTTTTGAAACGAAATTGGATAAAATGATGAAAAAAGAAAGTCTAAAAGAAGCTGATTTATTAAAGAAATTAAATGATGAAAATTCTGTTTCAAATGATGAGAGTATGTCAGCAAAACAAAAAGCAAAAGCTGAAAAACAAGAGGCCAAGTATACTAAACGACTGACGGAATTATACGAGGGCAGTGCTCTTGATGATATTGCCCGTGATACTGCATCGCGTGAAGGAAATATACAAATGTCATTAAATGCCTTGTCACATCCTGGCCAATCTGCAACTATTAATGGAAAGAATGTTTCGCTCGGATTTACGTCTGGTGAATATTTAATCGACGGTAAGACAATGTCAAAAGAGCAAGCATTAGAATATTTGAAAGCATAAAATAACATCGCCGGATTTATTCCGGCGATGATTACTAATTAATCCTTATTCCATTAACTGCGTCGCGGCATTCATCGCAGATTCCGTCTGAACCCAGAGGGCGGAATTTCCAGCAGCGGTCGCATTTCTTACCTTCTGCGGCCGTTACCCAAACTGTCAAGCCGTCTTCGGTGTGTTCGTTTAGAAACTCTGCCGGGGCAATTTCGCTCACGTGTGCTTGGGATGTGATGAAAATGTTGCACAATTCGGTTTCGTTTGTTTTTAACACGTTATTGTCTTCCGCTTTTAGCCAAACTGCAACTTCCAATGAGCTTCCGACTTTTTTGTCTGCACGAAGCGGTTCGATTGCGCGGGTTACGACTTCGCGTGCTTTTAAGATTTGAGTGAAGTCTTCTTCCAGTTGAGTGTTTGTCCATTTCGGATTAACTTCAACCCAGTTTGCAAGCAAGATACTTTCAAGTTCACCTTTTTGTGCCTCTGGGACGCTGAACCACATGTCTTCCGCTTGGTGTGGCATAACCGGGGTGAGCATTCTGATTAGGCATTGAGAGATTTCAAAGAGAACTGTTTGGCAGGCACGGCGTGAAAGCGATTTTTTGCCTGCGGTGTAGAGTCTGTCTTTTACTATATCAAGGTAAAATGAGCTCAAATCCACTGCCGCAAAGTTTTGAAGGGTTTGGAAATATTTGTAAAATTCGTAATTTTCAAAACTTTCTGTAACGTCAGCGATGACTTTGTTAAGTTTGTGGAGTGCAAATTTGTCGATATTTTTAAGGTTTTCGTATTCGACGTAATCTACAGCCGGATCAAAATCGTAGATGTTTCCAAGTAAAAATCTCACGGTGTTGCGAGTTTTCTTGAAAATTTCGACGAGTTGTTTGATTATGTTGTCGCCGATTTTGGTGTCGTTTCTGTAGTCAACAGAAGCGGCCCAAAGTCTTAGGATATCTGCACCGTAGACGCTGATTACTTCTTGTGGAGTTACTACGTTTCCGATTGATTTGGACATTTTTTTGCCTTCGCCGTCCATAACGAAACCGTGGGTTAAAACGGATTTGTATGGCGAGATTCCTTGGGTCGCGATGGATGTTAAAAGTGATGATTGGAACCAGCCTCTGTGTTGATCTGAGCCTTCCAGGTACATATCAACAGGTGTGTGACCGAGTTGTTCAGCGCGTTTTTCGACGACTGCTCTCCAGGTGATACCGGAATCAAACCAAACGTCCATAATGTCGCTTTCTTTTGTGATGTGAACGCTGCCGCATTTAGGGCATTTAAAGCCTTGTGGTAAGAGTTCTGCGGTTGAACGTTTCACCCAAGCGTCTGAAGATTCTTTTTCGAATATTTTTGCGACGTTTTCGATAGTTTCGTCTGTAACGATAGATTCGCCGCAGTCTTCGCAGTAGAAAACAGGGATTGGGACGCCCCATGCGCGTTGGCGGGAAATACACCAATCAGAACGATTTTCAACCATGTTTGAGATACGGGATTCGCCACTTGCCGGAATCCATTTTACTCCTTTTATGGCATCCAACGTTGCGTCTCTGAATTTATCAACTTTAACAAACCATTGAGGTGTTGCGCGATAAATTACAGGTTTTTTACATCTCCAGCAGTGCGGGTAGCTGTGTTGAATGTCTTGTTGTGCAAGAAGAGCCCCGCAGGCAGCGAGTTTTTCTATTACGATAGCGTTGCCTTTGTAATATGGAACGCCGATTAAGTCTTCATCTTGAACGCTTTCTGTCCAAACTCCTTTGCTATCAAGAGGTGAAAATACTTCGATACCGTATTTGCATCCAACTTCGTAGTCTTCTAAACCGTGGCCAGGAGCTGTGTGAACAGAACCCGTACCGGCATCAAGAGTTACGTGTTCCCCTAAAATAATAGGTGATTTTCTGTCAACGAGCGGGTGCTTTGTGTTCAAAAGTTCTAACTCTGTGCCTGTGCAAGAACCGATTACGTTGATGTCGGACTCTTCCCACTCAACGTCTTTCAAGAATGCGCCCAGTAATCCTTGCGCAATAACGTAAACTTCGCCTTTGTGTTCAAAGAATGTGTATTCAAACCTTGGGTGCATACTGATTGCCATATTTGACGGGATTGTCCAAGGTGTTGTCGTCCAGATTACGGCGTAAATGGAATTGTTTTTTGTGCCGATAAGTTTTTGGATTTTTTCAGTTGCATCGTTGTCAAATTTAAATCTTACATAAATTGACGTTGATGTATGATCTGCGTATTCAACTTCAGCTTCAGCAAGAGCGGTTTCGCAAGATGCGCACCAATAGACTGGTTTTAGGCCTTTTTCAACGTAACCTTTTTTAAACATTTCGCCGAAAACTCTGATTTGTTCAGCTTCGAATTCAGGGTTAATTGTTAAATAAGGATGTTCCCAATCGCCCCAAACACCAAGTCTTTTGAACTCTTTTTCCTGGCCTTTAAGGTTTTTGTGTGCAAATTCTCTGCATTTTTCGCGTAGTTCTGCGGGAGTAAGGGCTTCACGGCCGCCTTTGATGTTTTTTACTACGGCGTTTTCAATTGGCAATCCGTGTGCATCGTAGCCCGGAACGTATGGTGCGTAAAATCCGTTCATTGATTTGTAACGAATTAAAATATCTTTGAGAATTTTGTTTAAAGCGTGGCCGATGTGAATTTTATCGGAGCTTAAATATGGCGGCCCGTCGTGTAAAATAAACGAATTCGTTTTGTCGCGGTTGGCCAAATTTTTCTCGTAAATGTTGTTTTCTTCCCAGAAATTTTGGATTTCTACTTCTCTTACTGCGGCATTAGCGCGCATTGCCAGAGTTGTTTGTGGAAGGTTTAATGATTCTTTGTAATCTGTTTTTGTTGCTTCGTTACTCATATTATTCCCTCTATTCGTTATTTTGTTGTTCTATATAATTATTCATTTTATCATAATCAAACTGATTTTCCCAGCGTGCAATTACGACGGTTGCAATGCAGTTTCCTATAAGGTTTACGGTTGTTCTTCCCATATCGAGAATTTGGTCTATGCCAAGAAGGATTGCTACGCCTAAAATTGGAATGTTAAAGCTTGCCAGTGTTCCGGCGAGAACGATTAAGGATACCCGTGGAACGCCTGCGACGCCTTTGCTCGTAAGCATTAGGGCCAGCATTATTATGATTTGTTGTTCAATTGATAAATTTATCCCGGCGATTTGCGCAGAAAATAAAACTCCGACCGCCAGATACAGTGTGCTGCCATCAAGGTTAAAAGTGTAGCCGGTAGGCATTACAAATCCGACGATGTTTTTAGGTACACCAAAGTTTTCCATTATTTCGATGGCTTTTGGAAACGCAGCTTCGGAACTCGCGGTTGAAAACGCCAGTAATGCGGGTTCTTCCAACGCTCTAATGAGCGCCCTGAAAGATATTTTTGCTATTTTGCAAGCGATAATCAAAACTAAAATTACAAAAATTGCAAGTGCTGCGTAAAGTGTTAAAATTACTTTTAAATAGCCGCCCAGAACTTTTATTCCGCTTGTGCCGATTGTGTAGGAAATTGCGCCAAAGATACCTATTGGGGCAAAATACATTACGTATTCGGTGAATTTAAACATTATTTTACTCAATGATTTAAGCACGTCTAAAACAGGTTCTGCGGCTTTTCCGACGGTACAAATTGCGAGTGCAAAAATTATTGAAAATACTACAATTTGTAATAAATTTCCCGTTGCCATAGCGTCAACAATACTTGTAGGGAAAATATTTATTACCATATCGTGAATTGATGTATGTGCGTCAGTTGAGGCCATTATTCCGGCAGTTTTTAAGTTTGAGAGAGTTGTGCCGTGTGAGAACCCGACGCCAGGTTGGAACAAATTCCCTGCGATTAATCCTATAAAAAGTGCCAGCGTTGTCACTATTTCAAAGTAAATGAGAGTTTTAATCCCGATTTTGCCAAGTTGTTTAACGCTTCCGTGCCCGGCTATTCCGACCACTAAAGTGGCAAAAAGTAGTGGTGCAATAATCATTTTAACCATTCTTAGGAAAATCGTTGCGAACGGTTGCATTTTTACGGCCCATTCGGGCGCAATACATCCAAAAACGATACCTAAAATAAGGGCTAAAAATATTAAAAAAGTTAATTTGCTATGTTTCAATCTAAGGGCACCTCTCTTTGATTATATTATAAACATGCGCTTTGGCAAGTGTTACGCTGGCCTGTTCTTGCATTCGTGTCTGGCTGAGTGTGATTTTAATGTTTGATTTATGTTAATATTGTGAATTAAACATTTGGGTAATGTTTTTTATTTTGGGGTTTTGTATATTCTGAGATATGATACCTGATGATTTTTATGATAAATTAAATAAACCCGGAATTACGCCGTCAAAACAGGTTTTTCGTGGCGCGTGGAGTATTCTTTATGCACTGTTGGCTGTTTCTTTTGTGTTGGTGTTGTTGTCGCCTAACACTTTTAATAAAATGATGGCGATTTTTCTGTTCTTGGTTCAGTTGATTTTGAACTTCAATTGGGGATGCGTGTTTTTCGTTGAGCGAAAAATTAAAGAGGCGTTCTTTATTTGTCTGACGCTTTTGGTTTTGGTCGTTGCGATGACGGTGTTGTTTTTTAAACAATCAATATGGGCGGGAATTTTACAAATACCTTATTGTATTTGGTTAATCCTCGCCACATATTTGAATTATTTTATTATGAAAGAAAATCCAACAATACGCTGAATAAAACGCGCCAACTGAATTAAAGTTTTTCGTAGAAAATTACTTCTTGGGCTTCTTTGCGGATTTTCTTTGTTTCGTGTGGTGTTTTTTCGTAGCCTAAAGTTAGGACAGTTAAAAGAATTTGTTTGTCGTTTAGATTTAGGCGTTCTTTGAGTTCTTTTATTACGTTTTCGTCGCCTTTAGTCATTTCGTTGGCGAGCGCTCCGATGATGCAACAACCGACGCCGGATTTTTCGGCTTGGAGTGTCATATAAGCGACAGCGTAGGTTAATTGTTCGATTGTGCGTGAAAGGGTTTCGACCTGACCGATTAAAGACGGATTAAGGGTAGGGTTGCTTAAATATGCCTCTTGGACCATTTGGTTGACGCCGGCTTTTTTCAATACTGCTGCAAAATTTTTCTTTTCCCAGGCTTGTGTGTCTGCAACGCAACCGATTACAACTTGCGCGCCAAGAATTTGTTTTTGTCCGCCAGAGGCCTTAAACAGTAACTCTTTTGTTTTTTCGTCTTTTATTACGATGAACTTCCAAGGTTGAACGTTTACCCAAGAGGGTGCAAGACGACCGGCTTCAAGGATTTCGTTTAATGTTTCTTCCGAAATTGGTTTTTCGCTGTAACTTCTGACGCTTTTTCTCGTTTTGATTTCTTCCAGTAGCATAATTTTAACTCCTTATTCTTCTGCAACAATTATTGTAAAATCTGTACCCGCACAGTATAAATTTATTGGGTCGTAAACAAATTGAATTTTGTTTATATTTTCAGTTTTTTCGTTTAGACTGTTAAAATAATCGTTGGTAATTCTTTTTGAATGAGCGATGAATTGAGAGTGCGAGCGATTTACGACGTCAACACATTTTATCTCGATGTTGGAGGTTTTAAGTTCGTTTATTAATTCTGTCGCTCTCGCTTTTTTGTCTTTTGCATACATTATGTTCGCCACGATTGGTGGTTCGTGTTCGCTGATTTTAAATTTATCTCTGTAAATTAACCTGTCAATAACTTCTTGAGTTTTTTCGGGGTCTAAAATCCAGTAACTAATGTAACCGCGTTGATTTGGTTGTCCCGGTAGGGTCGCGATTTCTGTTTTTGAAAGATCCATTTGGCGGATAAAATCTACGTATTGAGTCATTTCGGCGACACTAATATCCGTTTTTATGTATTCACGCGCGATTGAGATAAGTTCAGGGATTTTGGGTAGCGTTTTAGGATCTTGCAGGGTTTTTACCAGCGCTCTAACAAACCACTGTTGACGTTGAGTTCTGCCGATATCGCCCATCTGATCATGCCGGAAGCGCAGGTATTCAATAGCTTTTTGCCCGCTGAGTTTTTGCATACCTTTGTCGAAATTAATTGTTAAATGGGCTGTTCTGTCCCGGTAGTGCATAGGTTTTTCGATGTACACATCAACGCCGCCAAGAGCATCTACAAGCGCTTTTACAATTCCTTCGTGCACCAAAACGTATTTATGGACTTTTATTCCTAATGTTTTTTCTATGGTTTTTTTTGTCATTTCTACGCCCCCGATGGCGTGAGCTGAATTTATTTTATTAATCCCTTTGTTGCCCGCAAGGAAAACCTTGCTGTCGCGAGGAATAGAAATTGCGTTTACGGACTTTGTTTTCGGGTCGAAGTTTGCCAGAATTATTGTGTCGGTTCTGGTGCCGGCCCACATGTCCTTGACTTCCGGGTTATCGTCTACCCCTAAAATCAGGACATTATGGCGCTTTAGTCCAAATGGCGCCGGAAAACTCGCCCTTTGTTTTTCTTCGTTAGAAAACATTGTACTGAAGGCTGTTTTTAGCTTTGAATCTTCTCCGAAAATTCGGGCGAAAAAGCTTTCAGTGTCAAATGAAATCAAGGTTCCTAAAAGAACGACAAAAAATATTAAAACGGAAATTATAACGACGCGTTTCAGCCGGTAAGCTTCATTTTCTTCTTGTTCGCGGTGGTAAATTTCTTCGTTTAAAAAAGTTCTGCTATAGTCGACTTTGTATATTTTATTAGAATTTTCGCTATTATTTTTCATTAATATAAAACCCTGTGACTTCTTCTTGATAGTTATGCGACGTGCGAAATAAGGAAGGTTGAAACGAGTCCGAAGTAAATTGCCAATCCTAAAACGTCGATTGTTGTTGCGATAATTGGGCCGGACGCGATTGCCGGATCAATGTTCATTGATTTAAGTGCAAACGGAGTGAATGTACCGATTACGGTTGCCATTGTCATGTTAATTACCATTGCAACACCTACTATAATACCTAATTCGATATTGTGTTGCCACCCCCAAGTGGTTAATGTTACAAGAATTCCGAAAATTGTTCCAATCATAAGGCCTACGCCCATTTCTCTGAAAATATGATAAACCGCAGAGTTAAGCGTGACTTGGCCCGTTGAAAGTCCGCGCACCATAAGTGTAATACTTTGGGTCCCGATGTTCCCGCCAAGACCGGCCAAAAGTGGCATAAATATTGCAATAACCGGCAAGGCCGCCAGTGTAGCGTTGAAGTGGTTTGCAACATTTACCGCAAGAAATTCACCAATTAGAGTGATAAATAACCAAGGCAATCTCGCAATGATAGCGTTTAAAACATTACCTGATAAAATCTGGTCTTCGTCGACGATTTCGGTCGAAATACCTGATGATTGGTAGATTTCTTCGGTTGTTTCTTCTTCAAACAAATCGTGTACGTCATCCCAAGTGACCATACCTTTTAGTCTGTTATATAAGTCAACAACAGGAAGTGCGTTATATTGGTATTTTAAAAACTCGTCAACTATGTAGTCGCTGTAATCATCTACGTGAAGTTTTACAATATCTCTTATCATAATATCGGCAACGGACTGTTGGGATGGAGTTGTAAGCAATTTTCTTAATGAAACAACGCCCAAAAGGTGGTTTTGTTTGTCCACAACATAGACGTAATAGAGTTCCATATTGTCTTTTTCTGCTTTAGTACGGATGGTGTTTAAGACATCGGCAACGGTCATGTCAAAAGTTACTGTCAACACTATTGGGTTCATAATCCCGCCGGCCGTGTCTTCGTTGTAGGTCAACAGTTCGCGGACTTCTTGTGAAAATTTATGAGGAAGTTTATCCAAATACGTTTCACTCTCATCTTCTTCCATATCGCCCAAAACGTCGGCCGCGGCGTCGTGAGGAAGTCTCGTGATGATTTTTGAGGCTACTTCTTCGTCAAGTTCGCCCAGTAATTCCACTTGCAACTGTGGGGATAAATATTCGATTAAATCAGCCGCTTTTTCCAAGCTAAGCAGTTTGAAGCACTGTAGGCGTTCTTCAAACTTCATCTGTGTAAAAATGTCGGCCAAATCCGCTTCGTGATAGCTGTCCAGCTCTTCACGTAAACATTCCACGGACTCGTCCGCAATTATTTCTCGTAATCTGTCTATAATGTTTGGAATATTCATTAATAAAATTATATTACAAAAATGCAGATTTTGAAAGTCAAAATTTAACACATAAAAAAAGCGTATTCGGGGGGGGTGAATACGCTTTTAAGAAAGGAGGCGGAAACCAATTTCTTGGCTCCCGATATGAAAAAATTGCAAATCTGCTGGAGGAAGCGTCCAGTTCAACAGACTTACTCTATCATTATAACATGTTATGGTGTAATGTGCAAGCTGTATGCGGGTTTGTTCCTACGCTTGTAGAAGTTGATTTGGCTAAAACCCTTGATAACATTAGTAATATTTAACTTTATATTTTGTTACAATTTGACTTTGTTTGAGTTTTATATTCTACCGGGACTTGATTTTGGCTAAATTTTTCGTTAAAGTATAGTTATGATTAGAAATTTATTGGTTATTTTATCGTTATTTATGTTGTTATTGACTGGGTGTGGTAAAAAAGAAGAACCATTGCCAGACGATTTGCAAGTCATAAAAGAGCGTGACAAGTTGGTGGTGGGCGTTCGTGATGATACAAAACCGTTCGGCTACCTTGATAAAGATGGAAATCTAACCGGATTTGATATTGAGTTGGCCAAAATGATGGCTGAGCATATTTTGGGCGATTCTTCTAAAATTGAGTTTGTGGTTGTCAGTGCGGACGATAGAATTTTGTTACTCAATACACAAAAAATTGATATGCTTGTCGCTACTATGACGATTACTCAACAGCGTTTACGTGTGGTTGATTTTTCTGAAACCTATTATGTTGCAGGGCAAGCGGTCATGGTCAAGGCAAAATCACCGTATACTACGTTTAACGAGCTTGCAGACAAACGTTTAGTTGTTGTTTATGGAACAACCGGGGAAAAATCTTTGCGTCATATTTATCCGACTGCAAAAATTATTGGTTTTAAAACGTATTCAGAAGCATTTGAGGCATTGAAAAATGACGATGCGGATGCCATTGTTGCGGATGATACGGTGCTTTTAGGCTATGCATTGGATGATAAGTCCGTGCGCCTTTTGTCTAAGCGTTATTCGAGAGAACCTTATGCAATTGCGTTTAGGCAAGGTGCTCAGTCTCAATCTTTGCAGATGGTCGTGAATGAATACCTTAATTTCCTTCTTTCTACGGGTAAGTTGAAAAAATTGGCGCAAAAATATAAATTATTGTAATGTTTTGTAATATTATTTTATATTCGCGCAAATTAAATTTTGTTTCGACTTAAAAAGTGTATGATTACCCCGTTATTAAGTAATACAATCAGCAGAAATCTTCAATTTGGGAATTCAAAGGTCAACATGGTTATCTTGAACGATATGCATGGCAGTACCTCAAACATTGATTCCTTTATAACAGGGCGTGATGAATTTTTCCACGAAAACAAAGAAGGTTCTAACTGGACTGTCAGTGGCGGGGATATGTTTATCAAAGGCGCTGCAAATAATGCGATTGTAGCGAGATTTATTGACAAATATGTTGACGTTTCAGCGGTTGGAAATCACGATATTGCTAATGCTAAAGATTTTAGTGAACTAGTTGAAAAACATGGCATTGCCCATAAGTTTTTAAGTGCGAATATGCAGGCAGATGATGGTTCGCCGCTTGACGGAAAAATCGCTCGTTCCGTAATTGTTGAGGATGATGGCGAAAGATTAGGGTTTATCGGTGTTTCGCCTTTGGATTTTGATTCACATATTTCGCGTAATGAAACGAACGATTTTGTTTCAATAAAAGATTTAAAATCAACCGTCCGCGCTATCAAAAAAGAGGTTAGAAGCCTTGAGGCCCAAGGGGTTGACAAGATTGTTCTTTTGGCTCATACCGGTCAATCCTCTGATGAGATTAAAGGTATTGATTACTACAAGGTTTTTGCAAAAATTGGCGGAATAGATGTCATTGTTGGCGGGCATGATCATGTGATGGTTGATAAATGGGAAAAATCTTCTCGCAGAAGTGTTGAAAATCCCGATGAATTTGAGCCTGTAAAAGTCATTTCGACAGGTGCAGATGAATTGCATTATTTTGGCGGAAACCTTAATTTGTTCGGAACTATGAATTTAACTTTTGATGACAAAGGGGTTTTGATTCCGCAAGAGTGCAAAAATGATATTCGTTACACTCATATTTATCCGACGACGAATTTTGTGTCCCAATTTATTGATAAGCACGCCCGCAAAATTATAGGTGTCATAAACATGCCTATTGTAAACTTGTCTAATCCGCTTAGAACGGAAAATAAAGTTGCGAATTTCGTAGCCGATTCTGATTTTTGGTATGCGACCAAAAATTCAAAAATAGGTCCGAAACCTGATTTTGCGATGATTAATGCCGGAACTATTCGAGATGAGTTTTCGCATGTCGAAATCTCTCGAAATAATATTCATCAAGTTTTACCGTTCAAGGAATCCTTGGTAAAAGCTGAATTAACTAAAAAACAGATATATGACGCGCTTTCGATAGCCGCTGAATCCACTACTTTGAAAAAGCCGACTCCCGGCCTGATGCAAGTTTCGCATTTGACGTATAAAGTAAATCCTGATTATTCGGTCTCCCGGGTCAAAATTTTAGATGATGCGGGCAAGGTTCGTTACGATTTGGACAGGATGGATGATGATGAAACCTTTACTTGCGTAATGGATTCGTTCTTGATTTCCGGGCCAAATCTGTTGAAATGCCTTAAAACAGAGGCAATAGAGGATTACGGTGTGACTCGCGCCGAAGCTTTGGAACAGTATCTTTCCTCCGGCGAGCAAAAAGATGTCGTTTTAACAGACAGAATTTACTTGCCTTCGGCGAAGACCGTAAGTTGATAGCATATTTCCTAAACGCTCAGTGTTTATCTAGATCGAATTATCTGTTGTTGGCGCGTTTGATTCGGACTGCTTTTTCTTCTTTTTCCAGAATTTTTTGTCTTTATTTTCTTGGGCCTCTTTTTCGGCTTCTTCAGCTTCAATTTTCGCTTCTTCTGCCTCGTGGTCCATTTTTTCATAAAGCGCTTCTATTTTGTGGTAGTCCTTTTTGCTGGTCGGGAAACAGTGCCAGCCACTGAACATACAGTAATCTTCTAGTTCTTGTTTTGAGATTTTTCTTGCTATTCTGTTCCATTTCATATCCGTTTTGTCAAAATCTTCAGGGATTCTTGTGACGATAATGAACTCGTCGTGTGGGTTTTCTTTGGATGTAAAATAGTCCATATCGGTGACAATTCGAACCTCTGCTTCATCGTGAGTGTAGAGAATAACCTCTGATGTCGCATAAATTGGGAAGTTTTTGTCATTTTTTAGATATATAGGAAGTTTTGATTCCAAAAGCGGCTTCATGTGTGAGAAATTAAAGTGTGCAAAATATATGAAAGACGCTATTGGTTTTGGGATGAAGTGAAGTGTCAAAGGCATTGAATACGCAACGTATAACAAGCCGAAGATGCAACTCCAGATTTTTGAATCCAGATTGACTATCAGCCAGATAATTGCCATCGCCATAATCGGGTATCCGGCCATAACGTATCTCATATAATCCAAGTGGCCGATGAAGATTATTATATAACTCCAAATCGCTGCTAACAGTGCCGGCAATAGTAGGAAGTTATATTTTGTTTCTTTAAAACTTTTGAATTTTTTCCAATTCAAACCGGCCGCAAGTGCACCAAACACAAGTGTTGGACAGTAAAATAATGATTTATACATAAATCCATTGTTTTTCAAAAACCTGTCCCAAACTCGTTTCAGGTTGAATGGAGTGTCTTGTGGGAAATCTCCTGTGCCGATGAAGTTGAAAAAGCCCCAATACATTAACTTTGCAAGTATTAAATGACCGATGAATATTGACACCAGCGCTATCAGCCAGTCTGTTCTGCGCGCTTTCCAAGCTTTGTACAGAAGAAAACCGCCCAATAATGAGATATAAACTTCTGAGTAATAAGCCGAAAGTACAAACAGCGTCAGCCCAAGCGTGCACAATGCCAACTGCCACCAGTTGTAAAGTTTTTCTTTATTCTCGATTGAATAGTAAACTCGTGTAAATATGTATGTTGCGAGAATGAAAAATATCGTTTGAAGCTCATATTCGCGCACGAACATCGTACAAGAGATTGCGCCTGCGTTGAGGAACGAAATCAACATCGCTAACGGGATATGCTTGTCTTCCTTTATGATAAATCGTAAAAGTTTAAACATGACAAAATACGCAAATACCATTAGCGCAATATTGAAAAATATTCCGAATATTTTCATAAATGACGGGTTAAAATCGTCTAATCCGGAGTTGTAAATTCTAAATAATGTATAATAAAAATTTGAGTGTCCGTCGTCTTTTGTCGAAACGTACATCATTTTTAGGTCTTTGCCAAGCGAATCCGGGTATGGCTTGAAGAAGATTTCTTTCAAAAACCGGCCTTTATATGGCGTGTTGGCTTTAAGTCGGAAATAGTTCCATTTCTTTTTGAAAACTTCTCCGCTATCGTTGAGGTTTGACGGAGTTGAAACGCTGTATGAAAACGGCTCGTCGCCAACTATATTACCGCCGAATAGTCCCCAATAAACTCTCACAAATACTGCAAAAAGCAGAACTAATAATACTAAAATTAATTTCTTTGTACTCATAATACTAATATAATATCATAACTTAGCAAAGGCATGGTCGTAAAGTTTTGTAAAATTTTTTTTGTCCCGTGTGGCTTGGATTATAATTGTTTTATGAATAAAATTGAGTTAAGAAAGTATGCAAAAAAGTTTCGGCGCGAACTTGATATTGAGGCGCTAAGTGTTGAAATTGTTGAGCAAATATCTTTGTTGGAAGAGTTTCAAGCTGCCCAAAATGTATTGTTTTTTTATCCTAAGGGGGCGGAATTGAATATGTTGAGCTTGTGTACGACGGGCAAAAACTTCTATCTTCCGCGTGTTGAGGGTGAAACGTTATTTGTTTGTCCTTATGATTGTAATACGGAGTTGCGGCTTTCGGAGTTTAATGTTCAGGAACCTTGTAGCGCGCCTGTAGATGTTCAGTTGATTGATTTTGCAATAATTCCTTGTTTGATGGCGGATAAGAACGGGTTTCGTCTTGGGTACGGCGGGGGATTTTATGATAGATTTATTCCATCGTTGCGTGAGGATTGTGTTAAAGTTGTGCCTGTTGCGAGTAGTTTAGTATCAGAAAGTTTGCCGGTTGATGATTTTGATATTCCTGTAGATATGGTGATAACTGAAAAAGGCTTGGTTGGACGTTATTGATGATGTTTCCATAAAAAGAAAACGCCGCCCAAGGAGTCAAGAGGCGGCATTCGGGGTTGGTCTACCCGAAATATTTATCAGTAAAAGAGACATCAACAACAGTATGAAATATATTCAAAAAAAGTCAAATAAATTGGCGAACTTTTTTTTTCATGTATAATGTTGCTATGAAGAGAACGTTTTTAGTATTATTATTTGTATTTTTTGCGTTGCCGAGTATAGCAATTGATATGAAATTAGAGAATTTTTTCACTGACCAGCGTCAAGAGGTTTCATCGTACGAGAATGAAACCCAAGAGGCTCGCGCGTTTTATGCGCAAAACAATCTTGAAGAGGCTATGAATGTGTTGGTAAGCATTCCGGCCGAATCCAGAAGTGCTGAAAATTGGTTGTTAATGGGCAATATTCAACAAGATAAGGGCAATATTAAAGATGCTATTTTTATGTTTGAAAGTGCATTGATGGCAGATGCTAAATTTTATAAAGCGTATTACAATTTGGCAGTTGTGTATTTTGATGAAGAAAAATATTCTTTGGCGCTCGAAAATCTTTTAAAAGCAAAAAAGTATAAAAATGATTTGCCTATAATCTACTACAATTTGGGTTGTACTTATTTGAAATTGGGTGAATTTAAAAAGGCAAAGAATGAGTTTTTGTATGCAATTGAGCTCAAAAACACTGAACCTGATTATTACTACAATCTTGCGTTAGTCTACAAAAAATTAAATAATGAAAAAAAGGCTAATTATTATTTGGATTTTTACAACCGTCTTAATCAATCCATTCAAAAGATTTAACGAAGTTTTCGCCGTTTATGTCACCGTTGATGATTGCACGGAAAAATTTGTAGATGTTATTTCTGTCGTTTGAGTTTGGAATTTTTGCGATGTCGGTGGCAAATTCTGTTGTAGATTCGTTTTTTATGCCCGGAATTGTCTTTAATAGAGTGTTTAGCGAAAGATTTTTTACTTTGTTAAAGACTGTGGTTATGTTTTTTGATAAACTGCCAAAGATTTGGAAATCAGCGATTGCGGTGGAGAGGTTGTATTTGCCTGTGATGTAAAGATTTAAGTCTTTGCCGCTTGAATATATGTTGATTTTTTCTGCAGTTCCTTCGTTGAGGGTGAATGTTCCTGCAATGGTTTTGAATTCCCCGGATTTAAGAGGAGATAATAGGTCTATGAGGCCGTTAATTGTAAGCCCTGTAAGTCCATTGCTTAATAGGTTTCCAGCTTTTAAAAGATACTCGAGAGAGCCGAGTTTTGGCATTTTCCCGTTTTGAATTGTGAAGTTTCCATCGCCACTGAGGCTTGCAAGACAGGTTTTGTCGTTTTGGGCGTTGCAGGTCAGATTCATTTTTCCGTTGGCGAGTCCGTAAATTTGGCCTGTAATGTCGAAAAGAGTTTCTGCGATTAGGGCTGCGTTAGCGCGATCAAGAATAAGGTTGAGTGTTGCGTTGTTGTTATTGTAATTGTGGGTCGCGACGCCGTAAACTCTGCCTTCTGCCAGGTCGAAATTGAAGTTTTTAACTTTCATTATTTTATCTTGGCCGATTTCGACGTTGCTGTTGAAGTTTGTTGCCGTAATATTGTCGATGAGAATAGTGTCGGCTAAGATGGATGAGTTGTGTATTATAAAGTTTGTGTAATCAAGCGGCAATGCGTTGTTTGTTGTGGTGTGCATTTTAAAGTTCGTTTCTTCGATATGTCGAAATTTTTCATTAATTTTGTTCAGATCGAGTTTGGAGACGTGCACTTTCATGTTTTCGATTTGAAGTGGAAGAGAAAGGTCGTTTTTCAGCGTTGCGTCAAGTTTGATTTTATTCGTAATAAGATCGCCGCTAGAGGTCATGTTGATTGTTTGCGGAGCAAAGTCGAGGTTTATATTGTTTATATTTGTTTCAACCAGTGGGATATTGATGTCGGTGATGTTTAATTTTCCAAGAACGTTCGGTTTTATGGATGAGCCGTTTAGGACTAAGTCAGATGTGAAAAATCCTTCTTTCATGAACGGTTTGCGGAAAATTATGTTGAAAATCTTGGCATCAACCGGCATTAGCGATTTTATTTTAAGATTATTAAAACCGATTACGTTGTCGGGTGAATACGTCATTGCACCGTCAATATGAAGAAGCGGAACTGTTGTTTCATTATTATCCAAGGAAGGAATTAGTTTATCGTAATTGAAATGGTTAATTTTTAAGTTGTTGTTGTGTAAAGTTATGTTTGATGTAAGTTTTACGGAATTTGATTTGTCGCCTAAGGTTGCTCCCATATAGTAAATTGAGGCATCTTTTGCTAAAAGAAGATTTGATTTTATGTGGGCGTTTTTTGTATTACCTTGAATTTCCGCGTTAAGCGTGAGGTCACCTTTAACTTTTATCGGATAGAGTGCGTTTTGATTGAAACAGGAATTGAAAACTTCTTGGTTAGGTTTTGAGTTGAGAGTGAAGTGATAATGCGGCAATTCTTTGTTGTGGAATAGAACTTTGCCGTTTAAAAGGAGGGGCATATCAAAAAATCTTGCGTTAATATTTTCGGTTGAAACCTGGTTGTTGCGAATCGAAACTTTACCGCTCAAGATTTCGTGGATGTGTTTGTTTTCTTGGAGTTTAATGTTTTTCAGGTTGAAGTTGGCATTTAGGTTGTTGTTTTGGATATTTGAAGAAAGATTTATTTGGCCTGAAAGCTTTTCAATTTTTGAAACTAATGGGTTTAAGAGTTGAATGTTTTTGAGCGTTGCAAGATTTATTAATTCGAGATTGAAGTCTTTTAGGTTGAATTTTCCGCTGATAATTGGTTTTTCACTAAACAGATTCGTTATTATTGCGTCGGTTTCCAGATTTATGTCTTTTGTGTTTAATTTTATTGGGGTAAATTTAAGGGTTGAATTTGTGAATTCGTAGTTTGATTTTTGAAGTGCAGAGTTTGTGTTTGAATAAATAGAACCGTAAAGTTCAAGATTTTCAGGTTGAATTTTATCGATTGCGCCTTTGTATTTGGCTGTGAAATTTGTGTAAATTGAGGGTAAAAGGTTTAATATTTCGTTTGAATTTATTAGTGTCAGAATGTTGCGTTGAATATTGAGCGGTAGAGTGGAAATACCGTCAAGTATGCGGAAAGCTTTGGTTTTTACTAAAAGATTTGCGCTGGAATCTTTGATTTTGCCTTCTATTGTAACTTTTGATTTGTTGATTAGGGCATAAAGATTCATTAATATATCTTGGTTGTCCAGGGCGATTGTGCCGAAAATGTTTGAGATTTCTTGAGGGATGTTTTGGTGTTTAAGGGTTACTGCTTTGAGATCAATTTGGCCTCTGGTAAAGATGTTTTTGTTAAATTCAATTTCGCGAATGTTATTTAGTTGACCGTAAATGTTTAAATCAAGATCCCCAAGTCCTTTTATTTTTTCAATTTGTTCTAAATAATTGTTTAAATCTGCTAAAAGGGTGTTGCCTTTTATGTCATTTAGTAATTTTGTTAAATTTTGATCTTTTGATGTGGCTGTAAAATTGAATGCGCCTTGGAGAGTGCAAGAGCCTTCAACGTTGAGAGGTTTGCCGTTAAGAGTTGCGGATGTTGTTTGGAAATGAGTATCTGTATCGTTGAAGGTGAGTGTGCCTCCGCCATTTTTTATAATTAAATTAGGCATGTCATTAAAATATACTTCAGCATTGTTGAAATTTAGAGCGCCTCTAATATGAGGATCTGCGACATTTCCGTTGATGTAAAGATCAACGTTTCCAGATCCTAAAAGGTGCATTGCAGGAAGTGGGCCGAAGTCAATTTTTATAATTTCTTGGAGTGGGTTAAGGATAGTTTGTACGATTTCGAGGTTTATGTTTGGGGTAGATTTTACGCTTAGATTTGCGCGTTTTTCGTCGTACATTTCAAACGTTCCGTTTGCCCATACTCTTTCTTTTGCTGCTGTTGGAACATTCGCTTCTAATTTCATTTTGTCACGGTTAAAAATAAGTTTTATTGTTGCTTTTTTGGCGTTTTTTATTGGTTTTATTATGTAAGCGTCTGAAATCAAAATGTTACCGTTAATCAGCGGACGGGCTGTATTGCCGGTTATATCAAAATGAGCCAAGACATTTCCGTCTAAGAAGTGTTTTTTCAGGGCTAATAAATTCAGTTCAGGGATTAAGTTTTCTTTCGGCGGCAAAAGTTTAATTATTTCCTGCACGTTTGACTTGTCGAGTGAAATTGAAAGATTTAGACTTGGAGTTTTCTCCTCGAGAATTATTTCGCCTAGAATGGACGATTTTATTAATTCTGAGAGAATTTTTAATTGATTTATTTTTATGCTTTTGTCGCTAATTGAGATGTGGGATTTTATTTCAATTGGTCGGGAGTGCGTGAGAGGGTGTTCGACATTCGGGAATTTTATGCTGAGATTATGGCTTAAAAGGTTCCAGTTAAGCGTTTCTCCGATATCTTTGGTTACATTTAAATCAAAAATTCCTTGTATCTTTTCTATTTCCGGATTGAGTTTTTGTATCGTGTTTGAAAATATCGCAAGGTTAAGTTCTTTTACTGAAATATTAACAATACTTTTTTGAATATTTTGAGGCGAAATCGGCATTTTTAGGTCGGTTTTTATTCTGATTTCACTTGTTTTATTAGCGGTTTCCAGATGAAATTTCGAATTAAGCTTGATTTTTTTGTTTGGATTAAATTGGGCAATTGTGATGTCGTTGCCGTAAAGTTTCATGTTTTCGATAAGTTTTTGGTTTTGTAAATCAAGGGCAATGTTGTGAATTTTTGTGTTTTTTAGACGTATTCGTTTTATCAGGTTGATGATTCGTGGACTTACGAGTTTTTCGCTATAATCATTGCGGAATTGGACATTGAACTCGTCAGATTCGAATTTGCGTATAGAAACGTTTCCGGCTAAAAGTCCTAACCAGTTGATTTTTGTGTGGATGTTTTTTAATTGCAATAAATTATTCTTGTCGGGGCTTTCTAATGTAACGCTTTCTGCCTTAAATCTTATAGTCGGAGTCAAATCGGTGCGGAATCTGTAGTTTTTGAGCGTTAAATTAAAGCCGGTTTTATGGGAAATTATTGTTTCTACTCTTGTTCTGATAAAATCTGATGCCAAAATTTGCGGAACTGCTACAAGATAAAAAGCAAGCCATGCCGCTAATACTCCCAATATTATTAGAATTACTTTCCCTAATTTGTTCATTCCATTTTATCATACCATTAAAATATGATATTAACAAATAGTATAATTTTTTTTAAGAAAATTAGTCTTTGTTAGGATTATTTTTTTTTAGGGCGGGCGGATAATAAAAATAGCTAAAAAGGGGGAATGTTATGAGATTACTTACTTATACACGTTATCTTTGGCGAAAAATAAAGTTTTATGACCGTTTGGCGATTAAAACAAATTTCTTTTTGCCCAATCCTTTTGAAAAACATGACAAAACTCTAACTATTCTTTGGGTTGAGGACGAAGATGGACATACCTTTTATAATTGATGATTTTATGGTATTGTAACGTCAGGTAGACATTATGGAGAATTGAGATGGAATTAAATAGATTTATTGAACACACTTTACTGAAACAGGACGCTTGTGAGGCGGATTTTGAAAAACTTTTTGACGAGGCGATTAAGTATAAGTTTCTGGGCGTTTGTGTAAATCCGGCTTATGTAAAAATGGCATGTGAGAAATTGTCAGGTTCAGGTGTGAAGGTCGTGACGGTTGTCGGTTTTCCATTGGGTGCCTCATTGGCTGAAATTAAGGCGCAAGAAGCTGCGTTAGCTGTTAGAGATGGTGCAGACGAAGTCGATATGGTCATAAATGTTACAGATTTGAAAAATAAAAAATATGATTTTATTGTTGAAGAGATTGCCAAAGTTAAGTGTGCGTGCGGCGAAAAAGTTCTTAAAGTTATTATTGAAACCGACCTTTTGACAAAGGATGAAATCAAGATTGCTTGTGAACTGTGTGTGAAAGCGGGGGCTAATTTTGTGAAAACCTCGACAGGATTTGTTAAAGGTGGCGTTGGAGCAAAAGTAGAAGACGTTGAAATTATGTTTGCAACGGTTTCGCCTTATGGCTTAGGCGTTAAGGCTTCCGGCGGTATAAAAACTCGAGAACAGGCTCTTGCACTTGTCGCAGCGGGTGCAACAAGATTAGGCACAAGTTCGGGTGTGGCGATTGTTGTCGGTTAAAAAACTATTTTTACGAGGCCTGTTTTGTAAATTTTTTGTTAATATTCAAGCACTCTCTTTATTCTCAAAATGATTTGTTTTATAATTGTGGATATCAAGGATATGTTTCACAAGGAGATAGGGATGAAGTCATTTTTGAAAATAATAGGAATTACTTTCGGTGTATTGATATTGGGTCTGTATTTGGCGTTTTTGTTTTTACTGCCAAAGTATGACATAAATAAATTTAAGGCTGACATTCAAAAAATTGCAAAAGAACAGACAAAACTTGATATTAATTTTGAGAATGCGAAAATTATTACTACACCTCTTTTAGGGGTGGGTGTCAAAGCTGATGATATTTCTGTAAAATTACCAGATGGCTCAACACTTTTTAGTGCGGAAGGGGTGAAAGGGCGCGTTGCACTCCCGAGTTTATTCCTTTTGACGGTTAAAGTTTCTTGTGCGGAAGTTTATTCGCCGTTTATTAATGTCGAAATTGTTGATGATAAGGCGTTCAAAGTTGTCCAAGTCCTCGAAGAGATACTTAATTCAAAAGATGAGGCATTGGAAGAGGCTCAACAAACTGTCGAAACGAATGCAAATACCGCTTTTGCATTTAATCCTGCTTGGATAAAAATCAAAGTTCCTTGTGTGAAAATTTCTGATTATAAGGTTCTTATTAATGATCTTAAATCCAAGCATTATCTCACTTTAAAAGGGGATGAATTAAAGCTTGCCTATTTAAACGGTAAAATTTTTAAATTAAAAACAAACGCAGAATTTTTCTCCGACGAGAATAAAAACATTACTGCAAATCTTGATATAGATACTTTTATTCCGCCGGCTGTTGAGTTAGATGAAGAGGATGACGAGGCGCAACACGTTGAAATCCCGTTCGTTAACCCTGTTTCCATGTATAGAAATTATGACTTGAAGGCAAATATTGATTCAAAAATACGTTTGCGTCAACGTGCAAAGAATTTGGTTTCTTTCGGGTATTTTAATATTGATGGCGTAACTCTGAAACTTTCTCAACTTCAGCTTCCTGAAAGTTATTTCCATCTTAAAACTCGTGGTTTTTGGGCAAATATAGATTCCAATCTTAATTTGTTGAATGGGCAAAATGTCGCGCTTTTAGGTAAACTTAATTACAGTCGCAGGCCTAAATTTGACATGAATGTTAAAACCAACGAAATTTATTTTAATGATCTGGTTGTATTGACGAAGGCGCTTTTAGACTCTTTACATATTCAAAACGATTTGGATAAAATTAAAATGGCCGGTTTTGCTAAGACTGATGCTTACGTTAAAACAAATTTCAAAAAATGGATTTCCAATGGGCTGCTTGAAGTGAAAGACGGTGCGTTGGATATAAAAGGCTTGGGTAGTGTAATTTCTGACTTGAAGGCTTTGGTATTGCTTGATAACAATGTTATGGAAATCCGAGATACATCGCTTAATCTTGCCGGGGCGAAAGTGCTTGCAAAGGGTAAAATTGATGAAAAATCTTTTGCTGATATAAATATTCAGACTGAAAAAATTTCTTTGCCGACCTTGTTTAACGCATTTGCGCCGGATAGTGTAAAAAAGGCGTTTGACTTTACCTCAGGCGATTTTGCACTCAATCTTGATTTGAAAGGTAAGTTGGATAATGCGGTGGCAAAATTGAGCGCTGATTTGGCTAATTTAAAGATTTCGGATAGCGCAAAAACATTTGTTGTGACAAATAATAATCTTAATGCGGATTTTTCTTGCGACCGAAAAGATTTTGTCGGTACGGTGAAAAATAACGACTTAAAAATTTCTCTTCCGGCTACAAAATCAAATGTTGCACTTCCTGAATTTGCGCTTAATATTGCGCAAAAAGATATTGTTATCCCGCAAAATACTCTTGTTTTGAATAACAATTCCAATATTGTTTTTAGAGGGGCGATTCAGGATTATACAAAATTTAATAATGTGGATTTTTCTGCGAACGGACGCGTGTTGGCATCTGATTTGATAGCGTTAATAGGTAAGGATTTTGCAAATTTCTTTAATGCGAAAGGTCAGCCAAATGTAAGCGTTACGCTTATGGGGGACGCAAAAAAACAAACGCTTAACGCTGAAATTCTTGCGGATTCTGAAAACTATTTTACGCCTGTGAACATCGCATCTTTGCGTGATAAGACTACGGCAATTCGCTCTACTGTTGATTTTAAACGCGACAGGATAAAAATAAAAGACACCGGGATTTTTACTAAAAATATTGTGACAGATGAAAAAGGGAACTCCAAAACAGTGTATAAAGAGGTTCTCGGGGTCGACGGAACGGTTGTCGGCAACAATATTAATCTTTTGAAAATCACCATGCCGGAGACGCTGAGGGTTTCTGTTCAGGCGTTCAAGGATTCGTTGATGGATGTCAAAGGTCACTTGTTCGTGTTTGGTGATATGGCTGCTCCGCGTTTTCGCGGGGAATACACCGTGAAATCACTCGCAATTCCTGATTTGATGATGACGATGGATAATGCAACTCTTGCGTTTAAAGGGCATGAGTTGGTTGCAAAAGTTAAAAATCTTCTTGTGAACGGTTCGGATTTTAACGTAGATACTACGATTAGTCTTGTGCCGGCATCTGTTTTAAATATTTCCGGCATGGAAGTGGTTTCTAATCATGTTGATGCAGATAAATTATTACAGGTTAGCGAAGCTGCGATGAAGTTTGTTCCTGCAACTCCGGCTCCGGCAAAAAATGTTGCGGCTCAACCGGCTGATATTCCGGTAATTTTGCGCAACGGACATTTTAACGGTAAATCGTTGAAAAGCGGTGCAATAGTAACCGGCGAAACTGATACGGATTTTTCGTTGAATAAAAATATTTTGGTTTTGAATAATTTGAAAACTAAAGTGTTTGATGGCGCAGTCCGTGGAAATGTTTCGATGAATTTGGTTTCGGGTTTAATCCAAGCGGCGGTTAACGGTGACAATTTAGATGTACAAAAGGCCTTGTTACAGGCTGCGGCGATGGATAACATGCTTTATGGAACCGCGGAATTTAAAGCGGATCTTTCACTCCGTGGTACAACCTATGAAGAACAAATGAAATCGCTCAAAGGTTTTGTTGATTTTAAGGTGAAAGACGGACAGTTCGGGCCTTTTGGTAAATTGGAAAACCTTATAATTGCGGAAAATATTCGCGAATCTGAATTTTTCCAAACTACATTGGGAAGTGTTTTAAACTCTTTGACGTCTGTTGATACTACTCATTTTGACACTTTGCTTGGTACTTTGACATTCGATAAGGGAATTGCGACGATTGATCCGATTACCTCAATCGGGGATGCGTTGAGTTTGAAACTCTTTGGAAACATGGATCTGGTTAAAAATTCCGTTGATATGAAAGTCCGCGCTCGTTTGACTTCGACTATCGCTAACATGCTTGGGCCTTTGAACGCAATAAATCCTATTAACTTGATGAATCAAGCCGGCGGGATGAATGTTTTCACCGCCAAAGCGTTCTCATTGTTCTGTGAAGCGGTTTCTCAAGAGGAAATGGATTCTATCCCTGCGTTTGAAAACGGCTATATTGATTTCAATTCAACTAAGTTTCAGATAGTTGTGCGTGGGGATTTGGCTAAACCTCTCACGCTTGTTAAGTCTTTCAAATGGTTGGCATTGGCATCTGATGTTGAGAAGGCCAAAGACTTTGTCAATACATTACCGGCCGGCAAAGACGGAGCAAATTACGTGTTGGATGCAAAAACTTTGGATAAAGCCAAAGAAGAATTGAAAAAAGAGGCGATAAAAGCTGTTGAACTTAAAAAAGAAGAAGTGAAAAAACAGGCTAAAGAAGCCGTTGAAGCTAAAACTCAAGAGGCAAAAGACGCGGTTCAAAAGGTTCTTGAAGATAAAATTGAAGAACAAAAAAGTGGAAAGCTAGGTGAAATTCTAAAACAAGCTCAACAGGCACAAGAACAAATTGAGGCGGCCAAACAAATCTTAACTATTCCGACGGTAGAGATTCCGGCACCATCAATCCCGGTTCCGACACCATTGGAATCTAAACAATAAATACTGAAAACTCCCTATGCAAAAGGGAGTTTTTTGTAAAGATTAGTTAATAAATTGGCAAAAAAAACTTGTTACGGGATTTTATTTTTGAGAACATATTTCGAAACAGGGGAAGTAAATTGTTAATTAGTACAGTAAATGTGCAACCTAAATATCAAGAGCGAATGTCGTTGCCCCAGAGACAGCGACACAAGGGTGGACTTTCCCCAAAATCCATGGGCTTAAATTCAAATAAATCAAAAATAAACAACGAGGGACCGGCAAAAATAAATTCTGAGAATTTGTCTTTTGGGGTCTCTCTTTTATCGGTCAAAGTGGATAAACTTAACCCGGTTAAAGCCGAAGAGATTATAGATTTCTACAAACATTCACCACTCGGTGACATGCCCAAAGAACTCTACAACAGTTTGATGAAATCTGAATCTGCCAAAAAGTATATGCAAGTCGACAAGGACGGCAATATTGCGTTTCATAAAAAGTCGATTTTGCGATTGATTGTTGATGGAGCCCTGTATCCGTTTGTGCAACTTCCTCAAGATATTCTCAACGGTTCCGTTGCGCTTTTAGGCAAGTTTAAACCGTTTGAAAATTGGTCGAAAAAGGTTTTAAATACGGATTTCTTTAAAGGGATTCGCAGACGTTCAAAAGAAGACGCCAAGTTGAATTCCTTCCGTGGACTTGCGTCATTAAGACAACAACTTTTGCAAGAAGGTAAGTCCGAGGATGAAATTAGAAAAATTCTTTTCAATAAAAGTACTAAGATGTTTGACCCGAAAACCGGGAATTATGATACAAAACACGAACGAGCGCTTAATCGTTTAGTCACAGGACTTCCGCCGGCAATTTTCTTGGCGAATGACGCTTATAACCTTTCTCGCATGATGGATGATGATGAGGAATTGGCGGAAAAAGAACGTCGACAACGTTTTAAACAAGAAACAAGTCGTATTTTGACTAGCGGTTATTTGACGTTGATTACTCTTGGTGCTCTTCAAAAGTACATTAACAATTCACCGGCGGGTATTATGTTGATGACCGGTTCGACCGTCCTCATTACGGAAATGTTTTCTCGCTTGAGTAACGGTAAGCATATTACGCGTTTGACCCCGGAAGAAGCGAAGGCGATTAATGCTAAGAAAGCTCAAGAGAAAGGCGCTGCGGGGGTGAAGGAAATTTCGTTTAAGTCAAACACCGTTGAAGAAAAACAACCTTCTAAAAGCGACAAAGAAAAACAACAAAAACCCTTGCTTTCCTTTGACACATTGATGAAGGCCTCATTAGCTGTCATTACTGCGGGTTGGGCCATTAAGGGCGCGCGAAAAATCTCATCAATCGACAACATTTTTAAATCGGTTTCAAAAAAATACGATGAAATATACAACAATTTGACGCTTAACAAGGATTACACGATATCAAAGGATAAATTCGACAAAATTGTGACAGTTTTGCGCGAAAATAAATTTGATAATTTAGCCGAACAATATGAAATGGCCGCGAAAAAGGCACTGGGTAACGACGATAACCTTATTCACCTTGGCTCAAAGGACAAAAAGATTAAGCCGTTGGTGAATTTTGTGATCGCTCCGTTTAAATTCGCAAAAAGTGTTGTAACGCTACCTTATCGTTTGAGTGAAAAGTTTGTCGGAATCTTCCAGCCTAAAAAAGCTAAAAAAGAGGTTTCGCCAGATGAAATTAAGTCATTAGCAATGAGTATTGACAAAATCGCTCAAAAGGCTTTGGATAAAAATCTTTCGCCTAAAAAATTCCAAGAGTTTGTGAGCGACAACATCTTGAAAGGTTTTAACGCCGACAGTATGTCAAATGTGTCAAATGCAGAGTTGTCTAACTTGGCAAAAACAGCGGCCGCTGCGGCAACAATTTGGTTCCTGATGACAGATAACTACAATATGGTTATGTTGAAATCGAACGGTGAAGATAAAGAAGGTGCGGAAACCAAGTTTAAAGAACGTTTTGTCCAAGAAGGTTCGCGACTTTTCTATCAAACGTTGTTGATTGACTTATTTAATTCAACTTTCCGTAACCAATATAACGCGTCATTGTTTGGTATGAGTTGGATTTCGCTCACAAACACCACAATGGGCGAATGGCTAACCCGAAAATCTGTTGGCGTTGCCGTTCAACCACATACGCGTGACGAACTTCTCGCACTGGAAAAAGAGCGTAATGAAGCGACCGGGTTCACGAAGAAATATTATAATTTTATGACCCGATTGACAGGTAAGCGTTCTATTGAGTCGTATAACGTCAGCAAAAAAGTCGTTACCCCGGTGGCTGTGGCTGAAGAAAAGCAGGTGGAAACTGAGACAAAAGTATTAAAAACCTCTGATTATTTTGCAATGATAAAGAATACAAAATAGATTTTTGTGATAATAAGCTAAAGAAGGAGCTCTAAATATACCATTTTATTCGGGGCTTACAGAGAGCCATCCTCGTTCCGAATTACATTATACACGTTGTATTAAGCGTTAAAATTTTACACGGGTCAGCACGAGTATAAGACGGACTTAGTCCGCGGAGTGCGAAGTGTTAAAATCGTTTGTTAATCGCTGAGTTTTTCATAAAGAAAAAAGCCACCTTGCAAAAGGTGGCTTTTTATAAATGCAATGAAAGGATATTTTTTCTATTCGAAATCGTCGTCTTCGTCGTGATCTTCGAATGAGAAGTCCGGAGAACCAAACATTCCTTCGATTTCTTCCAAGATCGCGGATGGTTTTCTTGCTTGGTTGCGTTGTGCAACTGCGCGTTTACGTTCCTCGCGTTCTTTTTCTTCATCAGAGTTTGTCAAGTGGTGGAAACCTGTTCCGGCAGGGATTAATCTACCGATAATAACGTTTTCTTTCAAACCTCTCAACAAGTCTTTCTTTCCTTCAACTGCCGCTTCTGTTAAGATTTTGGTTGTTTCTTGGAATGATGCTGATGAAATGAAGCTATCGGTTTTCAATGATGCTTTTGTGATACCTAACAATTGGTATTCGCAAGTTGCAGGATTTTTACCGTTTTGAATTGCTTCTTCGTTTGCTTTTTCGAACGTTTGAAGTTCAACATAATCGCCAGGCAATAGAGTTGTATCACCACTTTCAAGAACTTTAACTTTTTTAGTCATTTGTCTTACGATGATTTCGATGTGTTTGTCGGCAATTTCTACACCTTGTGAACGGTATACGCGTTGTACTTCGTCTACGAGGTATTGTTGAGCAGCTTCCGGACCGCAAAGTCTGATGACGTCTTGTGGGTTCAATGGGCCGCTGGTCAACGGTTGACCTTTGCTGATTTTTTGTCTGTTGTTTACAATGATATTTGAATCAACAGTGTATTTGATTTCTGTTCTACCGTTTTCGTTGACGATGTAGAGTCTTGGAAGATCTTCGTCCGTAACGATTTCTGCGATACCTTCTTCTTCAGCCAAGATAGCGCAATCTTTAGGTTTGCGACCTTCAAGAAGTTCTTCTACACGCGGAAGACCTTGAACGATGTCACCGGTTTTTTGTCTTTCAAATACCAATGTTGCGATGTTATCACCACGAAGAACTAGCGCTCCGCTTTCAACCTGTAACATTGTACCAGGGCTGATCAAGTACGGACGTCCTGTTCTTACGGTAATTTCACCTTTGTTAACTGCGATTACTTGACCTGAAACTTCAGTTCTTTCGCCGCTTTCTGCGATTACGCCGTCCATTCTTACAAAGTCGCCTTTAGAAACAACTGCTTTTCCTTTTACTGCAATAGTTGTTTCGTAAGCTGCGCTTGTTAGAAGAAGTCTTCTTGCGTCTTCGCTCATATTCTTCATTGATGCAACGCCGTCTTCGATTGCAAGAACTTGTGTTTTTGCAACAGGTGTTTTTGCGTCAATTACTTGTCCGTCTTTAACCAAAAGTTCTGTTTGCATTGCAGCCATTGCTTTTGAGTTGTTATCGTTTTCACGACGGAGAATTAAGTTTTCAAGAACGACAATTTTTAGTTTGTTTTGTTCATCAACTTCAACCATACCTTTTAAGTGTGAGAGGTATCCTTGCATTTGAAGAACTAAACTTGTTCTTGTGATTGTTGAACCGTCGAGGTTTCTGACTCTTGCACCGTCTTTATATTGAAGTTGTGTAACGTTAACGATGTTGATTAATTCATCAGTTGTGTTAAATTCGATTGAAACATCACGTTGTTTAACATCCAATACTTGAACCGGTCTGACAAGGATTTGAATTGGTTGGTTAGAAATAGAATCTTCATCAAGAGATAATGATGTGTCGATTTCTTCATCCAAATCGTCGATGTCTAAGTCGTCAAGGCTGGAATCCATAATCGTAACGATTGAAGTTTCAGTCGCTTTGATTCCGTCTGCGATGACGGTACCTTTTTTGATAACTTCGCCTTCATCTACTTTCAACTCAGACACGCTTGAAAGGGTGTGAATTGAGCCCGGACGGATAGTGATTTCGTGAATAATGTCGTTATATTCTTTAAATTCAACGATACCATCCAAGTGGCAGTAGATATCTTTTACGATTTCTGTTCCTGCAGTAACTTGAGTGCCGTTTTCTACCATTTTGAGTGCTGAATCTTTGTTCAATTGGTGAATTTCTTCAGGAATGAAGATTACTTTACCCGGTTTTGTGATGATTTGGTTTTCATCAACTTCAACGTCAACGTAACGAATTTCACCAGAAGATGAAACTACGCAGTCTTCGTCGATTAACTCAGCGATAATCATACCATTTTCTACTGGTGTATCAACAGGAGCTTTAACGATATATTTTTCGCCGGTTGAATCAACTGTCCAGATTTGTTCTTTTTTAGTGTGTTCGAACGTTGCGTTTCCTGGTGCAATTGACGCAATAACGATGGTGATTTCTTTACCTTGAACGATTTTGTTGATTTTTTTGCCTTCAAATTCGACTTTTTCGACAACCAAATCTTCACCGAATCTTACTTCACCGCTATGTTCTGAAATAGTCAATGTTTCAGCAAGTTTTTCGCCGGCTCTGATTTTTTGTCCGTCTTTAACCAAAACTTTTGAACCGCCTGGCAAGTTGTAAACGTCTCCGCCTAAAACCCAGATGATACCTTGTTTATTGGTAGTTCTGGAAATGTTACCTTGTCTGTCTTTTCTTTCGTCAGCAACAAAATCCTCAAATATGATCTCACCGCTCAAGTCGGTTGTAATATCTTTTGTAGCTTTTTCGGTCAAACGAGAACCGTCGCCTGATGAAATTGGTTCATATTCAGCAAGCTTAAAGCCTTTTTCGACTTTCATTCCGTTTTTAAAGAATACTTTTGAACCAGCAGGAATGTGGTATTTTTCAGAGCGTTTTTCGCCTTTTACTTCGATATCAGATTCGTAGTTTGAAACTTGAACGATATCACCGTGACGAGTTCTCAATTCTCTTGTTTTAACATTAGAGATGATTTCGCCGGCTAAGTTTGCTTCAACTGATTTCATCGCACCTGAACCCTTGAATACACCACCTGTGTGGAATGTTCTCATTGTTAGCTGTGTACCAGGTTCACCGATTGATTGTGCTGCAATAATACCAATTGCTTCACCAATGTCTACTGGTTTTTGGGTTGTTAATGCCCAGCCGTAACATTTTTGGCAAATACCGTATTCAAGGCCGCAAGTTAAACCTGAGCGTACTCTTAATTCTGTTAGGTTGATTTTTGCTTTTTCAACTTTTTGAATATCGTCACGATCCATTGTTGTGCCGTTAGCAACAATAACGTTTCCTTCAGCATCTTTAATGTCTTCTGCGATAGTTCTTCCCAACAATCTGTCGATCAGCGGAACGATAACTTGGTCACCGTCCATAATCGGTTTCATGTTGATTGCTTTTGTTGTTCCGCAATCGATATCGCGAATGATAACATCTTGCGCAACGTCAACCAAACGTCTGGTCAAATAACCTGAGTCGGCTGTTTTCAACGCTGTATCTACAAGACCTTTACGTGCACCGTAAGAGGAAATAATGTATTCAGTTACGGACAAGCCTTCTTTAAAGTTTGATTTAATCGGCAAGTCGATGATTTGACCTTGTGCGTCAGCCATCAAACCACGCATACCAACCAATTGTGATACCTGTGATACGTTACCTCTCGCACCGGAGAATGCCATCATATAAACTGGGTTTAATCTGTCAAAGTTATCAATTACTTGGGCTGTCAATTTTGATGTTGTTTCGGACCAAGTGTCAATAACCTTTGTATATCTTTCAACTTCGGTAATTTCACCTTTTAAGTAACGGGTTGTTGACTTTTCAATTTCTGCTTCCGCTTCTTGAAGAAGTTCTTTTTTTGCAGCCGGAACAGACAAGTCATTAATCGAAATTGTTACGCCGGATCTTGTTGCATATTTGTAGCCCAAGTTTTTCAAACTATTTGCAAGTTCTGCGGTTTTAGCGCCGCCAAATTCCAAATAAATTTGGGACAACAATTTATTTAATCCTTTTTTGTCCATTTGTTTGTTAATGAACTCAATAGATTTTTTTGTATTAGAGTATGTTGTTTCCATTTATACTTTTCCTTTTTTCTTATGTCAGTAAGTTAGTAGGTTCGTAAGTTAGTAAGAATTTATTCTTTATTTAATTTTCTTACTTACCTACTTACTTCCTCACTTCCTTACGCTAGAGCATTTTTTACAGCTTCGTTGAAGATAATTCTTCCGGCTGTAGTTTCAAATCTTTCACCTTTTTCATCTCTTACGACAATTTTGTCGTGAAGTTCGATTACGCCAACTTCAAGCGCAGAGATTGCGTCTTGGAAGTTATAGAAGTAACCTTTTGGTTCCATTTCAGGATTTTTGATGATTGTTAGGTAGTACATACCCAAGACCATATCCTGTGTTGGAGTGATGATAGGTTTACCGTTAGCTGGGGCTAGGATGTTGTTAGTCGCTAACATTAACATTCTAGCTTCCGTTTGTGCCTCGATTGAAAGTGGTACGTGAACAGCCATTTGGTCACCGTCAAAGTCAGCGTTAAACGCTGTACAAACAAGCGGGTGAAGTTGAATAGCGCGGCCTTCTACCAAGATTGGTTCAAATGCTTGAATACCAAGTCTGTGAAGGGTCGGTGCACGGTTCAACATTACTGGGTGTCCGTCGATAACCTCTTCTAAAATATCCCATACATCAGCGTCTGATCTTTCGATTTTTTTCTTAGCTGATTTAATATTTTGTACGTGGCCTCTTTCTATCAATTTATTTACAACGAAAGGCTTGAATAGCTCAATTGCCATTTCTTTTGGCAAACCGCATTGGTTTAATTTTAATTGCGGACCGACAACGATTACTGAACGACCTGAGTAGTCAACACGTTTACCCAACAAGTTTTGACGGAAACGACCTTGTTTACCCTCGATAATGTTGGATAATGATTTCAATGCTCTGTTGTTAGGACCAACAACTGTTCTGCCGCGACGTCCGTTATCAATCAATGCATCAACTGCTTCTTGTAACATACGTTTTTCGTTTCTTACGATGATTTCAGGTGCACCCATTTCTAACAATCTTAACAAACGGTTGTTTCTGTTGATAACACGTCTGTAAAGGTCGTTTAAGTCAGATGTTGCGAAACGACCACCATCCAATTGTACCATCGGACGAAGATCCGGCGGTGTTACAGGCAACACGTCCATAACCATCCAGGTTGGATCTGTTTCTGAGTTGATCAATGAATCTATCAGTCTTAATCTTTTAATTAATTTACTTTTCTTTTGTACTGAAGTTACGCCCATTTCAAGCTCTGCGCGAATTTCTTCTGCCAATACTTTAATATCAATTTCACCAAGAAGTTCTTTGATTGCTTCTGCGCCGATTCCGACTCTAAGTTCGGTATCTTCGTTTTCGTCTCTGTATTCATCGTATTCTTCTTCTGTGATTAATTGTAGTCTTCTAAACGGGCTCTCTGCACCATCCAAAACAACGTAGCTGTTGAAGTAGATTACCTGTTCAAGATCTTTTAGCGTCATATCCAAAAGTAATCCCAAGTATGATGGAATACCTTTCAAGAACCAGATGTGAGAAACAGGCGCTGCAAGTTTAATGTGGCCCATTCTCTGACGTCTTACTTTTGAATCTGTAACTTCAACACCGCAGCGTTCGCAGATTATACCTTTATGTCTTACACGTTTATATTTTCCGCAATAGCATTCCCAGTCTTTTGTTGGCCCGAAAATTCTTTCGCAGAACAAACCGTCTCTTTCCGGTTTTAGCGTACGGTAGTTAATTGTTTCCGGTTTTGTGACTTCACCGTACGACCATTTAAGTATTCTGTCCGGAGACGCAACACTTATTCGTATATAGTCAAAATAATCAATACTTGTAGTCAATTTTAATTCTCCTTTTTAAAAGTTAGTAAGTTAGCAGGTTAGTAAGTAAGGAAGTGTTTTATTCTTACTAACTTCCTTACCTACTTACTTCCTTACTTTATAAATCACCTAATGAAGACGGCGTTTCAAAGAAATTGATGTTCAACAATTCTGAATCGATATCAGAAAGAGTTCTGCGTGGAGCAGCTTTTCTTAAATCGTCCATGTCTGTCATTAAGTCAACTTCGATACCATCTTTCTTGGCAACGGTTATGTCCAAACCGATACTTTGTAGTTCTCTAACGAGTACCTTGAATGATTCAGGAATACCCGGTCTTGGGATGTTGTCGCCTTTAACGATTGCTTCGTACGCTCTGTTACGTCCGTTGACGTCATCGGATTTGATTGTCAACATTTCTTGGAGTGTGTAAGCCGCACCGTATGCTTCCAACGCCCAAACTTCCATTTCCCCGAATCTTTGGCCACCGAATTGTGCCTTACCGCCAAGAGGCTGTTGTGTAACAAGTGAGTAAGGACCTGTTGAACGAGCGTGAATTTTGTCGTCAACTAAGTGGACAAGTTTCAAGATGTACGATAAACCAACTGCTACAGGTTCGTCGAATGTTTCACCTGTTCTACCGTCGATTAATTTAACTTTACCTGATGGAAGTACCCAGTCACAACCGGATTCTTTGATACCTTTGAGCAATTCTTCACGAGTTACGATTTCGGATTGGTTTTCGCCATATCTTTCATCGAATGAAGGTGCTTCGTAGTGGTTGCCTGTCAAGTATGCAGCCAAACCAAGCAATAATTCGTAAGTTTGACCAACGTTCATACGAGAAGGTACACCAAGTGGGTTTAATACGATATCAATTGGTGTTCCGTCAGGCAAGAACGGCATATCTTCTTTCGGTAATATACGTGATACGATACCTTTGTTTCCGTGGCGGCCTGAAAGTTTGTCACCGACTGAAACTTTACGTTTTTGTGCGATGTAAACTCTGATAACTGTGTTTGCGCCTGGTGGTAATTCATCACCTTTTTCTCTGTCAAATACCTTAACGTCAAGGACTCTACCGCCTTCTCCGTGAGGAACTCTTAGAGAATTATCTTTAACGTCTCTTGCTTTTTCAGCAAAGATTGCTCTTAACAATTTTTCTTCAGGTGGGTGTTCTGATTCACCTTTCGGTGTAACTTTACCTACCAAGATGTCGTCCGCAAATACTCTTGCACCGATACGAACAATACCGCGTTCATCGAGGTGTCTTAGGGCATCTTCTGAAACGTTCGGAATTTCGCGTGTAATTTCTTCAGGTCCAAGTTTTGTTTGTCTTGCGTCGATTTCTAATTTTTCAATGTGTACTGATGTAAATACGTCGTCGTGTACGCATCTTTCAGATAGCAAAATCGCGTCTTCATAGTTGAAACCTTCCCAAGGCATGTACGCTACAAGAACGTTTTTACCTAATGAAAGTTCGCCGCAATTTGTAGATGCGCCGTCTGCGATAACTTGACCTTCTTTAACCTTGTCACCTTCTTTAACGATAGGTTTTTGGTTGATACAAGTGTCTTGGTTACTTCTTACATATTTCATCAACTGATGAACGTGAGGTACGCCTTGAAGGTCTGTGATAATAATTTCTTCGCCTACAACTCTTGTTACGGTACCGTCGCATTCAGCTATAGCAACCATGCCTGAGTCTTTAGCGGCTCTTTTTTCCATACCCGTACCGACAACTGGTCTTTGGGTTATCAAAAGAGGTACTGATTGACGTTGCATGTTTGAACCCATCAATGCACGGTTTGCGTCGTCGTGTTCAATAAACGGAATCAATGAGGTCGCAACAGAGATAATCTGAATCGGAGAAACCCCGACGTAGTCGACCTTTTTAGATTCGCCCATTGTGAATTCTGAACGGTAACGAACAGGAACGTAGTCTTCTTTAAATGTTCCGTCTGCGTTCAATTTAACGTCAGCCGGCGCACAACGGAAGTCTTCGTCTTCGTCCGCTGTCATATAAACAACTTCATCGGTTACGACACCATCTTTAACAACGAAGAATGGTGATTCAATGAAACCGTAGTCGTTAACTTTTGCGTGAGTAGCCAATGAACCAATCAAACCTGCGTTCGGACCTTCCGGTGTTTCAATAGGACAGATACGACCGTAGTGTGATGGGTGGATGTCACGGACTGCAAATCCTGCGCGTTCTCTCATCAAACCGCCAGGTCCAAGGGCTGAAATACGTCTTTTGTGAGTCAACTCAGCAAGTGGGTTGATTTGGTCCATGAATTGTGACAACTGTGAACTTCCGAAGAATTCTTTCAATGACGCGATTAACGGTTTTGTGTTCAACAAGTTTAACGGAGTCAATGTTTCAGAATCTTGAAGAGTCATTCTCTCTTTAACGATTCTTTCGATTCTTGAAAGACCTACTCTGAATTGGTTTTGAAGAAGTTCGCCAACTGAGCGAATTCTTCTGTTACCCAAGTGGTCGATATCATCAACGGCACCTTCATCGTACGTCAAGTTAATCAAGTATTCGATTGACGCGACGATATCTTGGATTGTCAATGTTCTTTGGTTTTTAGGTATGTTAAGGTTTAATTTTTTGTTTAATTTGTAACGACCGACGCGACCGATGTCGTATTTTTTCTCATCAAAGAAACGAGATTCTAAGATTTGGCGTCCGCCTTGAGCAGATGCAGGATCTCCCGGTCTTAGTTTTTTGTAAACTTCGATTAATGCGTCGTCTGTTGTTTCTGTTGTATCTTTTTCTAATGTTTTCTTCAAAAATTCGAAGTGAGTGAACAAAGATTCCATTTCAGAAACCGTAATACCCATTGCTTTCAACAATGTAGTTGCAAGGATTTTTCTGTTTTTGTCTATCTTAACGTAAATTAAATCGTTGGAATCTGTTTCTATTTTTAACCAAGCGCCGCGGTTAGGAATCATTGTTGCATTATATAAGCGTTTGCCGGCAGGAGAGATTTCTCTCTTGAAGTAAACGCCAGGAGAACGAACGATTTGAGAAACGATAACACGTTCCGCACCGTTGACAATGAATGTACCTTTGTCGGTCATTGTCGGGATGTCTCCGATATAAACTTCTTGTTCTTTTATTTCACCGCTGTCACGGTTAACAAGTCTAACCATTACACGAAGCTGTTTTGCGTAAGTTGCGTCATGGATTCTTGCTTCTTCAATTGTATACTTTGCATTGTCAAAAGTATAGTTCGGCAGGAAGTGTAACTCTAATCTTCCGGTATAGTCTTTTACAGGTGAGAATGAAAGTAATTCTTCTTTCAAGCCCTCTTTCAAAAACCATTCAAATGATTTTTTTTGCACTTCAATAAGATCAGGTAAGTCATCCAATCTGGTATGTGGAATACCCATTGGTGTTACTCGTTTTGCATATTCTGTGTTAGACATCAATTCACCTCGTCTATGTACGTACTATCTATATATAAAAATTTATTTATATTCGCTTATCTTCCATTTTAGGCACAATTTACCCAAGTTAAATTACACCATGTTTATTAATAATACACCGTCAATATTTATAGTCAATATAACACTATATAAAATTCTATGTTTTCTTAAACTTTTTTAACATAGGGCAAAACTATTGGTATATGAGCGTTTTGTTGAAATTTGTCGGTGAAAACCATTGATTTTTCGTCTTTGCCGGCATGCCCGTATAATGATGGTTTTCGCCAAAGGCGGAAGGCCGTGACCAAGAGGATGGGGAGTAAGTGATTAACTATTTATCACATTTTCGGTTTCTTGTCCACATTTTTGTGGACATGTTTTTGTGGACAAAATTTTGTGTACTCAATAGTGTGTCAACTGATTTGGCGACTTTTCAAATTTTTAATATCCGCTATACTGAAAATGTGATGTGCAAATTGACAAGTGAACAAGAGAGAAAATTCAGTCCATAAACTAGTTTTATTCATATAAAATCCGATTATCTTAACGCGAGGATTTTATCCTAAATCCTCGTTTTTCTTTAATCATGGAATTATTATTAATGTTCCTTTAGGATTTTTTGCTAAACTGGTAATAGGTATGAAAAAGAGGTAAATGATGAATGTAACACCGCAGGAACGTATGGCATTGCTGTATATTTTGCTTGGTTATACGGACAAAGAAATTGCGAAAAAAATGAAAATTAGTTATGCGACTGTAAGAACTTATCTGCTGCGAGGAACGCTGAAACTTTCTGCTAGAAATACTACTCACGCAGCATTTAAATATCTTTTGAAATTGTCTCCTGAAGTTTATTTAAAAACGGTAAAGGAATTACAAGAAAGCTTATGAGAAGAATAATTTTACACTGGACTGCCGGAAAATATGAGCCGAATGAATGCGATTTAGAACATTATCATTATTTGGTTGATGGTTGTGGGCACGTTCACAAGGGTAAATTTTGCGTTGCGGATAACGTTGTTTGCCGTGCGGGTAAATATGCTGCTCACACTGGCGGCGGAAATACCGGGTCAATTGGTGTTGCAATGTGCGCAATGTTTGGGTTTAAAAATAAAATAGCTGTCGGAGATTATCCGATTATGCCTATTCAATTTGAACGAACAATGAAACTTTGTGCTGAACTTTTGAAAAAATATAATCTTCAACTTGGAAACGGTACTGTTCTTACACATTATGAGTTTGGGCAAGCTCATCCAAGGACGTCCAGTTACGGAAAAATTGATGTTACTTATCTGCCGCCATATCCTAGTGTCAGGGCTGAGGATGTTGGGGCTTTTATTAGGTCAAAAGTTCGTTGGTATCTTGAACGGTTATAGTGGAAATATTACCTAGGGAGGAAAAATGGAAGTATCTTATTACAATTTATCAGGCGGAATTAATCTGAGCCTGACAAAAACTGAATTGGGACTTGATACAAAAAGAATGTATTGGGCTGATTCAAAAAACATTGAGTTATTGAAGCATAACGGTATCAAAAAGCAGCGCGGTAACGCTATTTATTGTGAATTACCCGAAAAAGAAGAAATCACCGGGCTGCACCAATTTACTCATGAGAATGAGTACAAACTTGTTATAACTACAATTAGCGGAAAAATTTACGTTTATGATGTTTCTAACAAGAGTTTTTCGACGGTTAACTTGGTTTTGTCAGGCAAAAAGCCTCAATTTAAAAACTTTTTAAACGGTTTTTTGTTGATGAGTGAAAATGACAAAATGCGTTATATTAAAAATGACGCAAATTATACTGTTGTTGATTGTAACTTAAAGACGCTTGCCGGTGTTGATTTAACCGGTGGAATTATTACGACTTACCGTGGTAGGGTTTGGGTTGCGAAAGGCTCAGCAATTTATTATTCTGCGTTGGGAACTTATGATAATTTTACAGAAGAAAATGATGCCGGATATATCAATGATTTTCATACGAACACTGATACAATAACAGGTATTGCCGAATATAAAGATTATTTGGCAATTTATAAGAAAAATCAGGTTTATTTGTTGAGTGGAAGCTCGCCGGATGATTTTGCTATTCAATTATTTGCGGATAAAGGAACTAAGGCCCAGCGTTCATTGGTGAATGTTGACAATCGACAGTTTTTCTTGTCTTCCGGTGGGATTTTTTCGCTTGAAGAGGCTGGAGTTCTTTTGCAAATTCATGTAGGTTCTGAAATTTCAACCAAAATTAAGCCGGAATTTGATGAGTTTGATGAAAATCGTTTGGCGCAAAGTATTTGTTTGCATTACGAAAAACGAAATCAGATGTGGTATTTTCTCCCGTATGCGGATGAACCTTATTTTAAAACCATTTGGATTAACGATTATGTTTTAAAACTTTGGTATAAGCGAGTTGTTCCGCAAAATATATTAGGGGCGTGCGTTTTTAAAGGAGATATTTTGACCTTTGACGATGATGGAAATATTTATATCGAGGATTTTGGCAATGATTTTTGCGGGAAACCTGTTGATTTTATGTGGAAATCTCCGTTTTTGGCGTTAAAAGATGCCCATCATCGCAAGCTTATTGATGAATTTTATTTTGTACTTGATTGTGAGTATGATAATAATTTTAATTTTTCTGTTTATAAAAATTTTGATGATGGTTATCCTGACGACAAAGAAGTTGTTCACAATATTAACTATGAACATCTTTTATGGGCAGATGAGGCTTCGCCTGATTATCTTCCGTGTAAATGGGGAGAGGATGATTTCCGGGTGCCGATTTGGTCTGTAAACTCAGAAACGCTTGAAAAAGTTGAGATTTCTGAGAGTAATTATGCCGTTCAAATTTGCATTGAGGGCAACGAACTTGTTCATAATTGCGGGATTATCGGTTTGCAATTCCGCGAAATATTTAACGATGATTAATTATTTTGACCCACTCATTTTATGTTACATACACTAGTTTAAAACGAAAGGAAAAGTGAAAATGTCTACAAACACAAATTCTTACTCAGCTTTTATTCCTGAAATTTGGAGTAAAAAATTGTCAACAATGTTGGAGAAAAAGTGTGTGATGCTCCAATGTGTCAACAAAAATTATGAGGGTGAAATCTCAGCGCAAGGTGACAAAGTTAAAATTATTACGCCTGCTCAAGTTGCGATTTCAACTCTTGGCTCTTCTGCGATTACTTACGACGAACTTGAACCTACTTCTCAAGAGCTTGTCATTGACCAGAAAAAATTCTTTGCGTTCAAAATTAATGATGTTGCGCAAGTTCAGGCAAATTCTAACATTATGGAGGCACATTTAGAAAACGCAAGAAGAGCTATTGAACAAGTTCAAGACGCTTATTTGCTTTCTCAACATACTTATGTAGCCGAAAACAATACTGTCGGTACGGAAGAAGCACCTATTTCATTGGATAAGACGACTATTTACAAACATTTCGTTGATTTGGCTATGAAGTTGAAAAATTCAGACGCGGTTGGAAATGGTCAACGCCCTTGGGTTGTTATCAATCCGCTTGTTGAATCTTTCTTGCTTCAAAGTACAGAATTTATCGGCGCGCACAATGTTGCTGATGAAACGCTCAGAGAAGGTGCTATCGGTAGAATTGCCGGCATGGATGTTTTGGTTACAACAAATTTGACCGACGTTGATGGCAAATTGTACGTGCTTGCAGGTACTAACGAAGCGATTACTTTCGCGTCTCAACTCGCTAAAATTGAAACTTTACGTGATAAAGATTCTTTCTCTGATTTAGTTAGAGGCCTATATCTTTATGGTGCGAAAACTGTTCAACCGGCTGCGTTGGCTAAAATGGTCGTTACTGCTGCGTAGTGCTGATTAAGGAGAACAAAATGCTCGAAAGTTTTAAAAATAAGATTTTGGAATTGGCCAAGCAGGCTGTTCATTCCGTTGAAAATGAATTGAGTGGCGAAACGGGTAAAACCAAAAAGATTGCGGCGATTAAATATGTGATTTCTCGTTTGCCCGGGCCAAAATCATTGAAATATTTACTGGGTTTTGTTCTGTCGGTTTTTATTGACAGTGCTGTTGAAATTGCGGTTTTTTACATGAATAACCGCGTAGTAGTTGAGGAATAACAAATGAACGAACAAGATAAAATTTTACAAACAAGAGATTTGTCAGATGCCGTGACTCAAAGTGCTGCTGAATTGTCTTCAGGTGAGAAAACTCCAAAGGCTGACTTGTCAAAAACACAATCAGAAGTGGAAAATCTTGTGAACAATGACCTCGGTGTCATTCGTTCCTTGATGGGAATGGGCGTTGTAACTCGTGAACAAGGACATAATTTAATGAAACAAGTTATACAAAATGCGTACACGAATGTTACTACTAAACAACACGAAGTTCAACTTTCTTCCCCCGCGACCGAATCTGTGTCGAAGAAAGATGCTTTCTTGGAGTTTACAACTTCTAACCCGAATTTCTTTAACAGATCAGGGCGTGAAGATGTTTTGTCTTACTTAAAGAATTCTAATGTGGACTTTGACAAAGATGAACTCTTGCAAATATCTAAACTCATTGAGGCTGTTGAGCAAAATGCAGTTGACAGATATTTGAAACAAATTGAGTATGGTAAAGCATTAAATGACGAAAACGCGATCGCTAAGCAAAGACTTTCCGCAAATGCGCAAGTGTCTTCTGCGGCTGAAAACAATGGGGCTTTTACACGTGCTCAAATCGGCAAAATGAGTGGGGATGAATTTACCAGAAATGAAGCGGCTATTATGGAGCAACTTCGTAAAGGCTTAATCAGATAGGAAAATCATCGTGTGAGTCGTTGGGGGAATTTCCCCCTTCGGCTTTACAAATTCCCCGCAATAAAATAGGAGTGATTATGAATTTTTTAGATATTATCAACAAATGTTTGGTTGAGTTGAATTATAAGCAAGTTAATTCCTTCGCCGAACTTACCAAAAATGAACACAAAAAAATAATGAGCATTTTAAATGTTCTAAATGCTGAGATTTGTCAATATGCAAAATGGAATTTCCTTGTTCGCAAGGCCGTTCTTACTCTTCCGGCGCATACTGCGGAAATAGAAAATTCTATCAACGGCAGAATTTCTCAGGTATTAATTGATTCGCAGAATTTTGAATTTCATCAAGATGCGGGTGAAATTCTCGCTGGGAAATGCAAAGGTAAAAACCTTTTTACTACGTACGATAGCAAACTTCTTTTCTCCAAAACCTTTGACGTGGATAAGGAAATTGAGATTATTTACTATACCTATGACCATGTGATTGATGATACAGGCATGGAAAAGGATATTTGGGAGCATGTTTCTGATGAGTCCTTAATCCCGAAACCTTTTTGCGAGCCGATTTTAGTCTATGGAACTTGTATGCGTTTAAAAGGAAACCAACAGCACGTACGTTTTAACTACTGGGTTACGATGTACAAAGAGGCGTTGGCAAATATGGTGTCGCGATGTTCGCTTGATGCGGGTTTTGCACCGGTCGTAAGGCTGAAAAGAAGTTGATTGTTATTGTTTTTACTTTTTTATATCGTAAATTTAAGGACCATATCATATAAATTCGCAAAGAAAAACAGGAAGTTTGTATTCCCCCTGTTAAGATTTACACTAGCCGAAATATAAATAGCATGCTTATTATACTACTTACATGCAAAAATATCAAATTATGTAAAGAAATTGAAATAAATTATGACTAAAAATATCACAATTCAACAAAAAAAGTTTATTGAAGAATATATCAAAACCCTTGATGGAGAAGCGTCTTGCAGGTATGCAGGCTATAAAGTAACAAATCTTAAAGAATTGGCAAATAAAATGCTATCTGATAAGAAAATCGTTGCTGCTATCAAACACGAACTCCTCTCCCGCATCCCTTCCCTTAGGGTCGAAAAAGGCTATATTGTACAAAAACTTTTACAAATTATTGAGTTCTCTCTCGAGGAAGAAGATATTCTCGATAAAGATGGTTCCCTCACCGGTAAGCGCAAGCTACGCGATACTTCGACAGGACTTAAAGCCCTCGAAAATCTCTGTAAGCACCTTGGATTTGTCGCCGGGCAAGATGATTCCTACAAAGAGGCCAAAATTATTACAATATCTAATCTCGATGAAAATAAATTATAAGGAAAGGTTCAAATGAAAGATATTAACAATTCAGACATGGAAAAAATGCTTTTAACTGGTAAGTCGCTTGATGAACTTATTCAGATGAAAATTCAAGAAGACTACACTTCCATCCGTAATATTCCGCCTAAAAAAATACAAAAAATCGAAGACATTTCAAAACTCTCTAAAGAAATTATTTTTTCTAAATCGAGTGTCTTTAAGGTGTTTAATAAAAGCACAAGAATGGAAAGTTTTATTAACGGAGTGCAAGCAGAAGCGTTGCTTGGGTTGCAAGATAACCTCAGAGATTCTCTTATCTCAGGTAAAATTCGTGCTTTCGTCTCTGGTGATTCGTATGTGGAATTTATGTATGCAAAAACAGCAGTTTAGGTTTGAAAGGCTTATAATTAAGCCGACTTGCGGTGTTTTTGAAAATGTAAAGTATTTCCCGCAAGTTTTACATCTATATAAAAAGTACTTGAGAAACCTGGAAGATGATTTTTCTTCTTTTTACAAATTCACGTATGCCAGTCTATTCAGATTTATCGAAAAAACTTCTCCGCATTTCTATCTGGTGCTGCTTGATGATGAAGTTTGTGGTTTTTTCTGTTTAGAAAATATTATCGGGACAAACTCTCATTTACACTCGGCTGAAGTCGTAACGTGTTTTGCACAAAAATATTGGGGAACTTTTACCAAGTACGCAGGCAAGATTTTTAGGGATTTTTGTTTTGAAGTACTGGGCATTTATAAATTAAAAGCCCTCATTTATCCGCAAAATTTTAGGGTTAAAGCGATATTGAAGGCTTGTGATTTTGATAAAGAAGCACATCTTAAAGGTGAAACATTAAAAAATGGTGTCCGGCAAGATATAGAAATATATTCTGTTTATAATCCCGGGCCGAACAAGGAGGAAATATGCAATTAGAAACAGAAGATTTAACCATTCAACTTGATGAGCTACAAGAAAGCTATCTTGTGGATAGAATAACCAGAAAATTTGATAATTATGAAGGTGGAAGAAGTTCGCAATTGGCGGATTTAGCCTCTGTCAGGAATGCGATATATGATGCAAAAGCTCCGTTGCGTGGAGCTTGGAACTCTAAAATAGAACTTCCCAATATTTACGAACTTGCTCAGACTCTTAAAGCTCATATTACTCAAAATATTTATTCGCATCCTGAGACAATGTTTGATGTCGCAGGTTGTGATGAACTATCTCAAGGGTTTGCGAATAAACAAAAGGCTATGCTTGTTAAAACTTTTGAGGAAATGGGGTTTGAAAATGAACTTGAAAAAATCGTTGATGGTATTATCGAAGCCGGTGAAGCAACGCTTTTTGTCGGTTGGAATACCAAGATTAAGCGCACTCGCAGACCTCAAACGTTTGAGGAAAAACTTTTAAACAACAACAATAAGCCTTTTGTTCTTGAAGAGAAAGTTGTCTATGACAATGCAAAAGTGCGTTTCATTAGGCCCGAAGATTTTGTGTTCGACAAATTTGATGCTGAGAATTGGGATAGTTGTTCCAAAATTTGTCGCTCATTTAAGACAATTGATGAAATTAAATCTGATAAATTAAATAATTATTTGAATGATTCGAAACTGGAAGACTTGAAAGGGGTGGTGGCAAAAAATAGTAAACGTTCAGCGTCATTTGATAACAATAAATTGGAAGTATTTGAGTTCTTGGGAGATATTGAACTTGCTGACGGCACGTTATTGAAAAATTGGTTTATAACAGTTGCCGGCAGAAAACATATTATTCGTTTCGAGAATAATCCTTTTGTAATAAATCCGTTTATTCACGCCAATATTATTGAAAATCCGATGACAGGACGTGGAATTTCGCCGATAAGGGTTGCGCTCACGTTGAATGATATTTCATCAGAAATTTTGAATAAGCAACTGGATGCGCTTGCACTTACGATGAATCCGCCTTATCTTGCGCCGAAAGGCTGTTTTTACGGCAAACAAGAGATTACTCCGGGTAAAATTATCGAGTATGATGCTGCTCTTATGCCAACATCGCCGACTCCGTTAAGTTTTGATAAAGCCATGGTTGGTTGGGATTTCTTGAATTATTTTAAAACTACAATCGAAAGTGCAACGGGTGTTTTCAAAAATATGTCAGGGAATATTCAAGAAACTGCGCGTACTGCAACAGAATTAAATTACAGCGCAAGCGGCCAGGAATCCCGTTTAAATATGATATTAGAAACAATCAATCGTAAAATTATCATCCCGGTTGTTGAGAAAACAGCGGATATAATTGCCAATTTCAAACTGGGAGCTGAAACGATTTCGGTTTGTGAAGGCGGAAAGGTTTGTTTCTTAGAGATTGATGATGAAATCAGAAATGCAAATTACATTTATCGTTACGGGGATAGAAAAGCGATTTTTGAACGTAAATCAAGGTTTAAGGAATTATTCGAAGTTGTTCAAGCTTTTGCGCAGGTTGATGTGATTGCACAAAATATTAATTGGCTGGAATGTTTCAAATTTGCGCTCGAACAGTACGGAATTGAAAATGTAAATAACTTTTTACTTGAAAAAGAAACTATTTCTTAATCATTTTTTGCCGCGTGTTTAAATCTCGTCTTTATACCCTATACTCTAACTCCTTTCTTACATTTACCCCTCACGCGGCTTTTTTTATTATTTGCAGGAGAAATTTATGGAATATAATTTGTTAAAATCGCAGCGGGAGTTTTTGGAAATTCCTCACAATTATAGTCTTGATGTTGCTGTATATCAAGGTGGATATGGTTCAGGTAAAACTTTTGCAGGGTCATTGTTGGGGATTTTGTTAGCGCTTAAATTTCCCGGAATTCGTGGGCTTGTAGGAGCGCAAACTTATACCCTAGTAAGGGACACGACGCTTCATACATATTTTGAACATTTTGAGAATATGGGTTTTGTCGAAGGTAAGGACTATGAGTGGTCGTCTTCGTTGCAAAAAATAATCTTTCCGAATACTTCTGAAATTCTATTTCGTCATTTTGAGGAACCGAATAAGTTAAAATCCTTGAATCTTGGCTTTGTAGAGATTGAGGAGATGTCGGATATTCCTTATGATACCTTTAAAATGTTGTTAAGCCGTATGCGGCAAAAAATCCGCAAATCTTGGAAAAATTTCAAGTACCGTATTTTCGGGCATACCAATCCAGAGATGCAACGTGGTTGGGTTTATAAGACTTTTGTTGAAAACCCAAGCGAAAATTATCGTTTGATTTGTGCTCCGACAACCCAAAATATTTATTTGCCTGAGGGTTACTGTGAGGAACTCAAAAAGCTTTATGATGAAAATTATTATAATATTTTTGTGTTGGCGCAAAACGGTGAGTACAGCAAAGGGCTTGTTATAAAAGACTTTACAGACGAAAATATTATGGATATTAAATACCAACCGGAGTTAGATTTGCATATCTCTTGCGATTTTAACGTTGATCCAATGGCGTGGGTTTTAGCGCACAAGACGGATGATAAAGTTTTTTATTTTGACGAAATCGTAATGGAAAATACGACTACTCAAAAGGCTTGTGAGGAATTTTGTCGTCGCTATCCTAATCATAAAGGGCGAATTATTGTTAATGGTGACGCTTCCGGCGACAATAGAAGTTGTACAAGTGAATATACCAACTACGTCATCATCAAAAAAACTTTACTCAAACACGGTTATGACCTTGAAATAAAAATCAAACCTTATAATCCGCCTATAAAAAACAGGATTATGGCGTTTAATGCAAAAGTTCGTTCTGCGGACGGTGAAGTTTGTCTTTTTGTTGACAAAAAATGTGAAAAACTTCTCTATAATATCTATAATTTACGTTATAAAGAAGGTTCGTCGAAGATAGATGTTCCGACGTATCAACAGATTAAACAAACGCACGAGTTAAAGTTTTTGTCTCACCCGATTGACGCTGCATCGTATTTAGTAGATTTTTATTGGCCGATAGTGTTATAGGATGTTAGGGCGATAAGTTCATTAAGAAAGAGGTTTTCATGGAGCAAATTTTACAGTTATCACCATTAATTTTAGTTGTTATGATGTTTTTTATTCAACATAAAATTTTTGTCACCCCTGAACAGTTGGAGAAAAAACATCGTGAGATATTAGAAAGTGTTGAACAACACTTTGTGTCTGTTCACTGTTTCACCGACCTGAAAGAACAAGTCGGTGAAATGAAAGATAAAATTGATAAAATTTATGATTGCTTAATTACTTTTAAGTGATTTTTTGTTGTGAATTATTGATGAAACTAATGAAAGAACGATAAAGACCAGGCCGATAATCCCTGTGATAACCTCAGGAACTTCGATTTTTGTTGAAATCAACATAATAATCGCGAGAGCCCCGATTGCCCAGTGTGCACCGTGTTCAAGGTATAAAAATTTCGCCAAAGTCTTTTTCTCAACCAGCATAACGGTCAGTGAACGCACAAACATCGCACCGATGGCTAATCCGATGGAAATTATGATGATGTCTTTGCTTAGCGCGAACGCTCCCAAAACCCCGTCAAGAGAGAACGAGGCGTCTATTAATTCCAAATACATAAAAGAAACAAATCCGCCACAAGCTACATTCTGCGCACATTTGCTAACGCGTTGCTGTTCCCGTTTTTCAAGATAATGCGACAAGCCGTCAATTGCAAGGTAGGTTATTACGCCGAAAATCCCCGAAATAATGATTGACATTTTTGTTTCTATGTCCGGGGTATAGTTTTGCGTAATCATTAATGCAATCAATGCGACGATAACTTCTATTCCTCTAATATTGTCAAGGTGAGAGATCCAATTTTCAATAGGTTTTATCCAATGAATGGTTTTTTCGTGGTCGAAAAAGTAATGCAAAAACAGCATTAGAAGGAAAATTCCGCCGAAAGATACAATTGGCGCATGGGTAAGGTGTAGATAGTGCGCGTATTGTTCTGAATCATTAAGAGCGATGCGCGCGACATCCCCCATACTGAGGTTCGCAAAAATCGAAACAACAAGTATCGGGAATAAAAATCTCATCCCAAAAACCGCAATTGCGATACCCCAAGTTAAAAATCGTTGGCGCCAAATTTTGGACATTTTTTCCAGTTTCATCGCATTTACAACTGCGTTGTCGAATGATAAACTTACTTCTAACACCGCAAGTATTGCGACGATAAAAATACTTGTCCAGCCGGAGCCGGGATGAACGTGTTCTGCCCAGAAATATGCAGCAATTATGCCCAGAATGGTTACAAGGTAAGAACCAAAGAAATATTGTAACATTATATCAATTCTCCATTAATGTACCAGGTTTTTGCGCCAACTATTTTTACGTTGACAAATTCACCTGTGCGGTCTGTATCGCAAGGAATATGGACTATTTTGTTGTTTCTGGTTCTGCCGGTTATAACATTTTTGCCTTTGTGATTTTCGAAACTTTCTACCAAAACTTCCATTTCTCGTCCGACGAATTTTTTATTTGATTTTAGACAATTTTCTTTGACCTTATCGTTGAGGCGTTTCAAGCGCTCGAATTTTGTTTCTTCATCGATGTATTTGTCAACCCATTTTGCGGCGACGGTTTTTTCTCTCGGTGAATATGCCGCGGTGTTTGAATAATCCAATTCAAATTCATCAATTGCGGTAAGGGTTTCGACGAATTGTTCTTCAGATTCACCCGGAAATCCGGCGATAAAATCGCTTGTAATCGTTACATCTTTAACTTTATCGCGAACTTTTTGTACAATTTTTGCATATTCTTCGCGGTTGTAACGGCGATTCATTTTTTTGAGAACTTCACTTGAGCCTGATTGCATTGGAATATGGAAGTATTCACAAACCTTATCGAGTTTTATTGCGGTTTCTATGAGTTCGTCGCTGATATCTGTCGGATAAGATGTTACAAAACGGATTCTAAACTGTCCGTCAAGCGCGTTTAAATCTTCTAAAAGTTGCGCAAGGCGGTAGTGCTTGTCTTTAAAATCTTTGCCGTAGCTATCAACGTTTTGGCCAAGTAGCGTTATTTCTTTAAACCCTTGAGCCAGCGCGTCTTTTGCTTCTTTTATGATTATTTCCGGCAATCGAGAACGCTCTCGGCCGCGAGTGTAAGGTACGATGCAATATGTGCAGAAGTTGTTGCAACCTTCTGTTATCGGTATCCAAGCATTAACACTTTTTACTCGTTTTATTGGATAATCTTTTGCAATGTTATCTTCAACTGAATGGCTTTCTTCGCACTCACAAACCTTTTCGCCAAGATTGACACGTTTGATGATTTCCGGCAGCTTGTAAATGTGGTGTGTGCCCAATACAAAATCTATATAATGCGCACGCTTAAAAAGGGCTTCGCCTTTTTGTTGCGCAACGCAACCGCAAAAACCGATTTTTAAATCCGGTTTATTTTTCTTCCATTTGCCCCACAATCCGATTGCGCTGTATGCCTTGTCTTCACTAAGTTGGCGAATAGAACAAGTATTAATCATTAATAAATCGGCTTCTTTGGGGTCGTTAGTCTCTTCATAATCGAAGTGAGAGAGCATGCCAAGCATTCTTTCTGTGTCTGATTTATTCATTTGGCAGCCCATTGTTTCTATATAAACTTTTTTCATTTTTATTCCTTATATTCCTGTATTGATAGGGATTCCACCCCTTCGAGTTTGTTAAATACTTTGTAAGTTGTCTCTATTGGCGTCTTGCCGACAACTTCAATTACGACGTTTATTTTAGAACGTTCGCTGTCTGGTTTTTGGATTTTTTTTGTTATTTCAAAAAGTTTAGGGTACTTATTGATAACGAAATCGTAAATGCTGTCTACGGTTTCGGTCGGACAAGTAAGATTTATGCTCAAGCGTTTTGTGTTTTTTGTGCTTTTGATAATATTGGATTTTTCAAAAACTCTGACGGAGACCAATACCAATATGGACATGATTGTTGCCACGATGGCCAGAACATAAAGTCCGGCACCGCACGCCATACCGATACTTGCGACCATCCATAACGTTGCGGCTGTAGTTAGCCCAAAAACGGTTGCACCGTGACGAAGTACCGTTCCGCCACCGATAAAACCAATACCTGTAACGACTTGCGCTGCTACCCTGGCCGTGTCGCGAATCCCATTGGCATGCTCATCTGTCACGACGGTTGGAAATCCGTAAATAGAAATTATCGTAAAAAGGCATGCTCCAAGACATACCAAAATATTTGTCCTTAAACCGGCATACTTGTTTGTCATTTCGCGCTCTAGGCCGATTGCAAAAGCGAGCATTGTCGCACTAAAAATACGTAATAAAATCTCTAAAGTTGAACCCAGTTCCATAACTATCCCTTTTTTTGACCATTGTAGCATAGACTTGAACAAATCACAAAATACGTTAATGTAATCTCGGCGTTTTTATTTACATTACTTAAAAATCTTTGTTTCGACTTGACAACAAATTATATCTTTGCGATAATCAAAATAGTGTATTAGCGGGCAACTCGTCTTTAAATACCCTGAAAAGCCGAAATTTAGCTGGTGGCGCGTGTCGCTGTTTGCGTTTTGGGCATGCGAAAGGGTTACGAGTCCCAAAGCGAAAGGAAAAGAAAAATGTACGCAATCGTAGAAACTGGTGGCAAGCAATACCAAGTTGAAGAAGGACGTTATTTAGACGTTGAATTGCTTGAAGGTGAAAAAGATTCAAAAGTAGTTTTTGATAAAATAATCATGGTTGTTAACGGTAAAAAATCTAAAGTTGGCCAACCGTACGTAGAAGGCGCTAGCGCTGAAGGTACAATCATGCTTCACGATAAATCTAAAAAAGTTATCGTCTTCAAACAAAGACCTAAAAAAGGTAACAGAAAAAAACAAGGCCACAGACAAGGCTTTACAAGAGTTATGATTAACAAAATCAGAACTTCTGCACAAAAGAAAGCTGATGCAGCAACTGTTGAAGAATAAGTTACAAAACTAACATAAGGAGATATAAAAATGGCACATAAGAAAGGTATGGGATCCACCCGTAACGGTCGTGACTCCGAGGCGAAGCGCTTAGGTGTTAAGAAGTTCGGTGGTGAGGCTGTTAAAGCCGGCAATATCATCGTTCGCCAAAGAGGAACTAAATTCCACCCTGGCAACAACGTTGGTATCGGTAGTGACGATACTTTGTTCGCTTTGATTGACGGAAACGTTAAGTTTGAAGCGTACAGACGTGACAGACGTCAAGTTAGCGTTTACGCGGCTGGCTAGTCACAAAAGAAAGTAAGAAGTAAAGAGAGCGCTAGGTTTTTGCGCTCTCTTTTACTGTGAAAATTTACCGTGAAAAATTTTTCCTATAAAAACCAAAGGAATTTTAATTAATTATGCAAATTCAAGCCTTAAATTGTCAATGTCGAGAAAAATACGAGCGACCAGGTTTCCCAAAATTAAACTTTGGGACTATCGTCAAAAACGATTCTTCTAAAATTTTGAAATGGGATAAATCCGGGCTTAAAGATAAGATTGTGTGTATTGTCTCTGGACCTTCAGGAACGGGAAAAGATAGTATTATCAACGCTTTTGATGAGAAATATAAATTCTTTTCCAAAGTCGTAACTTGTACGACAAGACCGCCGCGTCCTGGTGAGGTCAATGGGGTGAACTATCATTTTTTGTCAAACGATGAGTTCCAAAAAGGGATTGAAAACGACGAGTTTTTAGAGTATGTCAACGTTTATGCGGATAAATTTTATGGTACTCGCAAGAAAGATGTCGATGAGGCGCTTGAGACCGGAAAAAACGTTGTGATGCTTTTGGATGTTGACGGGGCGATGAAAGTTAAGGAAAAACGCCCGAATTCTTTGATGTTGTTTATTTCGCCACCTTCAATAGAGGAACTCATGCGTCGTTTGGTTAATCGTGGCACTGAAACTATGGCTGCGATTCGAGAACGAGTCGGCAAAGCATCTTACGAACTTGAGTTTAAAGACAAGTATGATGTGGTTTTGCAAAATGATAAGTTAGATGAAAGCGTGAAAGAATTGGCCCAGGTCTTTAAATTGGATAAGTAATATTGGAAATTTTTGTGTTAAAATTTTGGTATGGAAAGAAAAATTATTACAACAAATAGAAAAGCGTTTCACGACTACATTGTTTTTGAAAAATATGTGGCCGGAATTGTCCTGTGCGGCACGGAAATAAAGTCGGTAAGGCAAAACTTAGTTAATTTGAAGGACAGTTTTTGCAGTTTTGTCGGTGATGAGTTGTTTTTGTACAAATGCCATATTTCGCCTTATGATCATGGAAATAGGTATAACCACGAGCCGGAGCGGCTTAGAAAATTGTTGTTGACGAAACGTGAATTGCTCAAAATTTCTCAAAAGGTCAAAAAAGAAGGTTACACGATTGTTCCGTTGGAATTGTTTTTTGTACAAGGGCTTGCGAAGCTTGAGATTGCCCTGGTAAAGGGTAAAAAATTGCACGATAAACGTGATGATTTAACCAAAAAAGATCAGAAACGTGAAATGGAACGTGCGTCAAAAATTCGTTAGGAAGGTTTTCTGTGAAAGTAGTTTTGGCGGGAAAGGGTCTTATGTTGGGCGCACTGATTGAAGGGTGCCTGGCTTGTGGCGGTGTCGATGTTGTTGGTGTTTTGCGATATGAAAACTTGATTTCGCCGCGTTGGCGTTTGAAGTTGGCTGACTTTTTCAAACCGTCGGTGGAAAACACTTTGATTAAAAAATACGGGTTGCAAGATTTGTCGTTTAAATCGATGAATAGTCCTGATTTCCGGCGTTTTTTGTTAAAAAATAATGTTGATTTGTTGCTTGTTGGAACTTGGCGTGAAAAGTTGCAGCGTGCAACGTTTGAGGTGCCCAAATTAGCGACTGTTAATGTGCATCCGTCGCTTTTGCCGCGTTATCGCGGTCCGAATCCTTATTTGCAGGTTATAAAACACCAGGAAATGTTTTCAGGATTTACGTTTCATTTGGTTGATGAGGGGTTTGATAGTGGCGCGATTTTGTACCAAAAAAGAGTTGATATTGAGCCTTATTATACATCTAAAGAACTGCGGGAGCGAACGGTTTACGAGGTGCGAAAGGCGTTGCCTGAGTTTTTGGTTGCGCTGGATAAAGGAGAGATTATACCAGTTGAGCAAAACTCGGCGTTGGCGAGCTATTTTCCAAATATTAAAGAAGAAGAAATGATGTTAGATTTTTCTTCAGAGACTGCAGCCCAGATAGTTGTGCGGGTCAAGGCATTGCACCCGTGGTTGCCGTGTTATGTTGCGATTGGGGATGACTTTTATGTAGTAAATCCTTATGATTTGCGTGTTATTGAGAATTGTGAACCGGGGCTGAATTTGCTTGGGGATAGGTTATTCGTACGATGCTGTGATGGGCGCGGTGTTGATATGAGGGTGGAAAAATGGGTAAGGGGCAAGAAAGTTAGGAAGTAAGGAAGTTAGGAAGAGAGTTAATAAGTGGAGCCAAGTCAATAAGTGAATAAGTAAATAAGCGAATATGAAGTGGTCCCCAAAACCTGGACACAAATTAAGCAGCCAATAAAAAATCTCTGTATCTGCACGGAGACAGTTTATTTTTGTTCCACTGTGGCCTATTGTTATAGATTAGCACGTATTTATTAACAAGG
>JAZUCM010000103.1:0-15171 GCA_045639085.1 Candidatus Gastranaerophilus bacterium
AATATACCGTTCAATAGGGGGGGGGGGCGCCTCAAAGTCCTTGCTATATTTGGCGTTGCGAGGGTGAATATTCATGTTTTGCCGAGCCTTCCGCCCCTGTTGATACAAGCGAGAAGGAGCATAACATGAGTAAAAAATTAAAAAAACATGCGTCATTGCGAGGAGTGAGCAAAGCGAACGACGCGGCAACCCAGCTGAGCGAGCGTCAGCTCGCGCAGTCAACCAACGTGACGCTATCGCCCCGTAAACGCCACGCATTTACTATGGCGGAAATTTTACTGTCCCTAACAATCATCGGTGTGGTCGCCGCAATCACATTACCATCGCTCATGGCGAATATTAACGAACGCACATGGAACACGCAGCGCAAAGCACTTTACGCACGCTTGTCCCAAGCCATTGCCATGATGCCACAGATAGCGGGTTATGGAACTTTGACAGAAACAACGAATGAAGACGGTACAACAACGGTCACAGACACCGCAACAGAAAGTTTCCTAACCGAGGGCTTGAGCAAAGTTTTGCAAATCAATAACATTTGCGATAATGTGCATTTACAAGATTGCGGTCTTTCTACAACATATATGGACATGTTAGGTAGTCAAAAAACATTGCCAACAACATTGTACGAATTAAGTAGTGGGTTTAATAGTATTGCGTTTTCGGGTAGTTCCTATTCAACTATGGATACAAAGGCCGCAGCGTTTGAAACACAAAACGGAGAAGCTATTGTGGCATACTACAATCGTTCTTGTAAATATGAATATTTAAACGAGTCAAGTCTAACACAGTATGGTAATGTTTTTGGATTTCCTCAGGCAACGATGTGTGTGAACTTTATTTACGATTTAAATGGCAGCAAAGGACCAAATGCCGTTGGAAAAGACATTGGCTTTATAACGAGTTTCAACTCAAATGATCCGATAGTTGTTGCTCCAATGCCATCATCCTCATCTAATGTTGAAATGTCTAAGTGGGCTGCAGCAGCTTCATTGTGTACGGCTGAAAATGCAGAAAGCCGTATTCCTAACATCGACGAACTTTCAGCGATGATTATTAACAAAAATCTAACCAATTTAACATCTTCCACTGGTGTTTGGTCTGGTACTACTTTCAATGCAGAACTAGCTTGGCGCATTGGCGGAGTTTATGATGCTCGTATATCGGATAATAAAGAAAACCAACGTGCTGTTCGTTGCGTGTTGCGTTAAGAAATTATATTTAATGTATGGTATAAAGCCCGACGGTGTCGGGCTAATCTAAAATTGTTACGCCTGTACGGGTTCCGACGTTGGAATTGAAGTCGGTAATCATTTGTGTTGGCGTGTTCAGGGTGTTCATGCCGTTTGGCAGATGATTGAATTGATTATTCATATTTATCGGGTTATGCAGGTGGTTGTAGCCCGGATAAATTCCGCTTGGGGTGAACACTGGTGGTGTGAAGCCTGTTACGGCCCCGTTGTTGAAAAATCCATGACGGTGGCCGCCGTAGTAGCCGTTGTTATAGCAAGGGCAGCCATAACCGTAGTTGTTCCAGCCGGTGTTTGCCCAGTTGCGGATTCGAGAGAAAATTCCTGCGTGTGCTTGGCTTGTTGTTACTAATAAAAGTCCTAGGATTGCTAAAAGTCTAAGTTTTTTGTTCATTGCTCAACTCCTTTTTCTGAAATTATATAATGTTTTTTTCTCTTATGAATTAGCCAGGTGATTATAGTTTTTGGGTAAATGTATGTTTGTGATAAAATGAGGTTATGAAGAAACGGGTTATTGCATATATTCATACTCATTGGGATAGAGAGTGGTATAGAGAATTTGAAGTTTTTAGGATGAGGCTTGTTCGGGTTTTTGACCGCGTTTTGGAAATGCTCGAGACAGGTAAGATTCCTTCTTTTTATTTTGACGGTCAGGTCGTGGCGTTGTTGGATTATTTGGAAATTCGTCCTGAAAAAGAAGATTTGGTGCGCAATTTAATAAAAGAGAAGAAACTTTTTATCGGGCCGTTTTATTGTCTTGTGGATGAATTTTTGACCGATAGAATTTGTTTTCAAAAGAATTTGGAAATCGGGATAAAAATTGCTCGTGAGTTTGGGTGCGAGGATTTTGTGGGGTATTTGGCGGACACTTTCGGGCATAGCCAAAATGTTCCGAGACTGCTTGCGGCGGCTGGGGTTGATAAATGCGTTGTTTGGCGTGGCTGCCCTGATGAAATTCCGGCGGAGTTTAAATTTTACGGTGTGGATTGCGTGAATTTGGTTCGCGGATATTTTATGGATTGCTTGGAGCCTGAATTTTTGAAAAAGAATTTGGATTTGATTGCGCAAAAGTCGGGAGAGGTTTTGTTGTTGCCGATTGGGGCTGATCATAGAGGAGTTGACCTTGATATTGTTGAAAAAATTGCGGCGGCGAATGCACAACTGGAAGATTATGAAATCCAACTCGGTTCGATTTTTGACTATTTTGAGGCGGTGAAAGAACGTTTTGGGCAAAAGGAATGGGATAACGAGTTGAGAGATAATTCTAGTACTTTTATTTTGCCTGGAAGCTATTCTGCGCGAACAAAGCTGAAACAGTTGAATGTTGAGGCGTCAAACAGGCTTCATTTTGCGGATAGATTGCAGAAACATTTTCCCGCAGGCTATGAGTCGCAAGTTGAATATGCGTATAAATTATTGTTGCAAAACCAGGCACACGACGGGATTTGCGGGTGTTCAACGGACGATGTTCACGAGGAAAATGTTATTCGTTACAAAAAAGTTTTGCAAATTGCAAATACTGTCATTGAGGAATTGCGTTTGAAACATCAAGGGTTGGTGAATTTTACTGATTATGCGGGCGTTATTGAGTACGAGAGTACTCAGGTAGAAAGCCAGGTTATAGCTGAGCGTAAAGGGTTTGAAACTCATTTGTTGCACGACACACAACGCATTCCTGTGACCGAAGATTATACAACAATTTATACTAATTTGTACGAAATAAAACCGTCGGAAGATGTTTTGCATATTTTGGATACGGAAATCGGTAATTCTTATCTCGTTTTGAAGATTGAACAAGGCGAGTTTAATCTTTATGCGGATGGCAAAAAATGGGAAAATATAATCGAATTTACTCGTGTGCGAGATATCGGCGATACGTATAATCACGGTTTTGTCGAAGGTGATAAGCCGGAGAGGGCCTTTATTGTCTCGTATGATATTCTTTTTGAGGGAGATTTGCGTGTTGGATTGCTTGTAAAAACAACGTTTTTTGATGTGTTGATAACGTTAAATAAAAATTCGCATTTATTGAATTTTAAAATTGTTTGGGATAATACGTTCAAAAATACTCTTTGGCAGGTGAAATTCAATCTGCCTTGCCCGGTGGTAGAAACATTTTCTGAGGATATGAATGAAATTATCAGGCGTGAATTCGACCCGACCTTGGATGTACGGAAAAATTTGCCTAAGGAACGTGGACTTGAGGTTAAAACAAATTTTGCGCCTATGCAGCGCTTTGTTTGGGCTCAGGGGCTTGGGGTTGTGACAAAAGGGCTTACGGAATATGAGGTGGAGGGAAATTCGCTGAAAATTACATTGTTGCGCAGCGTTGGTGTGGTTTCAAACCCTCATAATCCTTGTCGTACAACGCCTGCCGGTCCGCCGATTGAGGTTCCGGGGGCGCAACAACTGGGGCAAAATGTGGCAGAATTTTCAATCGGAGTGTTACCTCTTGAGGGTATGAAAGACGCTGTGGATGAGGTTTATCCGCAAACGATTATACTTTAAAAAGATGATTTAATTTGCCCTAAGCCTCGCTATAATGTTGCTGTATGATAAAGTAGAGGGACATTATGGCAATTCGAATTTTATTGTTTTTGTTGGCGTTTGTAATTATTACAAACTTAATCATTTCGCTTGTCGGGCTTGTATTTGGCGTCAATATGTACCAAACTTACGGAAAACAAATTTTCATCGGATATTCGGTTTTTGGTTTGTTGGTGATGGTTGCGTTTGTTGTTATGGCTATAATGGGGCTGGCATAAGATGTTTGATATAATTGTATTAATTATAATTTTGGCAATTGTTTTTGGTGCAACGTCGCTGGAAGAACATGCTAAAAAAGCGCAAACACATCGCAGAAATTTTGCCAAAATGGATTCAACGGCGCGTCGTTCAAATAAGCAGGCAGATGACGACGTGATTGATGTCGAAGCTTGGGTTGGAGATAACAAAGTTGGCGGAGATTTCGCGTCTTCGGCTAAAGATTTTTTTGGAAATTTGGCTCAAAGCTTTAATAAAATGTTTGAAACTAGTGAAAATAAAGAAAAAGAGGTTGAAAAAATGGGAAAAAACGGACTTGCAGGAATTGTTACTGTCATTATTTTGTTTGTAGTTGCGGTTTTGATGTGTAACCCGATTGTTGTTGTCGGAGTTGGTGAACGCGGCGTAAAAGTTACTCTCGGTAAGGTTTCGCCGGAAAGCCTTGGAGAAGGCATGCATTTTATTATGCCTTATGTTCAAAAAATTGCCAAAATGGATGTTAAAACCCAAAAATACGGAACACAAACTCAAGTTTATACAAAAGATATTCAGCAAGCAAAGATATCATACGTTGTAAACTACAATTTGTTGGCAGATAGCGCATTCAGAATGTATCAAGAGGTCGGCATGGACTATGTTTCTAAAGTTATTAACCCGGTTCTTGAAGGTACTATCAAAGACGTTATCGGTAAATGGAATGCTCAAGATTTGGTCGCAAACCGTGAAGAAGCGACAAATGATATCTTGATTAAATTACGTGATCAGCTTTCGCAAAGATATGTTAACGTAAGCGGTTTCCAGATTGTTGATATCAATTATTCAGAAGTTTTTGAGCGCGCAATCGAAAGCAAAGTAACGGCTGAACAAGATGCTCTGAAAGCTAAAAACAAAACCGTTCAAATTGAAGAAGAAGCAAGACAAAAGGTTATTTCTGCCGAAGCTGAGGCTAAATCAATGAGTATTCGCGCTAACGCCCTCACTCAAAACAAAGCCCTCGTTGAATACGAAGCGGTTCAAAAATGGAACGGGATTTTACCGCAATACATGATGGGCAACTCTGTTCCGTTTGTTAATTTGAAATAAGGAGTTTGTATTACAAAGGCGCAGCCGCTATTCGGCTGCGCCATAAATTAAAAGGGTAGCCCCAATCACCCAACCTTCGCGCAACGCAAATATAGTGACAATAGGCGAAGAAGGGAGGTGATAAGATGAATAGAGAGTTAATAAAAAGAACTCTGACAGTCGCAGAGTTCTTGATTAAATTAATTCAATTGTTTATCTAAAAGGGGTGACAAGTCGGTTAAGCTTTAGCGGAGTTTAGCCGACTCCCTTTTTTATCATTATAACACTTTCCGAAAAAATTTCAACCCCATGTGGAAAAATCTGTTTTAGAAATGGAATCCGCTATCCGAGCCAAAACCGAAATTAACGTCCGTATTTGGATTGGTTTCTTCTTGAGTTTGTTCCGTTTGGGCTTGGCGTTGCGCCTCTGCGGCTTTAACGGCTTCTGTTCTTATAAGTTCTATCCGTTCAGCGTAATCCATAAAATATTGTTTGTCTTGTGGCGGATAAAATTCAGCCAGTTTCTCCAATAAAGGTTTAGGGAATCGTGAGTAATTCACCATTTCTTCCAAAACGTCGTCCGTCATTTGGTAAAGCGTTCTGTAGTTTTTGAAAAATATGCGAGAAATTTCTTCGTTGGTTTTTTCTGTAAGCGCGTAAGTCTTTTCACCAAACTTGCAGGTTACGATATTTTTCTCGAGAATTATCGGTTTGCAACGAGCCATCGTCAATCGGATAATCAAATCGTAATCCGCCATGATTTTGAATTTTTCGTCAAAATAATTAATTTTTGCGATGGCCGATTTCTTGAATACCATGCCTTGCCGTACGCACGGCAAAACCTCAAAAATATTATATATAGCCGGCGGAAACTCAAACACAAACCCATCCGGGTGTCTGCAATAAGCGCTCGACATCAAAAAATCCGCCTGCTCCTCGTCCATAAGTTCTACTGCTGTTTTTAGTGCTGTGATATCGTGAATAAAATCATCACAACTCAAAAACATCACATATTTACCCTTGGCGCGTAAAACACCCTTGTTAAAACCCTCAAACTTTGATGTGTCACGTTCTGAATAAAAAGTGAAATATCCTTTGTTTTTATAATCTTTCAAAAGCTCAATTGTACCGTCATTCGATGCGTTATCAATGACAATTGTTTCCATTTCGCCTAGTGTTTGCATATCTAAAAGCTGCAACAATAAATTGAAATCGTCAACTTGGTTTTTCTCTAAAAGGTTGTGTGTTGTGATAATTACCGTGAGTAATGTTTCTTCTGGCATGATGAAAATCTCCCAAAAACGTAACGTAACTTAATAATACTCTAAAAAATCTTTATAAACAAGATTTAAGTGCTAAAATGGTAGCAATCAGAGGCACTATTTCGGCAGTCCTGTGTTTGGGCTGTGGGTACATGTTAAGAATTGTAAAAAACGACTTGAAAAATACGCAACTTTTATCGTTCAGGATTTTTAATATATGTGTAGTAGACTATATGTAAAAGGTTATTATCTTTTATTAGGTAGAAAAAACTCAAAAAATAGTGTTATAAAAAGGAGAATTACTTATGTCAGAACAAAATTCAATGGCAATTAGCCCGGTTACCGCAGGTCTTGCAGGCGCTGCAATCGGTGGTGTTGGTAACTATTTCTTGGACGTTGGTGCAAAACCGGAAAAGGGTTACAGAGACACAAAAGAATTGTTGACCCTTCCAAACGACAAATTTGAAGCGTTGAAAAAGAAAATTGATGACAGTGACAATGATGGTGCAAAAACTGAATTCAAAAAACTTGAAGATGGTCGTGTGACAGTTACAGCAGCAGGTGATGAACTTGTTAAGTCTCAAAACGAAGCTAAAAAAGCTATGCCGGCGGCTATTGAAAAAGCTGTTGCGGATGGAAAAATTAGCGTAGAAGCAAAAGCTGAAAAAGACGCGCTAGATGAAGTTACCGGCAAAGTTAAAAAAGTGGCGGATGATTTGAAGGCTGCTCGTAAAGATGCAAACTCAGACTTGGCAAAAGCAATTGCAGAATATAGAAAAAAATATGATGAGGCTGTTGAAGGTTTAAGCAAAGAATTAAAAGAATTGGAAGGTAGCAAAGCGGGTAAAACAGGTGATGAGCTTGCTAAAATAGAAAAAGATATTAAAGCTAAGAAAAACGCAATTAGTAAAAAGGCTCTAGAAAATAATGATGTTAAGACTGCTCAAACAGCGATGCGTGACAAGAAAAAGGCAATCTTTAATGCAGAGGCAGAAACAAATGCTAAAGCTGTAAATGGTAAGAAAGATGCTTATCGCAATAAATTAGTGGAAAATCTTGAAAGTAACGATACTTACAAAAATGCGACAGCAAATAAAGACGCTGCTGATGGAACAATCGAAAAATTAAAACACCAAATTGCTGAATGGAAAGAAACATTAGCGAAAAAAGCTGATGACGTTAAAGGTAAAGCTGCTGATGAATTAATTGGTGAAAATGGCAAATTGAAAGACCTTGATACTGGTAAGTTCAAAAAATTCTTACCAAAAGCAAAAATGATGCCAGCACTAATCGGCGCAGCGATCCTAGGTGCAGCGGGTGTGGCACTTGCTTACATCGTTGGTCCTAAAAACCAAACTCCAACCGACGTTGCATAATTCAAACAAAAGAGGGTGAAACCCCACAAATATAAGTAATTTTCCAAAAACGCCATTCCAGACGGAATGGCGTTTTGTTTGTAAGGGGGTTGACACCTGTTACGTAACACGTTATAATGTATGTATGATTAAAAGTTTTAAGCACAAAGGGCTTGAATGGTTTTACAAAACGGGTTCTACAAAAGGTATTCAAGCAATTCATGCAAGTAAATTGCAAAGAATTCTTGCTATTTTGGACAATATATCGGATTTAAGCGATTTGTCATCACCCGCGTACCGTTTGCACCCACTTAAAGGTGACTTAAAGGATTATTGGTCTGTGACAGTTCAAGCGAATTGGCGTGTTACTTTTTTATATGATGAGAACACAACGTATGTATATGTTGTAGATTACCAAGATTATCACTAACGAAAGGAGCAAAAAATGGAAATGTATAACCCTCCACATCCTGGCTTAATATTGTTGGAAGATTGGATAAAGCCTTTGAATTTTACTATTTCAGAGTTTTCGTTGCGTGTTGGAACAAGCAGGAAGAATTTATCCGAGATTGTTAATTGTAAAATCGGAATTAGTCCTGAAATGGCCTTAAAGCTTTCCAAGGCTTTGGGAACAACTGCAGAGATATGGTTAAACCTTCAACAAGCTTATGATTTGTGGCATGCAAGGCAGTCTGTTGATCTGTCTAATATTAAAGCTATAGAAATGTAAACGAAGCGCCATTCCAGACGGAATGGCGTTTTGTTTGCAAGGGGTTGACAAAATCGCGAACATGGTAAATAATGATAATATGTTAAATAAAAATGAAAGTATAAAGAGTTCAATAGGGGGGGGGGGCGCCTCAACAGCCTGACTATATCTGGCTTTGCGGCTCATGTTTTGCCAAAAACTCCGACCCTTGCGAACGCATATTTACTAACACCACTTGAAAAGCACAAGAAAATATGGTAGAATACATGTATAAGAATAATCGGAGGTAAACATGAGTAAAAGTCTTGGATTTACGATGGCGGAGATTTTATTATCGCTAACGATAATTGGTGTCGTCGCGGCAATCACATTGCCATCGCTCATGGCAAACATTAACGAACGAACTTGGAACACTCAACGCAAAGCGCTTTACGCCCGCATGAGCCAGGCCATTGCCATGATGCCACAATTAAACGGTTATGGTGAGTACGAAGGCACGAACACGGACGGTTCGGTTACCGCAACCAAAGACACGGCGGCCGAGGCTTTCTTAACCGAAGGTTTGAGCAAAGTTTTAAAGATTAACAATATTTGCGACGCGGCTCACTTGGCAGATTGCGGAGTTGCAGCAACCTATACAAATCTTGCAGGTTCAGCTGGCCTGATTTGGCCTAAAAAATTATCCGAATTAAATTCTCAATTTACAAATTCTTATATAAACGCTGCTAGTAGTGTTTATCAAAATCCGCAAAGTAATGTTGATACAAATGCAGCTGCCTTTGAAACACAAAATGGTGAAACTGTTGTATTATATTATAATCCTTACTGTGTTGCTGATTTCCAGGAAGATGATTGGCATTATTCACAACCAAAAATGTGCGCCAATTTTATTTATGACTTAAATGGAAATAAGGGACCAAACGCAGTTGGGAAAGATATCGGTTTTTTGACTGCTCTTTATCCTTTTGATTCAAATGTGGTTGCGCCTAATTTTTTGTCTACAATCGCAACAACGAGTGCTATTGAATATACATCTTTAAATGCTACTTGTTTAGCGCAAGATCAAGATAGTAGATTGCCTAATAGAGACGAACTTTCTGCATTATACTATAACAGGGATTTTTTAGGTGATTTACGAAAGGGGCTTTATGGCTCTGCATCTGTTTCTCATTTTAGTGGTTCTGCTTCTGTGTGGACAGTAGCTTTGGATACGGGACTTCGTGGTCGGCGTTCTCTTTCGACAAAACTTCTCGCACATTGTGTAAAGCGTTAGATATTTTATGTTGGCCGGAGAATGAACTTCGGCTTTTTATTTGACATCTTTTACTGTTCGGCGTAACATTTTTTTATGATTGAGGTAAAAATTGGTAAATTTTTAAAAGAACGTGGGTTGACCGTTTCGACTGCGGAGTCGTGTACGGGTGGGCTTGTAAGTTCCAGGTTGACGGATGTTGCGGGAAGTTCTGAGTACATTACGCTTAATTTTGTCACTTATGCCAACGAGGCTAAAGAAAGAGTTTTGGGTGTTCGTCACGAGACGCTTGTGCAGTTTGGGGCGGTGAGTGAGGAATGTGTTCGAGAAATGGCCTTTGGAACGTTGAAGGCGTCGGGTGCGGATATCGCGTTATGTACCTCCGGCGTTGCGGGCCCGGGGGCAAGTGAGGCAAAGCCTGCCGGAACTCTTTGGATTGCGCTTGCGTATAGGCAAAATGTTTGGACGCGTAAGGTCGTTCTTTCGCCTGAAATTCCACGCATTGAGATGAAAAAACTCTTTGCAGATAAAGCTTTTGAGTTTTTTGTTGAACTTGAAGAATTTTTGTACTAGAATAGTGCTAGTTATAAGAGAATTATGAAAGAGGGATTATAAAATGCAAATATCTTTAAATTGGTTAAATGAATTCGTTGATTTGTCAGATGTTGAGGTCAAGCAGATTGCGCATGAATTGACGATGAGTGGTTTGGAGGTAGAAGAAATTGAGGAGATTAAACCAAAATTTACCAATATAAAGACAGTGAAAATTGAGAAAATTGATAATCACCCGAATTCCGATAGATTACATTTGGTTACGGTTAATCTAGGCGACACGTTGAAAACGGTTGTTTGTGGCGCGCAAAACATCGCCGAAGGTCAAATTATACCGTATGCCTCTGTGGGTTCTCAAGTTTTGGATAGAAAGACCGGCGAGATGTTTACATTAACTCCTGCGGTTATTCGTGGGGTTGAGTCTCAGGGCATGCTTTGTTCGGCGGATGAACTCGGGGTTGCGGAACGTAATTATCAAGAAGAAGACGGGATTTTGATTTTGAATAGAATTTTCCCTGATGTAAAAATCGGTGAAGATGTTGAAAAGGTTTTGGGCTTTGATGATGATGTCGTTATTCACATTGCGCCGACGGCTAACCGTGGAGATCAAATGTCTGTAATCGGTGTAGCACGTGAGCTTTGCGCAATTTTTGACAAGCCGTTGAAATTTAACCCGATAACTTCAACTAATGATCTTTCAACAAGGGATTTTGAGGTTGAAATTATTGATAACGATGTTTGTAAGTATTATTCAATCGGGATTTTGAAAAATATTAAAATCAAGCCGTCGCCGCTTTGGATGCAAAAAAGGCTCTTGGCGTCCGGCGTTCGTGCGATTAATAACGTTGTCGATATTACAAATTATGTAATGCTTGAGTATGGAACGCCTTTCCACGCGTTTGATTATGACAAAATTGATAAATATTTATGTGTTCGTAGGGCAAAAGAAGGCGAAAAAATCGTTACGTTGGATGGAGTTGAGCGCGAATTGACTCACGATAGCGTTTTGATTGCGACAAAAAATGCCGGAGTTTGTTTGGCAGGTGTTTTTGGTGGTGAAAACTCTGAAATTGACGACAACACGACTGCAATTGCGCTTGAGGCTGCGTATTTTACACCGGCAAGCAACAGAAGAAGTGCGCGTAGCGTGGGGTATCGCTCAGAGGCATGCGCAAGATTTGAGCGCGGTGTAGATATTGAAATGATAAAACCGGCTTTGATGCGCGCAATGCAACTTTTGGTTGAACTTGCTGACGCTAAGGTTGAAGGCGTTGTCGAAACCGGCAATAATAAACTTGAGCCGGTTGAGATTACTTTGCGTTATCCGCAGATTAAACGTATTTTGGGCTGTGAAATCCCGGCTGAGCGTTGTTGTAATATTTTAGAAAACTTAGGTTTTGAAAAACTTGGCGGAAATGATTTGGCTGCAAAATTCCGCGTTCCGTCTTTCAGGGTTAACGATGTATATCGTGAAATTGATTTGATTGAAGAAATCGCCCGTATTAACGGTTTCGACAAGATTGCACCGACGTTGCCGAATAAAAACGTTACGCCTGTTATCTCTCTTGAAGAACGTGTGACGAAAAAAGTTAATGAGTTGATGTTGGCGGCCGGTTTGGACGAAATCGTTACAAGTTCATTAATCGGTAAACCGATGTTGGATAGATTTATGGTGTCTTATGATGATGATAAGGCCGTAAAAGTTATGAACCCGGTTAGTGAAGAACACACAATGCTGCGTCAATCTTTGACTCCAAGTCTTTTGAACTGTTTGAAACACAATTATGATAACGGACAAAAGAATTTCTGGGCTTATGAAATAGGCAAAACTTATTTGAAAGTGGCTGAGGCTGATGAGAAAAATTCCGGCGTTAAAGAAACGAAAGTTCTTGGCGGAATTTTGACGGGTGAAGTTGAAAATTCTAAGTGGCAAAAAACGGCAGCACTTGACTTTTTCACGGTGAAAGGGATTCTCGAACACCTTTTTGAAGAATTGAAAGTTTCTAAGCGTATCAAATTTATTCCGCTTGATAAATCAGACTTGAAAGATTCTCATGGCGTTTTACACCCTTATAAGAGCGCCGCTATCGCGATTTTGGGTAAAACTCCTTTGACAATCGGTTATTTAGGCCAAGTTCATCCGATATTAAAAGATAAATTGAAGCTTAATCAAGACGCATTTGTTTTCAAAGTTGATCTTAATCAACTGATTGCGATTGTCAAAGAAACGACTCCGATTTACAAGAAATTACCGCAATTCCCGGAAGTTCGACGTGATTTGGCGTTTGTAATTAACGAGAATGTGTCTTGTGAAGAGCTCCAACGTGTAATTAAAGGTGGTGTCGAACAAAATATTTTTGCAGGTTGCGAGATTTTCGATGTTTATCAAGGTGAAAATATTGAGAAAGGGTTCAAAAGTCTTGCGTTCCGTATAAAAATGCAGGATGATAACGCGACCTTGACCGATGAAGTTATCGAAAAACAAATGAATTCTGTCCGTATGAAACTTCAAAAGACTTATGCAGATATTTCATTCAGAGAGTAGGTGAATTATGTATAAAACGGTTCTGTCAATTACATTGGCGCTATTTTTGGCTTGTGGAGTGCAGGCTAAAGATGTTATTCCGACGAAAGTTTTTGACGCAGACTTGCATTCTTACGGAGTGTACCAGATTTCAGAGCGCTCAATGACGTTGTATTCAGAGCCGGATATAAATTCACCAGTTGTCAAAAAACTCTCCTGGAATGATGAAAGTACTGATGTTCAAGGCTTAGAGTTGCAGGATCTTTTTGTGCTTTATTTACCTGATAGAAATTTATCCCTCTTAACGGTTATTGATGAAACCGATGAGTGGGTAAAGGTTATCTATGACAAAAAAACTTCTGACTCCGCTTGGTTGAAAAAAGATGACCCGTTTAAATTTATGCCGTGGGGTGTCTTTTATAATATTTACGGCAAAAAATATGGACTTTATCAGTTGAAAGATGCGCCGGAAAGCTGTAATTCTATCCGTGTTTCAGGGGATAATCTTGCGCAGGTCGTTGGTGAAATCAATATTCCCAAGAAAATAATTTTGAATGTTATTAAGGGTAATTGGGCGTTGGTTAGTGTTGCAGATATGGATCAGTATCCCAAAACGGGCTTTATTCGTTGGCGTGGTGACAATGGCGAAAAATATTATTTCCCGCTGATTAAAAAAATTACCGGCGTTAATTAATCAGTTTGCTGTTTTGTCAAACCCCAACGCTTAAATCTTGCTTGTAACTTTTTGTAACAATTGTTTTCGGTATTTAAAGTTTTAGCCCGGATATTCCGACAAAAGAGGTAATAGTACTCTAAGAAAAGGAATATCAATCATGGGAATGGCAGCATCTCAAGCAAGATTACTCAGTATTACCGCTCGATTGTCTGATAATGAACAGAGCGGGCAGCAGTTGTCTTATGCAAAAGAAAGACTTGCTGATAGAACTGATCAGGTAACAAAAGAGTATAACGAGGCATTGAAGGCTACTAAATTACAGATTATGACCGGCTATGCAGATGGCGCGGCGAGTTATTCCGATATTTCGTTTGCGATGTTGACCAGTGAACAGGTTGTGTCTTCTTTGGGTAAGCAATATTGTGTTACGGATACCAAAGGAAGAGTTTTGGTTCCTGAGCATGTCGCAAAAGCGTTTCAAAAAGCAAAAGGGTCACTTAACGCGTTTTTAGGTGCGTTGAACGTAGATGGTCAGGGTGGATTTTCGGTCTCTGATGTTAACCCGTTACAGAAAAATACCGGCAGTGCCAGTGCTGAGGATGCGGAAATTGTTCAGAAAATTCACGAGGCATGGGATAAATATTTCCATAGCGTAGATAAAACTTACGGGGCCGGACCTAATGATGAAAACCATTTGTGGACGTTTGATTATGTTGACAACAGCCGCGGAATCGGGGATGGTTATGCGGTAATTTCGGTTGCCGGAACGGCTATATCAAAGCAGGTTGTAAACTATGAAGGTACAAACCAAGAACAACTGGATCTTTATAACTACGCGTTGGCAATTACAGAATCTTATTATTCTGACACTCACGATTTGTCAACGATTCGTACCCAATATGATCAAGGCAACTCATCCATGATTGAGTATTATACAAACTTGTATGACAAAATGTTGAGTTCCGGGTTTTATAGCTATACAGATACTTTGGCAGTAGCGAATAATGATCCTGAACATTGGGTTTATGACAACAATTTGTATAAAGGTGCATCGGCGTCTGATACAAAAGGTACTCCGCTTGACGATCCTAACACGTTAGAGGTTTACTTGAAAGAGGGTAAATTGTTGCTGGAAACTTATTCAAAAGCTGAAGGCAAGTTTGTTTCAACGTCATTAAGTGCGGATACTTGTGTGCAAGAGGTTGAAGACGAAACCCAAATTGCGATTGCAGAAGCTGAGTATGAGGATGAATTGGCGCAAATCCAGCGCTTAGATTCTCGCTACGACTTGAAAATGAAACAACTCGACACAGAACATAATACCCTACAAACTGAATATGATTCCGTAAAAAATGTTATAACCAAAAACGTTGAAAGTTCATTTAAGACGTTTGGGTAATAAAAACTCCTCTCGTTTGAGAGGATTTTTTGTTAAGTGGATAAGTCGTTAAGCCGCTTTGCGGCGAGTTAAAAGGTTAAATGGTTAAATGGTTAAATGGGTTTATGGAAATAAACAATGTTAAAACGTAGCGCTTATGCCATTGTAAATTACGTTAATCCCGTTTAACCTATTAACCTTGTCTTGCTCGACTCGCAGGTTTCAGCATTGCAAACTCATGTCCAGCCAAATGTGGATGTGCCTCAGGCACCTCGCTCGCGCTTAACCTATTAACACGTGGCCCCTCTTGACAAACTCAAAAAATACGGTATCATGATAATATGAATTATACAAACTACAATAAAAGAATAAGAAGTTCAATAGGGGG
>JAZUCM010000104.1:0-3187 GCA_045639085.1 Candidatus Gastranaerophilus bacterium
GCGCCCCCCCCCCTATTGAACGGTATATTCTACTATTGTATTTTGTATAATTCATATTTTCATGATACCGTATTTTTTGAGTTTGTCAAGGGGGGAACGTGTTAATAGGTTTAAAGGGATTATGGAAATAAATAATGATAAAACGCCGCGATTACACCATTATTTATTACGTTAACCCCGTTTAACTTTTTAACCATTTAACCTCGCCAATGGCCAACTACACATACCTAACCCCAACAAGTTCGTCAGGCATGAATTGTTGTTCAACATCCGGCGCCGCGTGCGAATAAACATAACCCACTCCAAACCCGTACTTTGACGCGTCTTTATAATGCGCGTCACGCAAGTGCATCGGCGGCGGATAATCTTTTCCGGAATCAATATCCGCCAACGCTGTATCAATAGCCATTATCGCCCTATTAGACTTAGGCGCTTTTGCAACATATATTACGGCTTGCGCCAAAGGAATTCGCCCCTCAGGCAAACCCAACAACTCAACCGCACGATACGCATTAACCGCAATATTTAAGGCGTTCGGATCCGCAAGCCCAACATCCTCGGCCGCACAAACAATCAACCTGCGTGCGATAAAACGCGGATCTTCCCCGGCTGCAATCATTTTGGCCAAATAATAAATCGCAGCATCAGGATCACTTCCACGTAAACTCTTTTGAAACGCCGATGCACAATCATAATGCTCTTGCTGCGAATACCTCGTGTTGCGTTTTTGACAAATTTCTTCAATAATCGCAACCGTAAGATTACGTTTATTGTCCTTCAAATCACTCGCAAAATAAGCGTTTTCAACGATGTTCAACGCGTATCTCGCATCACCGCGCGCCAGATTTATGATAAAATCCAAAACACCCGTTTCGCAATCCATTGGCAAATAATTCTTTGCCAAATATTCAAACCCACGCATTACAATACGTTTCATCGAATTATCATCAATTGAATTCAACCTGATGACCTGAACTCGCGATAAAAGAGCCGGAACAACCTGGAACGACGGGTTTTCTGTCGTTGAACCGATGAGAAAAATAGTGCCGTTTTCAAGATGCGGCAGCAACGCGTCCTGTTGCGTCTTCGAATAACGATGGATTTCATCAATAAACAAAATAGTCTTAACACCACTACGCAAAGACATTTTAGCCCTATCTACAGCGTCCTTAATATCTTTTATCCCGGATGTAACGGCAGAAAGTTCAATAAAATCCGCGTTGGTTTTTGTTGCAATAAGCCTAGCCAACGTTGTTTTCCCACAACCCGGCGTCCCCCAAAAAATAAGTGAAAACAGTCGTTTGGTCTGTAACAAATTTAACAACGGACTTTTTTCGCTAACAATATTACTTTGCCCCATAAACTCTTCCAATGTCTTGGGGCGCAAGGCTTCCGCCAGAGGTATTTGCTTATTTTGATTTTCCAGTTCCGTAAATAAATTGTTCATAGTATAATTGTAGCAGAAAAAGGAATTCTTGTCGAATGAAAAAACATCGAGCAATTACATTTTTTACCGTTTTAATTTTAGCGATATTAAGTTATACACTCATTAAACACACGTCTCACACAAACAACGAACTCGTTTTTTGGACGTTACAGATGCGCGACTTCACCCCATATATGGAAAACGTAATCGCAAATTTCGAAAAAAACAACCCGGAAATAAAAATAAAATGGGTTGATATCCCGTTTTCAGAAGGCGAAAAAAGAACGCTTGCCGCAATTTTGAGTTCAAACCCGCCGGATTTAATCAATCTTAACCCGGATTTTTCAGCACTTTTGGCAAAAAAAGGGACTTTAACAGAAATCCAAAACGATGATTTATCCCAATTCTCTAAAAAAATCGTTGACGGCATGAAGTTCAACGGCAAAAACTACTTTATTCCTTGGTACGCAACATCAGCCATCACATTCTACAACATAGAAAAATTTAAAACACAACCACCTAAAACCTACGACGAGATTTTCAAAATCTGCGCTGCCAGAACAAAAAATCTTTTGATGTTCAACCTGGCAGAAAACGACTCTATACTGAAACTTTTGAACAAATACAACATAAATTCGCCACAAACGATTAACACCCCGGAAGCCGCAGAGATTTTTAAAAATCTGCAAAAGGCATACGATTCTGGCTGCCTGCCAAAAGAAAGCCTGACACAAACCCACCGCGAATCGCTCGAAAAATTCATGGCAGAAGAAACCGCGCTTTTTGAAGGTGGCTCAAATTTCCTCAATCTTATAAAAGAAAACGCACCAAAAACCTACAAAAAAATAGGAATTGCCCCTCAATTTGTCGGTCCAACCAACAAATACAACTATTCAATGATGAATTTTATCATCCCGCTAAAATCAAAAAAACGCGACGAAGCCTTAAAATTCGCGCTATTTCTAACAAATAAAGAAAATCAACTGGAACTTGGCAAATTAACAAACATCTTGGCGACCAACCGATTTGCCTTGGCCGACGAATTCTACACTAAAGCGCCAACGGATGACGTATTTACACACGCCCGAATTCTAAGTGCTCAACAGCTCCAAAACGTTCAACCACAACCCTTTTACCCAAACAGAAAAGATGTCATAACCCTAATCAACAACGCAACACAAAAAATAATTCTAAAAGAAGATTCCGTTGAAAATATTCTAAATCAATTAAAAAAGGACTGGCAAAAAATCAGCCCTCAGTAAACACCAAGGGCCGAAAATGTTTATGCCTACCCGTGTAAGAGTTTATCGCTTTATACATCGCCGGCTGGCGCGAGCGAGGTGCCTGAGGCACATCCACATTGGGCTGGACATGAGTTTGCAATGCTGAAACCTGCGAGTCGAGCAAGACAGCGCGAGTGAGCTGAGGCTGGAGCGCATTTGCCAAAGATTGAAAATCTGTAGGCAAAACGCGGAATTGCCGTTACACGCGAACGAGCAAGACATAGGTTAAATGGGATTAACGTAATTTACAATGACATAAACGCGACGTTTTACCATTGTTTATTTCCATAAACCCTTTTAACCATTTAACTTTTTACCCTTTTAACTTGCCGCAAAGCGACCTATTGAAGTGTACCCGAAAACCTGGACAAGCGGCTAGGAAGTAGTAAAATAAAGAAAGAGGTACACCAATGAAATTTAGTAAAGAAGAAAAAGACCGTTTACGTTCTAATCCAAACGTAAAAGAAGTTTACCAATC
>JAZUCM010000105.1:0-23209 GCA_045639085.1 Candidatus Gastranaerophilus bacterium
CCCAATAGTGCATAATGAAAATATGATTATGATATTACAAACTAAAAAAATGAAAAGTTCAATAGGGGGGGGGGGCGCCTCAACAACCTGATTATACCTGGATTTCAGCGACCTGTTTTGCCAAAACCTCCGACCCTTGCGAACGCAAGATTACGGAGGTAAACATGCAAAAAACAAATTTTGTCGGCTTGTTAAAGCCGACCATTACGAACTTATTCACTTATTCACCTATTCACTTATTGACTCGCCGCAAGGCATTCACAATGGCAGAAATATTGCTTTCCCTCACAATCATCGGCGTAGTCGCCGCAATCACTTTGCCATCACTAATGGCGAATATTAACGAAAGAACTTGGAACACTCAGCGCAAAGCTCTTTACGCCCGCATGTCCCAAGCTATCGCAATGATGCCACAAGTGGGCGGTTATGGAACATTAACAGAAGATGAAAACGGAAGTGTTACTGCTGATACTGCCGCGGAAACTTTTTTGACAGATGGCCTTTCAAAAGTTTTGAAAATTAATAATATTTGCGACTTTGACCATTTAACGGATTGCGGAATCCCAAGTTCTTACACGGATATGTTAGGTTCGCAAAAAAAACTTCCGGCGACTCTACATGAACTTCATCCCGCATTCAGTTATACTACAGTTGATACAGGATCGTTTGTCTCTGTTATAAATACAAAAACTGCTGCGTTTGAAACGCAAAATGGCGAAAGTTTGGTCGCTTATTACAATCCCACATGCAAATTTGATTACGTAAATGAATCGACTCTTCTTTCGACTGGAAATATTGTGGGTTTCCCGCAGTCAACAATGTGTGTTAATTTCTTGTATGATTTAAACGGAAACAAAGGACCAAATACAATTGGTAAAGATATAGGAGTTATTACAGCGTTCAATTCTCACGAATCGACAGTTGTCGCTCCTATGCCATCAACATCGCAAAATGCTGGTGCTGGTACCGGAACTTATTCTTGGGCTGATGCGCCTTCAGCGTGTACAAATGAGAATGCTGATTCAAGAATTCCAAATATTGATGAATTATCCGCAATGGCAGTTAATGTTGCTTTCTTTAGATTATCTTCTTCTACCGATAGTCAGCTATGGTCTGGCACAAAGCGTACCGTTGAGTCAGCCTGGGATGTGTCTATTGGTAATAATAGTTTTATTCGTTTGTCTCGACTTAAAACACATTTGCTCCAAGTGCGTTGTGTTAAGCGTTGATAAATAAAACTAGTAAGGAGCCGAAAGGCTCCTCGTTTTTATACTCTATTATACATATCTTGGTATCTTATGATATCGGTTTCTAACAAGATATCGCCTTTTTGGACTTCAATGATTTTTAGTTCTGTGTCGAACGGGTTTTGCAGCGAGTGGATTGCTTTTAGTGGGATGTCAATGCTGCCGCCGGCTTGGATTGTGTGGGTTTGGTCTTCTAAAACTACGCTTGCGGTGCCTTCCAATACAACCCAGTGTTCTGAACGATGGTTGTGCGATTGGAGCGAAAGTTTTTGGCCCGGCAAAACGCAGATTAATTTTGTCAGATAGCCGCTACCCTTGTTCAGGCAAGTGTAGTAACCCCAAGGGCGGAAGACGGTTTTGTGAAGTTCGACGGTTTCACTTTCTTTGGCTTGAAGTTTTTCGTATAAAACTTTTACGTCTTGCGCGCGGTCTTTGCGGCAGGCCATAATTGCGTCTTCTGTTTCAACAAGGATTAGGTTTTCGAGTCCTGAAACGGCAATGAGTTCTTTGGAACTGTAGATGTATGAGTTTTTCACGTTGTTGGTGATGACATTGCCGGTAAAGACGTTGCCGTCGTTGTCTTTTGCGTTTACGCTGTAGAGCGATTGCCAAGAGCCGACGTCAATCCAATCGGAATTAAGTTCGACGAGCGCGATGTTGGAAGACGATTCCAAAACTGCATGATCGAAGGATATATCCGGCAAGGTTTCGTAGTCGAAAAAGCTTATTGTGTTATGTTTGTCAAAATTTATGTTTTGTAATTGCGTGAATATTTGCTTGGCGTGTTTTTGGTATTCTTTTTTGAATGTAGAAATTTTAGCCAAAAAGATTCCGCTGTTCCAGAAGTAGTCGTGGTTTTTAACGAATTGCGATGCGATTGTTTCTTCGGGTTTTTCGACAAATCTGCTTACGTTAAACCCATTTTTTACACGTTCGCCGGCTTGGATGTAGCCGTATCCTGTTTCCGGGTAAGATGGTGTCACGCCAAACGTTACCAAATATCCGTCGTTTGCTAAATCAATGCCGGATTTGATGCTTGTAACAAACCCGTTGATGTCTTTAATTAAGTGGTCACAAGGTAGAATAAGGATGATTTCGTCTTCTGTTGAGTTTTGTTCGAGAAAGTTTAATGCAGAACAAATCGCGGGTGCGGTGTTTTTGCTGGTTGGTTCAGAGATTACCGTGCTGCCGTTTTTGATTGCGTTAAGCTGTAGTTTTACGTCGTTTGCTTGTTCAACATTAGTTACTGAAATAATGTCTTGTGCCGGTAAAATGTTTAGCGCTCTTTTGTACGTTGATTGTAAAAGGCTGACATCACCTTCTATTTTTAACAATTGTTTAGGATATTGTTTGCGTGACAATGGCCAAAGTCTACTTCCTGAACCGCCTGCGAGAATAATTGCTTTCATTAAAAAACTCTCCTTGAAAACTAATAATTTTATATTACTATAAACTGTTTGCGTGGTCAAATGTTTTCACGAGTGAGGTTTGATATTGAAAACTTTTGATGACGCGTGAAAACATTTCATCAAGTCCGACTTGTGGTTGCCAGTGGAGGGCCTCCAGTTTTTGGGTGTCAAGTATGGTTTTTACTTTGGGAAGATAAAATTTTGCGTTCTCATTTGTTAAGTCTATTTTAAGTTGAGAAGTTGGATATTTTTTACATAAATTTTCTGCCATTTGCTTAATTGAGCAGGCTGTATGCGGATTGGCTAAATTGTAACATTCTCCGTTTGTACCTCGTTGCAGGATAACGAACATTCCGCTTATAGCGTCTGTGATGTAGCAGTAATTTCTTTCTGTGTCGCCTTTGGTGTGAAGAATTATGTCTTTATTTTCGACGATATTACGAGCGAATTGAACATAAACTCGATTGTCGTTATAGTCTACATTTGCACCAAGAATTTGGACCAGACGCGCTATTTTGACGGGAACATTGTATTCTTTTGCGTAGGCTATACATAGGTTTTCGGCCAATCTTTTTCCCTCCGGATAAGAGCTTCTTGGTTGTGAAATATCGAGATAGCCAAGTTCGTTTTCTTTTAATGGAGTTTCTTTGTTGAAATCTGTTTGCCCGAAAACTTCCATTGAGGAAAGATGTAGTAGTCCTTTACAACGCTTTTTGAGGGCAAAATCGAGAATGTTTTTTGTGCCTGTGTATATTGTGTCGATTGTTTCGACGGGCTTTTCCACAAAGCTTTTTGATGCGGTTCCGCAAGCGGTGTGGATGATGTAGTCGACATTTTCGTCGAAAGTTATTTCATCCGTAACGTCTTGATAAATCGGTGTTATAAGACCTTGTTGAATTTCTGCGAAGAAAAGATTTTCTAAACGTTCTTTGGAGCGCGCAAGAGCGATAATTTTTATGTTTTGCGGTGCAATTAGAAGTGTTTCGATTATTTTTGCACCAATAAGTCCGTTTGCGCCGGTAACGAGTACGGCTTTGTTTGAAAATTCACTCCAATTTATGTAGGGTGAATTTATGATTTCCAGAGTATCGTTTTCTATAATTTCGTTAGTTAATTTCATTTGTTATACCTATAACGTGTTCTTTTTGTTCTTCACGTCTATGCTCAATGAGTGCTTTTAGGATGTGTAAGTCTTCTTGAGTCGTTATTTTTATGTTGCCGCGGTTGCCTTGTATCATGTAGGTTTTCAAGCCTAAGTGGTCGAAAATTGTGCAAGAGTCAATCATGTTTTCGTAAGGGTCTTGGCGATTTTGTTGTAGGGTGTAGTGCGCTTCAAGAATTTCGCCCAGACGAAAGCTTTGCGGGGCTTGTGCGGTGTAGGTGTTATTTCTAAATGGCACGTGAATAGGATTTAAACCGTTGATACTTACAAGAACTGTTTCGTGACAATTTGTGCAGGTTATAGCGTTGCCGTATTTCTCGACACTTTCAATATTTTTAGTTATTACATCGTTATCCAAAATCGGTCTTACACCATCGTGTATAAGTACAGTATCGGAAGGTTTATTCTCTTTTTGCGCCATTTTCAGGGCGTTGAAAATTGATTCTTGTCCTGTATCGCCGCCTTTTGTAATCCCTTTGACTTTTGTAATATTGAATTTATCAACAAGCGAGTGCATGTATTCCAAATAATCCGGGTGGATTGCGATGTAGATTTTGTCTATTTGAGGATGGTTTTGGAAAATATCTAAAGTGTGGATGATAATGGGTTTGCCTAAAACCTCAATAAATTGTTTTGGAATATTTCCCCCGGTTTTGCAACGTTGGCCGGTTCCGCCTGCAAAAATTATCGCTATGTTCATACAGGTATCTCCTCTTTCAATTTGTGGCGTAAAAGATTGAGAATCCTTATCGAAGACGGAGTATTTAAAAGATTTAGTTCTTTTAACCTGGCGAGTCGTTTTTCTTTCATCGGATCTTCGTTGTCTTCGAGTAGAGTTTTCAGATGTTTTTGGAGTTCGTTAAGGTTATATGCTTTGTAGTAGCAGTCTGTCATAGCTTGCCCAAACGGATTAAGACCTATTGAATTTTTGTTTTTAAGATTAATCACGGGGCGTTTGCTTGGGAAGTATTCTCCAAGGAATGAACTGCAATCTGTAATCATTAGACGTGATTTTTTGAATAAATCATAATAATCTGCGTCGTTACAGAATACGGCAATATTTTTCCATTCGTCAAAGTAGGCGTCAACTTCCTGTTCGGTCATAATCTTGCGAACGATTAAGCGTGTTTTAAGTTGCGGGTGCGGCTTGAACACGAATTTGAATTCCGGGTGAGATTTAGCGTATTCAAGGATGAATTGGCCGTTCCATTTGAAGGTTGCGAAGTTCAGATGTGATGGCGCAAAAGAATGGTGCGGCGCGTAGATTATATAACCCTGAGACCCGTCACTGTTGTTTTCAAGATAGGTGTCGAGTTTTGGGTGGCCTACGACATGGTAATTGTTTGGCAGATTTTTGCATTGTGAATGGAAATGGTTAACAATAATTTCGTTTATTGAATATTGGTGCCAAAGCATTTTGTAGAAGTTTTGGTCATAATCTGTCGGGCAATCAATTACACAAATCCCGTATGGTACGTAGCAAGAAAGTGCAAATTTTGAGGTTTCGGGTATGTGCTGAATCGGATGAATAGCCCAGGGCTGCTGATAAAAAATAATGTCAGGGTTAAAACTGTCTAATGGCAAAAATTCACCGGTTTCAAGGTTGTATGCATATTCAACATTCATCCCTTTAGATGCGAAAAAATCATAATTTTCTTTGATGGATGTGTAATATTTGCCAAAATCTTTATTGCTTCCGTGGTGAATCCCGGTTATTAAAATCATCGGTTCAAAGTCATTACTTGCTGCCATTGCGTCGTAAACGGATTGGCAATTCCATTTTTGGTTTTCACTGACAAGAAATGCGACCTTAATTTTTTGTGTTGCGGATGTATTTTTTATTCGTTCGATAATTTTATCATATCTTGCTTGGATTTCATCGAATTCTTTTTGCCCAAAATCGCTTTCGATTGCGTTGCGTAGCATTCGACGGTATTTTTTTATTGGTACCAGCGATATAATTGGTCGAACAAAAATTTGTAATAATTTGCGTTTTAAAATTTTTTCCATAAAAATTCCCTCTATAATAATACCATAAAATTATTCATATCGCGGAATCGTAACAAATTTTAAAAATAAAATACGGCCCTTATTAAAGAACCGTATTTTGTTAACTATATTAAGCGTGATATGAAAGATGATTACATCATCACCAGTGCCATTGACGGGAAATCCTTGCCATAATCGGCACGAGTATGAAAGATGATTACATCATCAGCAGTGCCATTGACGGGAAATCTTTACCATAATCGGCACGAGTATGAGGGATGATTACATCATCCCCATGCCAGGCATGCCGGCAGGCATAGCCGGTTCAGATTTTTCTTCCGGGATTTCAACAACTGCTGCTTCGGTTGTTAATAACATTGATGCAACAGATGCTGCGTTCATTAGGGCTGAACGAGTAACTTTTGCAGGGTCAACGATACCGGCTTTGAACATATCAACGTATTTGTAATCCAGTGCGTCGTAACCGAATGCGCCTTCGTTAGAAAGAACTGTGTCAATAACAACGTCTGATTTTGCACCGGCGTTGTGCGCGATAGCTCTTAAAGGCACATCAAGTGCTGTTGTAAGGATTTTGTATCCGACTTTTTCATCATCTGAACCAAAGTTGATAGTTTCGATTGCTTTGTTGAGTGCTTGTTGAACTCTAACTAATGCAACGCCACCACCAGGAACGATACCTTCTTCGTTAGCGGCACGAGTAGCGTTAAGAGCATCTTCAATTCTTAATTTTCTCTCTTTAAGTTCAACTTCGCTTGCTGCGCCGACTTCGATAACTGCAACGCCGCCTGAAAGTTTTGCGATACGTTCTTGAAGTTTTTCTTTGTCGTATTCGCTGTCAGAAGATTCGATTTGTTTTTTGATTAAACGGATACGGTCTTGAACTGCCTGTTTAGTTTCTGAACCCACAACGATGGTTGTTTCGTCTTTTGTAACGGTAACACGTTTAGCTAGACCCATCATTTGAGTTGTAACGTTTTCAAGTTTAATGCCGAGTTCTTCAGTGAACATTTCGCCACCTGTAAGGATTGCGATGTCTTCAAGCATAGCTTTTCTTCTGTCGCCGAAGCCCGGAGCTTTAACTGCAACAGCTCTTAAAACTTTTCTCATTGTGTTTACAACCAAAGTTGCTAAAGCTTCGCCTTCGATATCTTCTGCGATAAGAAGTAATGCTCTGCCGTCACGAGCAACTTGTTCTAAAACAGGAACTAAGTCTGTGATAAGGTTGATTTTTTTGTTAACACAAAGAACATAAGCATCTTCAAGAACGGCTTCCATTCTTTCTGCGTCGGTTACAAAATATGGAGACAAGTAACCTTTGTCGAATTGCATACCTTCAACAACTTTTAAAGAAGTTCCGAAAGATTTGCTTTCTTCAACGGTGATAACGCCTTCAGTGCCGACTTTTTCCATAGCTTCGGCGAGAAGTTCACCGATTTCGCGGTTGTTGCCGGCAGAAATTCCTGCAACTTGAGCGATTTCTTCTTTTGTGTTGACTGGTTTTGATAATTTTTTAATTTCTTCGATAGAAATTTCGACAGCCTTATCGATACCGCGTTTCATAGACATCGGGTTAGCGCCGGCAGTTAAGTTTTTCAAACCTTCTCTAACGATTGCCTGAGCAAGAACGGATGCGGTTGTTGTACCGTCGCCTGCAACGTCGTTTGTTTTTGATGAAACTTCTTTTAGTAATTGAGCGCCTGCGTTTTCGAGGCCGTCTTTAAGTTCAATTTCTTTTGCGATAGTAACACCGTCGTTAACGATTTGCGGTGCACCGAATTTCTTTTCAATAATTACATTTCTGCCTTTTGGACCGAGGGTAACTTTTACTGCGTCGGCAACGGCATCAATACCTTTTAACAAAGATTTTCTTGCTTCTTCGTTAAAAACAATTCTTTTGGCCATTATGTTGTTTCTCCTTTAATTAAGTTTTTTAATTTGTTTTTGGGTTAAATGGTTAATAGGTTAAACGGTTAAAGGGTTCATTATGAATATAACAACAACTGGTTTGCGTTTTTTGTTAATTAATTTGTTAATCCCTTTTAACTTTTTAACTATTTAACCATTTAACTCATTGTAGGTTATGTTGTTTTGAACACAGTTATTCAACTATTGCTAATGCATCTTTGATTGATAGAATTTTGTAGGTTGTGTCGTCGAGTTTAACATCAGTGCCTGAATATTTAGCGTAAAGAACGATGTCACCAACTTTAACGTCCATTGGTTCTCTTTCGCCCTTTTCGTTCATTTTGCCAAGTCCAACTGCAACAACTTCACCTTTTTGCGGTTTTTCTTTTGCGCTTTCCGGGATAAAAATTCCGCCTGAAGTTTGTTCAGTATCTTCAATAACTTTGATTACAATTCTTTCTCCTAACGGTTTTAACATATTGTTCTCCTTCTTTTCCAATTTTTACACAATACATAATATAACGAAAATGACAAAATATTAATATCCTTAATGAAAAATTAAGGATTATTGTAAAATGTTATGCTTAAATTTTCTTCACATGGGGGCAAAAAATTTGTTTTTTGGGTTTATAATTGGGAAATTACCCCAAAATATATAGGAGAAAAGAAGATGGAAATTAAATCAATTAATAACTCGATGCAATTTGGAGCCAAAATTCACAAGAATACTTTACAGTTAATTGGCGAAAATCTTTTAAGTTCTAAAGATACTGCGCATGTACGTGGGGCCAAGCTAAGAGAGTTGCAAGAAAATGTTAAGTCATTAGCGGCTTATGGTGATAAAGAGACTACTGTTGCAATGTATTTCCCAAAAGAAGGTAATTTTATTGTTACAAACTCTAAATTGGGAACATCAATGATAAAACATGGTCACGGTGCGTTTTCAAGAAAAACTGCTTTAGAGAGTATCTCAGATTTGACGCGTACTCCTGGTGAGGTTGAAATGGCGGAAAGACAGCTTTTTGAACAATACATGGTTGATATGGAGCGTGAAAAAGGGATGTCGCCTATGCAAGTATTAGACGATTTGCGTGAAAAAGGTGAATTTGCGAAAAAATATATTGGTGAAAACGGAGCCTTTACTTTTATGGCCAAAGCGCGTACGGAAAAATTGCAAAAATATAACGCAGAACAAGCCAGAATGATTGAAACTAACGGGCAGATTAAAGAATTTCTTGAAGGCTTGAGAGGTGAATAGGTAGTTTTGCCGCCGAAGGCGGGGAAGGGTTTAATTGATAAAGTTAATAAGTTAATGAGTTGTAAAAGTGAATAAGTGAATAAGCGAATAAGTTAATAGGTCGTTAAGAGGAAGTTAATCCGAATAAAAAATTATCGTTAGGATATAATATAGATAAATAACCCCATAACGACTTATTGCCTTATTGACCTATTCACTTATTCACTTCCGAAGGTCTTGACAAAATCCCCGCAATAGTGCATAATGAAAATATGAATTATACAAAATACAATAGAAAAATGAAAAGTTCAATAGGGGGGGGGGGCGCCTCAAAGTCCTGATTATATCTGGGTTTGCGAGTCATGTTTTGCCAAAACCTCCGACCCTTGTGAACGTAAGATTACGGAGGTAAACATGACAGAAACAAATTTTGAAAAACATGCGTCATTGCGAGGAACAAGCAACATTAACGAAAATTCAAACGTGGCGTACGCGCGCGGGTTAAATTCCCATAATGCCCTATCGCCCTATCAACCTAACGCCCTATCGCCTCGCGGCCACGCGTTTACAATGGCTGAAATTTTATTATCGCTAACAATTATTGGTATAGTCGCAGCAATCACCCTGCCAAGCTTAATGGCAAACATTAACGAACGGACTTGGAACACTCAGCGAAAAGCCTTGTATGCCCGCATGAGCCAAGCCATTGCAATGATGCCACAGTTGAACGGGTATGGCACTTTGACGGAAGACGGAAGTGGCAGCGTTACGGCTGATACTGCGGCGGAAACTTTCTTGACAGAAGGACTTTCAAAAGTTTTAAAAATTAATAACATTTGTGATTCCGAACACTTGGCTGATTGTGGTCTGCCGGCTCAAGTCACTGCTTTGGATGGTACTCTCGCTTATTCTGTTTTTCCGGCTACTCTTCTTCAGTTAAATCAGAGTTTTAATTATTCTTTCTCAAGCGGAAATTGGTCTGGATTTGCGTATAGTCAAATAGATACAAAGGCTGCAGCCTTTGAAACTCAAAACGGTGAATCGGTGGCAATCTTTTATAATCCACAGTGTCAACCTGCTGAAATTGATGTTTATGGTTACTATACACAACCTAAGATGTGTGCCAATTTCATTTATGATTTGAATGGTAATAAAGGCCCTAATACTGCTGGAAAAGACATTGGATTTATCACTGCGCTTTATCCTACAGAGTCGGTAGTTGTTGCGCCAATGCCTTTGCCAACTTCTCCGGGACGAGCAGTTAAGAATGAAGCTTCAAAGGCTTGTACCGCTTTTGATGCAGACAGTAGGGTCCCTAATAATGAGGAGCTGATGTCAGTTTTTTATAATAAAAAATTAGTAACTCCAGCAGGTGGAGTCTTCTTTGACACTTGGTCTAATTCGGCTTATACTCTGTCTTGGGCGCCCGGTGCTGTCAGTGTGCATTTGGTTACAGGAATGTTAAATGGTAGAAACAAGGAAAACAGTGACGTTGTTATGTGCGTAAAACGCTAATTATCCTGCCAAGAGTGATTTTGCGAACTCGATTGATTGGTCGGTGATTTCACCGCCGGCGAGTTCTGCAAGCGCTTTTACTCGGTATTCATCCGTTAAAACATAGGCGCCAACGTGCGTTGTGGTGTCTTGGGATTTTTTGATGTAGAAATGTTTGTCTGCTTTTGACGCGATAATTGCCTGGTGGGTGATAAGGATTATTTGGCGGTATTTTGCAAGTTCTTTGATTTCGTCAGCGACACTTTGGGAAGCTTTGCCGGAGATGCCTGTGTCGATTTCGTCGAAAATTACCGTGTCGATGTCATCACTTTGGGCAAAAATTGATTTTATGGCAAGCATTACACGAGAAATCTCACCGCCGGATGCGATTTTGGCAAGCGGTTTGAGGGTTTCTGAAACATTTGTCGAGATAAGAAATTCCACGTTGTCTATGCCATCCGGGCTTAATTCTTTGCGCTCTACGTTTATTTTAAAACGCGCTTTAGGTAGTTCCAGTTGATAAAGCTTTTCTTCTACAAGGGTTGAGAGTACGCGCGCATAATTTTGACGATTTTCGCTGATTTCTAGTGCCAGTTCTTGCAATTGGGCTTCGGTTTGTTTTATTTGGGCGGCAAGTTCGTCAATGTTTTGGGTCGAATTTTCGATTGCGTTAAGCTCAGCTTCAAATTTGTCGCGTGAAGATAACACTTCTTCAAGAGTTGCGCCGTATTTGTGTTTGAGTTTGTCAAAAATGTACAAACGTTCTTGGATTTCGTTCAGGCGTCCGGTGTCGTTGTCAAGTGATTGGTTGTAGTCGCGAAGATCGGCGCTTAAATCCTTGAGATTTTCTAATAAATCAATAATTTTTTCTTCGTGGATACCCAGTGACTCATCTAGTGCGGCTGCTTTTGAAATGTTTTGTTTGATATTTGAAAGCGCCTCAAGAATGGATCTGTCGTCACCATTGATTGACCAGTAGGCAACGCCCGTGAGCTCTTTGAGTTTTTCTGCGTTTTCAAGGACGGAAAGTTCTTTTTGAAGTTCTTCGTCTTCGGTGGATGACTTTATTTCAGCGGCGTCGATTTCGTCGAGTTGGAATTTTAGAAAATCTATTTGTGACTCTGTAGCATCGGACGCGTTTTGAAGTTCTTCAAGACGTTTTTGTAAATTTTTATAATTGCCATATAGTTCGCGATATTGGACAAGTTTGTTGCTGTAAACATCTTTGCCGTAGTTATCCAAGAGCGTTATGTGATATTTTGGTTGCATAAACGCATAGGTTTGGTGTTGGGAATGGATGTCCAGAAACATTTCTTTTAGGCGCTTTACGCATTCCGAATTGATCGGTGTTCCGTTAATACGGGTGCGGACGGCATTTTGGGTTATCTCTTTTGTGAGAAGTATTTCGTCGCCTGTAAAATCAATACCGTATTCGTCAAAAAGTTGTTGGATTTCAGCTTTGTTGCTTTCCAGCAGAAGTTCGATTGATGCTTTTTCTTCACCGGTTTTGATGACTTCTTTGGACACACGGTTGGAAAACGCGATGTCTATTGCGTTTATGAGAATGCTTTTCCCCGAACCAGTTTCGCCGGTGATTACGTTCAGCCCTTTGTCAAAATCAACGGTTAAGTCGTCTATTAAAATGTAATTTTTTAACTTGATTTGTTTTATCATGATTTTTTTGTTGCAAAAATTTTGAATTCACCGTTAAGGAGTTCATCGAATTCGAGTTCAGAATCGCCCGAGAAAGTTTCTTTGACAAAATCGTGCCCGTCGAATTTGTATTCAGCAGTAATGCTGTAATCGCCCGGAAGAAGAACTTTTTTGCCCTGAATTGGCTTGTTTTTGACAACCTCTCCTTCGATTTTTTCTGAAGGTGCTTTGTAGTTCGCTACGATTAAAAATCCTTCTTTGAGAGGTTCTTTTGTGATAATCCAGCTTGCAAATCCGTCTTCGTCTTGGTCTATAATTTGGGCTTCGCCGTCAGTTATTATTTCGTTGTTTTTTACAAAGCGGTCAATTGCGTCGAATTTTGCAAAGAAGCTATAATCTTGAGCACGTTCCATTGCGACTTCTTCGCCGATAACTTTTTCTATTCCGCGTTTTGTAAAACTTTCGTCTCCGTCGACGTATAATGTTGCACGTTGCGCAAATTTTCCGCCCGGAAGAAATTTGTATTTAAACCATTTGAACAGTGCACCATCGTCTCCCAGTTGGCCCGGATATTGGTCGATACTGCGGAATTCTCCGTCTTGGTTATTATAAGTTTTTAGGATTGAAAGATAATTTTTGTGTTTTCTTGCAACGTTGTAATTCGTTAAATGCTGATTATCCTCAATGATTTTTTCCGGCGTTTTTTCGCACTGCATAACAATGTCGTTCCCCCAAAGAGTGTCAAACAGCATATCTTCGTGATATTCTTTGAGGAAATCATCCCAAAGCATATATTCCGCCAATGTGCCAAAATAAGGGATTAATTCTTTCATTGTTTTGTTAAGCTTGCCTAAAACGGCGCGTGGCGCGCGATAGCTTATTGGAACCCCGTTTTTCTCGGAGACTTCGTCGACAATGTGGTCGATGTGATCAACTCTAAATCCGTCAAAGTTGTAGTCTTTTTGAAGTTTTTTCATTTCGTTGATGAAAAAGTCGACCACTTTTTTGTTGTAAGTTCCGTTTTCCAGATTAACAAAATAATAAGGTGTTTGGCAGTCCAAATTTGCAAAATGTGTTACATCTTCGCCTTTGAAGTTGTAATGTTTGAATGTTGGATATCCGCCGCATTCGCTCATTGAATCATAAATCGGAACACCTGCGGAACACCACGCACCGCCGGGTGCCGGCCAAAGTTCCTCTTCGATAAGTTTTTGGATTATCTCAAGATGTTTGGTTATATCGTTTTCGGCCTGAATTTTTTTTGTGCCTTCAATTTCTGCGACGATTTCGCGAACTCTTTTATGTAATTTATTTTGGTTCGCGTTTTTAAGCATTTCGTTGGAGATTTCTTTTTTGAACTCTTCCATTTTTTCTGCGAATTGAGCAAAAAGTTCTTTGTATTTTTCGCTTAAATTCCCCATGCTGTCACTTTGTGACTGTAAATAAATTTCTTTTATTACTTCAATATCGTCCTCATCACAGTCATCCAGTGAGGTTTTCAATAGGGTTTCCACGTTATCTGCGATTTTTTTGTTAAGTTCTTTTATGTCAAACCAACGCGCGATGTGTGGGTTAGAAAGAACTGCTTTTGAAAAACGCCCGGTTTGCGGAAGTATGTCGTAGATTACCGGGTGGCCGGCGAGTTGAGCGAGTGCAATAAAGGTTTGAACCTGTTTTTTAACGCCCATGCCGGTAATTTTTTTGATATCTTCGTCGAGAAGTTTCTCGCTGACTTCGGAACTTTTTGGCAAATACGCACAGCCAAATTCTCTCGGATGGAACGGGATCAGGTATATTGTGGTGTTGAAAATTCCGTTTTCGAGATTGCCCGTCGGTAGGATTAGAAGTTGCATTAACCAGTCCATAAATTTACCCGGCGTTGAATTTTTGTTTCCGTTGCCGAGGCCGGCGAGGTTAATCAGTTTAATATTATGCCCTTCTTTTTTGATCCAATCGGCGTTGCGGATATTTTTGCGCGCCAAAACACTTTGTTTGTTATCCGGGAATCTGAAATGTTTTCCGTCAAAAACCTTGTTGTTAACCCATTTTATTTCTAAGCCAAAAAGCACTTCGTTGGGCGTAAGCTCTTCTTGAGCCTTCCTGAAGGGGTAAGGCAGATATCCGTGGCGCGTGATTAAATCAGTCAAATATTCTTTTCTCGCGGCGGTAATCGTAGAAAAATCGTAAATGCTTTTGAGGCTATTATATATTAAATCAAGTTCTTCACAGGCATTAAGCTTCTTGGGTGAACTACTAAAAATATTGAACATTTCTTCTCCCTATCATGTGTTACTAATTATACCACGGACATGAAAAAACAACAATTTGCATTGTAGAAATGTTTACGTCTAAAACGAAAATTACCCAATTGGACAATTGCATTTGTGCTGGAATTTATGTTTAATATAAGCATAATAAATCTTTTTCATACTTCCAGCTATTCTTAATTCCAAGGGCTCATTCGAGCCTTTTTTTTATGCGATTGGTGTATGGAACAGGGCAAAATCGGTGGAGAACTGCTTTAGGGCTCTTTCGAGCCTTTTTTTATTCTCGCGGCGTGGGAACATCGGGAACAAACGGCGCAGAATTGCTTTGGGGCTCATTTGAGCTTTTTTGTGTTTCAAAACAAATTTTTGTATAGTCGATAGAACAATTGGAATTTTTCATCGCTTGCGTTTTTATCAAGAATCAAAAATATTTTTTGTACAATAATATTCAATTTCAAATGGGATATTGTCAGAATTGAAAAGTTCTTTAAAATGTTTATAATCCTGATTCGTATGATAACCTAAATATATTTTTTTTAGACTTACATTTTTTTTAATGGCATCAACTATGTGTATATCACTTTTGCTGAATGATACTCCCATTGTTACTAAAATTCCCTCAATTTCCTGAAATGAATTAAAACAATGTTTTAAATAGGGAGAGTATTCACTATTCGTTATTTTTAATTTTTTGGCTTCATAATCAGGGGAAATTACAATATGTGATTTTGAGCCTTTCGCCCATTCTTTATTAATTGACTCATATAGATTCTTATTGTTGTTTCTTTTTACTTTGTGAATGCAGGTATCTTGTTTTAGAAAATGAAATGCACCGTGTAAATAGTAAGTATTTTGTTTGTTTTTGTTATCCCAAATTAATTTTTTATCAACATGTTTAAAACCATCTGTACTTTGTGATTCTGTTGAATACGTGTCATTTAGCATTAACAATAGTTTGTATAAAATATGATCATAATTCAATGTATAATAGTTTTTGAAATAATTTAAAAAATCAATTATTTTATCTTTATTTTTAAGTTGTTCAATTTTGTCTACAGGTAATGAGTTGTATATTTGTTTAACAACTTGTTTTTCAACTTCATAAATATAGTCTTCGACATTGTTAATATTTCTCGTTGATTTCCTGTTTTTGAAATATTTATGAACTTTGTCAATAATGTTTTTTGAACTGAGATTATTGCTGTTTGAACATGCAAGTGTAAAGCCATTTGCTAGTAAAAGATTTTTGTCGCAATTATTATATTTTTCGTTAATATCTTGTTGTACATCTTTGAAATTCATATAAATTCTTTATTCTCCATTCATATGATAACTGTTAAATGCAAAGTTCGTCTCAAAATTTTTGGGCGTTTTTTAAATTGGAAAAGAAACGATTATGTCTTTTGGTATCAGCCAATTGTTTGTTTATTGTTGAAAATATGCAGTTATGTTGCGCAATACTGTTTTTGTAGCTTGATTTACAGATATTATAAGCATCTTCTAATTTATATCGTTTTATAATCCAGTAATTAGTATTACGTTGTTGATGACGTATGTAGTTTTGCATTCCTTTGCTAAGTTTGTTGGATATTTTACTTGAATAACGGAGAATTCTATCTATTTCATGTATATCGTTATCGTATATTTCTTCAAAATATGTATCTGTTTCATTTGTATATTTAGTTGTACAAATATTAGATTTAAGCAAGTCTACTTTATGTTTTTTATGTCTAGATTTTATTTCAAGATTTATCTGGTTTTCATTTGTAAGAATGTCAAATATTTCGTATATGGTCAAATCTTTAATTTTACGGTCGTTTATTTTCAATATTTCATCACTGATTTTTAAATCAGCTTTTTGGGCAGAAGAATTACTGTAAACGTTAATAATAAATAGCTTGTTTCTAAAAAAATTGAAAGGGTCATACAAGACATCAAAGCCAAACTGGTCAAGACAATTGAGTGAGATTTCACCATTTTTGCTTTTATTTTCGATGTTGAACATATTACTTGCATTTACAGCAGTATAAGATAGTAGGCATAATATAATACCCAAGATACAAGATAGTATTTTAATTCGCATAAGCTTTTTCTCCTATTATTATTTACCAATGGTGCTTAATATTTACCGTTCCCCCGTGTTGCATTTTAACACCAACATCACCTTGGACATGTACATTTTGATTTTGCAACGCATTTGAGTATCTATTCATTGCGTTAATTTGTTGTTGTTGCATTAGTAGTTGAGCTTCGAAAATCATTTGTTGTTGGCGCAAATATTCATCATGTTGTATCTGTGCAATTTCTCTATTGATTAAATTTGAGATACAGGAATGCCTTGCAGTGTCGCTTTTATAGTTTGCTTTACACAGGTTGTATCCATTTTTAAATTTAACTTTTTTAGGGTGCCAATATGAAACTTTGTTTGACAATTCCAGTAAATGCAGTTTAAATTTATGGCTTAGCTTTTTATATACTCTTGATGCATCCATTAAGAAAGGGAGTATCTCTTCCGTATCTTCACCTGTATAGATTTGTGTCCAATAAGCATTAAATGTTTCATCATTATCTTTTTTAATTATTGGTTGACACGTATTTGAGCTTGTTATGGATATGTCTTTCTTTCCTGATTTATTTTTGATTCTAAGGGTAATATGGTTTGCAGAGATTGCATTATTAAATTTGTTTATATCCATGAAATTTACTTTTTGTTCATTTACTTTTAATATTTCATCCCCGACTTTAAGTCCAGCTCTTTGAACATTACTATCAGGTTCAATATACGATATCCAAAATTTATTACGAGTTATATAATATGGATCCATAATATAACGAAATCCGTATCCCTTATAACAAGTCATTTTCGTTTTGTCATATGACTTTATTGTGTTGGCGAAGTTATTCTTGTGGTGTTTTTTATGTGTATTTATTGGTTGAACTCCGGTGCACGCATTGTCTAAGCTTTTGATACAACTAGATAATTCTTTTGCTTCTGTAGGCAAGTAAACAAAAATAATTCCCAAAATAAACATGCTTAATAGAATATTTAAAGTTTTTTTAAACATGAAATTACTCCTCTTCTACATACGTTACTTTGCCATTGTTACATAAATCACATCTATAAGCTGTTTCACTAATATGAATTAATGGTACTAATTGTTTATAACGGTGATAACATGCAACACAAAAAGGACCGTTTATGGGTTTGTCATTTTCAAAAAGCCAATAAGCATTTTGGGCAAATTTAATATTTTGTCCATCTTTTAATTTGAAATTTTCTTCCATTGCTATTCTCCTCTAAATTTGTATTCATGTTTTATGTTATAAAAGATTATCCAAAAGAACAAATCATGTTTAATGTGTTACGATATGACATTCTTTTAATATATACATGTCACAAAATAACACAAAAGTCAATATTTTTTCTATGCCATAGTGTGTAAAGTTTAGCTTTAATAGGTATTCTATAAGCAGAGGTAATAATGATTAATGACTTTAATAAAAAATTAGGTTTAAGAATAAGAGAATTACGACTTGCTAGGAAAATTAAGCAGGGGCAATTTGCTGATTTGTTAAATATGGAGCGTTCAAATTTTACAAGAATTGAAAGTGGTAAACAAAGACCAAATGACGAAAATCTGTATAAAATAGCTAGTATTCTAAATGTTGAAATTAAAGATTTATTTGATTTTGAACATAATAAACCTAATAAGGATTTAATGTCGGAAATTATTGCTAAACTGAATAATAATCCAGAGAAAATAAAAGATTTTTATAAAATAGTCGTTGCATTAACTAAATAAACATTTTAAAAAATTACCCAGTTGGCGAATTGTATGAAAAGGATTTTTTGTTTTAAATATAAGCATAATAAATCTTTTTCATACTTCCAGCTATTCTTAATTCCAAGGGCTCATTTGAGCCTTTTTTTTATGCGATTGGTGTATGGAACAGGGCAAAAACGGCGCAGAACTGTTTTAGGGCTCATTCGAGCCTTTTTTTATTTTGCGGCGTGGGAACATCGGCAAAAATCGGCAGAGAACCGCTTTAGAACTCGTCCGAACCGTTTGGGGTGAGGGAGGTTATTGTTCCCACTTTTTCGCGTCGAATTTTAGGTCGTTTACGGTTATGTCCAGTGATTTGGCGTAGGGTTGGAATTTTACAAGTATTTGGGTTTTATTGAGTAACAATTCTTGGGCTACGATAGCATTTTCGCAGGCGATTACCATAATGTTGCCCGGAAGCATTGAGTAGGGGCGTGAACGATCCGCAAATTTTTTATTCACTACGTTGCGCCAGAATTTACACAGGTTTGAGCGCGTCATCGCGCGTTTGAACTCTTTTTGCTTGAGAAGTTCCCCGACAAGTTCGTCTATGCCTACAAAATCTGTGTATAATACTTTTTCCATTCAGCCTCTTGTTTTATAAGTTGTGTTTGTGTTAATATCATAGAATGAGTTCTAACAATATTGATTATATCATAAAGAGTGCTAAAAAAATACTGCTGATTTCGCACATAAATCCTGATGGCGATACGCTGGGTTCTATTTGCGGTTTGGCGGCCCTTATAAAAGAAAATTTTAAGAAAGAATGTGATTTGCTTGTTGATAATTTGCCGACAGTGTACGAGTTTTTGCCGGGGATTAAGGGGGCGAAGTTTTATTCTACTATCGACAAATCGCTTGTATATGATTTGGTAATTACCGTTGATGTTGCGGCGTTGGATAGAATGGGTGAGGCAAAAATCTTTTTTGATAAAACGGCGATAACTTTTAATATTGATCATCACGCGACTAATAATTCGTTTGCGCAGAATAATATTGTGGTGCCGGAGGCTAGTTCTGCCGGTGAAGTGGTTGCGGCATTGGCTAATGAAAACGGCTGGAAAATGAATTATGATGCAGCATTGGCGCTTTATACCGCGATTTTGACCGATACGGGTTCGTTTAAATTTAGCAATACTTCCCCTAAAACTTTTGAAACTGTTGCAAGGCTTCTTGAATACGGAGTTAAGCCGCACGATGTTTATAAGCAGTGTTATGAATCTTATCCGAAAAACTTTTTTATGTTTCAGAATTATTGCTTAAATAAGGCGGTATTTTTGAAAAATGATAAGGTCGCGTATACTGAAGTTTACAAAAAAGATGTGGAAAAATTTGGCGTTGGGCCTGACTGTACCGAAGGCTTGACGGAAAAACTCAGGGCGATTTCATCAACAGAAGTTGCGTTTATTGCTAAAGAAATAGTGTCAGGGATGGTTAAGTTCTCTATGCGAAGTAAGAATGTTGATGTTGCAGCGATTTGTGCTAATTTTGGCGGAGGAGGCCATAAGTTGGCAGCGGGTTGCGTCATTAAATGTTCGATGAAATCAGCGGTTGAAAAGATTTTGAGTCAGATAGAAAAATTGGAATTATGAAACGACATTTTATAATTGGACTGAGAAAGTTAATAAAATCTGTTATTAGGAACGATTTCTGCGGGATGGCTGCGGAGATGGGGTTCATGACGGTTATCGGAATTTTTCCGTTTATGCTTTTTTTGATGGCTGTTTTTGGTTGGATGGGGCATAAATCAATGATGGAGCCGATTTTGTTGTTTTTGGATAATGTTATGCCGACTCAGGCTATTAATCTTATTAAATCGGTGTTAAATGAGGTTATGATTTTTTCCGGTGCGGATTTGATGGCGGTAATTGGTTTTTGCGTGACGTTGTTTCTATCGACCAATACTATTGCTGTTATTCTCAAAGGATTGAATCGTGCGTATAAGGTTGAGGAAACGCGTAGCTTTTTGTATACAAGGCTTTTGTCATTGATAATGGTTTTTGTGTATACGATGTTGATGTTTTTGAGTATTAACTTAATTGTCTTTGGTAAATTAATTATTACTACGTTAATTAATACGTTACATATTTCTATTCCGACGGCGGCGTTAATTTTGACGATGCGTTGGCCGGTGGCGTTTTTAGCCTTGTTTATGATGGCGTTTTTGAGTTATTATGCTTTGCCGAATCTTAAAGGTAACGAGAAGTTTAAGGCAAAAAGTGCGTTGCCGGGAACGTGGTTTTTCTGTACGTTTTGGTTGCTGGGTTCTTGGGGTTTTTCGATTTATGTGAATAATCTCAACACTTATAATATGGTTTATGGGACGATTGGGGCGTTTGCAGTGTTGATGGTTTGGCTTTATTATACATCAATTTTAATTCTTGTCGGCGGGGAGATTAATTCGCAGGTTTATAACCGACTTGAGAAAAAAGCCGCTGAAATTCAGGCGGATATTGATAGTTTGCGTGTGGCTGAAATGTAATAAAATTTAAAACTTTTTTAAAATAATTTGCAAAATTTCCTTGCGGATATTATACTAATGGTACTTAGTGGAGGAGAAATGCCGCAGTCGGCTTATAGGGATAATAGCAGAAATTGTTATAATGGCGTATTTACGGGGCGTGAAGCGCGTGATGAGAGGTTTTACGAAGGTAACAGACCTTATTTTGTGACGCCCGAAAATATTCGTCCCCAAACAATCAAGGCGAATCAAAAGAAGATTAAGCGAAATATGCTTATTCATAAAATTATTTCGTTTGTGTTTTTCGCGTTGGTTGCGACTTTTGTTATGCCGGCAATGTTTAATAAGTATATAAAAGCGATTCCAACGGGTTCGCAGTATGGATATTTGACAACGGATTACGAAAAATTGGTTCACCCGCTGGAAAATTATCTTGCTAACGATTGGTCGCTTGGGGTAAGGACGATTCAGGGCGCTAATACGAAGAATCCTAAAATGCTTCCGCTCAGTGAAAATCAATCTATGAATGTTTTGAAAAATCGTTTGTTAGCCTTGCAAAAACAGTATCCGACAATACATTCATCTGTTTATGTGTGGGATTATGACGACGGGAATTTTGTTGATATAAACGCAGATGAGATTTTTTCTGCCGCAAGTATTATAAAATTGCCTGTTTTGGTGGCGCTTTTCCGTAATATTGAAAACGGTCAAACTTCGATTTATGATGAAATGATTTTGACGGATTTGTTTAGGGCGGAAGGCTCAGGCGGTTTACAATATAGGGCAGAGAATTCTAAATACTCCATTGATACTTTGGCGCGAGTTATGATTACAAACTCCGATAACTCTGCCACAAACATGTTAATGACGAAGATTGGCGGAATGCCGTCGGTTAATAGGCAGATTAGAGATTGGGGGCTCGGTAATACTCACGTTAATAATTGGTTACCGGATATGGAAGGCTCGAATTATATTACTGCGCGTGATATGGGACGTTTGTTATTTAATATTGATAACCCGAAATTTTTGAGTAGTTCGTCACGTGAAAAAATCTTTGCCTATATGTCACATGTCAAAAATGACAGACTTATTCCGGCGGGATTGGGTTCTGGCGCGGATTTTTTGCACAAAACAGGCGATATTGGCAAGATGTTGGGTGATGCCGGAATCGTCTATGCGCCTAACGGTAAAAAATATATTGTTGTAATTTTGGCAAACCGTCCGTATAATTCTGTTAAAGGTAAAGAGTTTATCGTCGAGGCGTCTGATACTATTTATAAATATTTGGTTAAAAGCTAGGTGTTAACCTATGGAAATTTTTTCTGAGATTAATTCAAATAATAAGGGCTTGGCGTTGGCGCTTGGTTATTTTGACGGAGTTCATTCGGGCCACGTTGAGGTGGTAAAATCAGCCGTCACGTTTGCGCGTGAAAATGGTACTCAATCTGCGGTGATTACATTTCAAGAACATCCGCAAGTGATTTTGCGTGGAAGTTCGCCTGCTTATATTACGACTGTTGAGCAGCGGCGGGAAAAATTGGCGCAACTTGGAGTCGATTTTTGTTATGAATTGAATTTTGCGGATATTTCAGGATTTTCGGGCAGAGAATATCTTCAAAATATATTGATTGAAAATTTCGAACCGATTTCTATTTCAACGGGTTTTAATCATTATTTTGGGGTGGAAAAGTCCGGCAGTCCTGAGTTGTTGGCGAGTTGTTCAGAGGAGTTTGGGTATAAATATTTTAAAATCCCATCGGTCGAGGTTTTGGGCGAAACTGTAAGCAGTTCGTTAATTCGCAAAAAGCTTTCGCAGGGTGAAATTTGTGCAGCCAACGCGCTGTTAGGTCATTCGTTTGCGGTCAATGGGGTTGTAAAAAAAGGGGTAGGGTTAGCGTCTAATATCGGGTTTAAAACGGCGAATTTAACATACCCGAAAAATATTGTGCGTGTACCGTTTGGGGTTTATGCGACAAGGGTTAGTATTGATGGGATGTCGTATTTAGCCATTGCGAATTTTGGAGTAAAACCGACGTTTACTTCGTTGGTTGATGAGCCGGTTTTGGAGGTTCATATTTTAGATTTTAATCGAGATATTTATGGAAGAGAGTTGCGTGTGGAATTTTTGGACTTTATACGTTTTGAGAAAAAATTCGTGTCCGTCGAGGAACTTGTTGCGCAAATAAAAAGGGATATTTTGTGTTTGGCGGTTCAACCGCCAAACACAAGGTTAAACGGTTAAAAGGTTAAAAGGTTCGTTAAGGAATAATGAAAGCTTAAAAACGTGGCGTCCATACCATTATAAATTACCATAACCCCTTTTAACCCTTTAACCTATCTACCTTTTAACACGTTCCCCTCTTGACAAACGTAAAAAATACGGTATCATGAAAATATGAATTATACAAAATACAATAGTAGAATATACCGTTCAATAGGGGGGGGGGGCGCCTCAAAGTCCTTGCTATATTTGGCGTTGCGAGGGTGAATATTCATGTTTTGCCGAGCCTTCCGCCCCTGTTGATACAAGCGAGAAGGAG
>JAZUCM010000106.1:0-22215 GCA_045639085.1 Candidatus Gastranaerophilus bacterium
CAAATTAAGAAAATACGTTATCATGAAAATATGATATTACAAACTAAAAAAATGAAAAGTTCAATAGGGGGGGGGGGCGCCTCAACAGCCTGATTATATCTGGATTTCAGCGACCTGTTTTGCCAAAACCTCCGACCCTTATGAGTGCATATTTTCTAATAGCACTTGAAAACAACAAGAAAATATGGTAAAATGCATGTATGAGAATAGCAGGAGGATTAAAAATGACAAAAACAACATTAAAAAAACATGCGTCATTGCGAGGAGTGAGCGAAGCGAACGACGCGGCAACCCAGCTGACCGAGTTAAAACGAGGTCAGTCAGCCAGCATAACGACATTGACCTGTAAACGCTACGCGTTTACAATGGCGGAGATACTTCTCTCCCTAACAATCATCGGCGTTGTCGCCGCGATTACATTGCCATCACTAATGGCGAATATCAATGAACGCACTTGGAACACACAAAGAAAAGCTTTGTACGCCCGCATGAGCCAAGCAATCGCCATGATGCCACAGATTGCTGGCTATGGAACATTGACCGAAACAACAGATGAAGACGGTTCAACAACTGTTACTGATACAGCGACAGAAAGTTTTCTAACCGAGGGCTTGAGTAAAGTGCTTAAAATTAACAACATTTGTGATAATGCACATTTGGCAGATTGTGGTATTCAAGCAAGCTACACGGACATGTTAGGTAGCCAAAAGACATTACCGACCACGTTGTATGGCTTAAATGCATGGTTTAGAAGTATAGCGTACTCAGGCAGTTCATATTCAACAATGGATACAAAAGCGGCTGCATTTGAGACTCAAAATGGAGAAAGTATCGTTGCATATTACAATCACTCTTGCAAATATGAATATTTAAACGAAGCTAGCCCTACTCAATACGGTAACGTTTTTGGTTTCCCTCAAGCTACGATGTGCGTAAACTTCCTATACGACTTGAATGGCAACAAGGGACCTAATACTATCGGAAAAGATATGGGCTTTATAACGAGTTTCAATTCTAACGACCCAATAGTGGTTGCTCCGATGCCTTCATCCAGCGCAAATGCCGGACAATCTGCTTGGAATGGTGCAGCCTCATTATGCACAACAGAAAATCCTGAAAGTAGAATCCCAAATATTGACGAACTTTCAGCGATGCTGATAAACAAAGATTTAATCAACTTAACCGCTTCCGCGCACTTCTGGTCTGGCTCGGGTTTCGACGCAGGCAGAGCGTTGCAAGTGTACACGGGCTTCGGGTACCGCATGTCGGATGCCAAGTCGGATGTGAACTACGTGCGCTGTGTTAAACGATAAACCAAATGATAAATCTTTATCGCTAATCGACACGAGTATGGATGCCGCTCAGCGGATGCAATAAGCTAAACGTGCAGTCTTGTCATTTTCGGCACGAGTATAGGTGCCACTCAGTGGCTGTTAAGCGTTAAATTTTTTCAAGGGTTGGGTAATTCCCAACCCTTGGTTTTTGTGGTATAGTGATGTTTACCATGTTTAAGTTTGATTTAAAACATTACGTTAAAGACTTAATAAATATTGCTTTACCCATCATAATGGGTAACCTTGGGTTTATTCCTATTATTGACCATTTGGGGTTTGATGCGAAGTTGGTGCCTATGGTGAAAGAATATATGTTGATAACGGCGTTTTCCAATTTTGGCGCGTGTTTGCATTTGGCTGTTAAAGAGTATTTGCAAGCGTTTGAGATAGTTTTTGTTCCTAATTTGGTAACGGTTTTGTGCGTATTTTTGAACGTTGCGTTAAACATAATCCTCGTTTTGGGGTGGGGGCCGGTTCCGTCGTTGGGAGTTGTGGGGCTGGCGATTGCCAGTTTAATCGTAAGATACGTGATGGGGCTGACGCTTTATGTTTATGCGCTTTATAAAATGCGACCGCGCGATTATCGCAAGACGGGGTTTTATAAAAGTTTAATAAAAGTTGGGTTGCCGATTTCGTGCGCGATTTTGGTTGAATTTGTTGCGTTTAATATTATTGTGGTTTTCTTGGGTAAAGTTTCCGGGGTTTATGCTGCGGCGCAGAATATTATCTGTACATTAACGACGGTTTCGTTTATGGTTCCGCTGGCGATATCAAACGCAATAGCCGTGAAGGCCGGGTTTGCAAACGGGGCGGGAAATGTCGCGGATTTTAAGCGTTATTCGTTCATTGGATTGGCGTTGTGCGTTGGGTTTATGGCCGTAAGTGCACTCACGGTCGTGATGTTCCCTGATTTTTTAATTGGACTTTTTACGAAAGATTTGGAACTTATAAAAGTTACCGTGCCGGTAGTGTTTTTGCTGGGCTTTTTTCAAGTGTTCGATGGGCTACAAGTTGCACTTGCCGGGATTTTCAAAGGCCTAAAGAATACAAAAATAGTTTTTATTGCGAATTTTACCGCATATTGGCTAATCTCAATTCCGCTGGGGTACACGCTCGCGTTTAAGTTCGGACTTAATTTAATGGGGTTCTGGATTGGGCTGATTGTGAGTGCAATCGTCCTTTGCGTGATAATGCTAACATATTTTGTGCATTGCTTAAAGAAAATGGATAGAATTGGTACGGTTTGCGAGGGTTAATTGAATTGAAAGCAGGGCGAAGCCCAACGGGCTTCGCCCTCACAAAAACCTTTATCCAAACTTAAAAGCAGTTCTCCGCCGCTTTGCCCTGCTTGTCTTGCTCAACGCAAGCCAACTCCGGCAAAATCGGCTGCGCTGTCTCATACGCCACTCTCAAAAATTCGCGCTTATCGCGAATTTTTGTTCGGACAGTTAAATCTCAATTTCTTTAAGACGTTCTAGGATTTTATTTGTAATTTCTTGGATGTATTCTTGACTAACGAGTCCGTTGATGACGGCATCAGCGATTTGATAAGTTGGTCTTATGTATTGCTGCGCAGTCTTGTTGACATCTTGGAACTGTAGATCTGCGGCTTCGCCGGTCTTACCTCTGGATGCGGCACGCTTGTACCAGCGGTCTTTTAAGACTTCTAACGGGGTAAAGACGTAAACCTTAACGTCCATAACGTCGCGAACACTTTCGTTTAATACGTAAAGGCCTTCTGTAAGGATTACGCGGGCCGGTTTTTTGAGTTCGCTGTTGAGTTTAGATTCGCAGGTCACAAAATCATAGAGCGGAGAATAGATTTCGTTGCCGGCTTTGAGTTCGAGTAAATGGCTTTTCATTAGATCTAAATCCACGACGTCAGGGGTGTCAAAACTGAAACCTGTTTTAAAAAGTGCCTCGTAGCTTCCTGCCTCTTTAAGCTCTTTTGATGTGTCTTTGTAATAGTCGTCACAACGGATTACGGTGTAAATCCCTTGGTTTTCTTTTTTGACGCACGCTTTGATTGTGTTGTCGACGAAAACGGTTTTGCCGGACGCGCTCTCGCCTGTTATACCGATGAGAAACGTTTTTTTGCGCTCCTGAACAGCCATTCGAGCGATATTCATAATAAGATTATCCGAAATCCGCAAGAAAAGCGGCTGGGGCTGTTTTGAATCCTCTTCTAAAATTTCCTTTAATGTGTCAACAATCTTTGCGATAATTTCCATATCTCTACGGCTTGAATAATAGTCGTAAGTGCTCATGCCAAAATCTAATGCCATATTAACCTCTATGATTTATTAATTATAACGCGTAAAAATACAAAATTCCACAAATTAATAATAATTGTAACAAATTGCATTTTTTTGTTAAAGAACTGATAAAAAAATGTCGATGCAGGGAATGTTAATGTATAGGAGTATAATTATGTATTACGATGAGTTATTTGAGAAAGCATTACTTCAAGCCAAAGAGGAGAATTTTTTGGAATTGAAAGCCGAAGTAGCCGAGATGAAGAAAAATTTTGAGTCATTTTTGGAGAAATTCTTCAACACTTCGACCCACAACGTGGAACAGAATTACAACGTTACTGCGATGTAATTGTCCGAAAAGGTTTCAATTGCGAGACCTTTGAGTGACTTATCAGAAAAGTACACTAAGTGCTAGAACTGTTGGGAATTGCGCGCGCCAGCCGTCAGGCTGGCGCGTATGTTTTGTGTTTGTTAAGAATTGTGAAGGCGCTTTAGCGCTTCACGCAACGGACGTTGTTTGTGCTTGTGCGGGTTCCTGAATGGTGGGAGCCAATGTCGAAATTATGATTCCAAGCAGTCTCTGTAGAAACAAAGGTGCCGGACCAGTAAGCGCCCGTTTCAATTCCTATAAGTTCTTTATTATAGAACATTGAACTTAATTCATCCTTATTTGGCAGTCTGCTCTCCGAATCTTGAGCGGTACATGCCGCAACTGCGTCAATTTGTGCGATTTTAGTTCCATTTGCAGCATTCGTTGCTAATGGGTATGGTGCAACTACATTTGTGTCGGTAGGATAAAGTGCCGTAATAAACCCAATGTCCTTGCCGACAGTATTTGGTCCTTTGTTCCCGTTTAGATCATAGATGAAATTTGCGCACATTTGGGCTTGAGAGTAATTCCAGAATGAGTCATTTTGATTTATAAAACCTTCGGTTTCACCATAACAATGTGGATTGTAATATAACGTTATGGTTTCTCCATTTTGGGTTTCAAAAGCGGCGGCTTTGGTATCTATATTATTTAATGGGTTCGAATGTTTAGAGCTGGATGTTGTTTCATATGTTCCTGTAAACATGCTATTCAATTCGCTCAATTTTGTCGGCCAAGTTTTTGTAGAGCCTGCCATGTTTGTGAATGATGCGGGCACTCCGCAATCTGCAAGGTGGGTTGCGTCACAAATGTTATTAATTTTTAAGACTTTAGAAAGGCCTTCTGTTAAGAATGTTTCGGCTGCGGTGTCGACTGTTGCGGTTACGACGCCGTCGGTGTTTGTTCCTTCGTATTGGCCATATCCACCGACTTGCGGCATCATGGCGATGGCTTGGCTCATGCGCGCGTAAAGAGCTTTTCGCTGTGTGTTCCAAGTTCTCTCATTAATATTTGCCATTAGTGACGGCAGTGTAATCGCCGCGACCACGCCGATGATTGTGAGAGATAGTAAAATCTCTGCCATTGTAAATGCCAAGCCGAGCAGAGCCACGGAGCAAGACTTGTCTTGCGGAGAGGCGAGCGCGCGACGCGGAAGACCGCGCTCTTTCGCGCAAGCGCGAGCGGTGGCGTTTAGCGCGAGGCGCAGTACCAGCGTTGAGCAATTTGTGTACGTAACGTTTTGTTTTTTGTCCATTAAGAAACTCCTCCAATTTTATATCGAAATTTACTTTCCAACCCATATATTATAGAGTATAGTCAATAACATATTATCATTATAACATTACAATAAGAATTATGCAAGTGGCAGACGATAAAGAAGTTTTGGAAAAGAATAAAGAAATCCTGTTGCAGGCTATTGGGCGTGTGGTTAAGCGTGAGCGCTTGAGACGTCATACGGGGATTAACAAATTTTCATACGAGTATGATATTGGTAACGGGTTGTTGTCGTATTTGGAAAAAGGGGTAAGTGATACGAAAATAACGACGATGTGGAAGCTGGCAAACGCTTTTGGAATGCGATTTTCGGACTTTGCCCACCTGGTCGAACTCGAACTCCCTAAGGATTTTAATTTTTATAAGTGAGTTGATTTTGTTCTAATGTATTTAATAGGAATGAGGTATCTTCAATAAATTGGGGTAGAATGGAAATTATAGAGTTTGCTATTTGTTCATAATTTTCATTGTTACGTTTTTGATATAAATCGTTGTATTTACTCCATACATTAATATCGTTCAATAGAATGCCGAATTTATCTGCTTGACATATCATTTCTCTGTATGTGATAAATTCATCAGGTTCTGGTGAATTATCAAAAATGTATTTTTTAATAACATCAGTTGCAAAGAAATAGAGAACTTTAAACCTTTGAATAACGCCGTCGCGAATGTCTATGTCGCTACGGTCTCGATTGTAGCGGTTTAAGATTGATTTTAGGCTTGTTATTGCGTTGCCTAATTGTGTCAAGTCGATTATTTCCATAACTTTTAAAATATCATACTTTTTTTTAATTTGCAATACTTTTGTACCAAGGTTTGAAGGTTTGGAGCTTGTTTATTGTTTCAGGGTAGTTGCCCGTGAAGGTTTGGCAGCGGTCGTCGATTATCATATAGCAGGGCTCTTTGTAGTTGGTTATGTCTTGTATGATGTTCTTTAGTCCGTTTTCGCAAACCCATTTTTCGGCAAGAGTTTTCTCGCGTGTGGTGAAGATTTTTATTATATAATTTTGGCTAAGTTCTTCCAAAAATTCGTGCGCTCCTTCACGTATGGGTGGGATGAAATCCGCTCGGTAATCGCCTGTATAGGTGTTTAGTACTCCGTCTAAATCTATTAAAAGTGTCTTCATCCGCATTGCTCCTGCTTTTATAGCCACCCGTCAGGACTAATGGCCATGGACTATTGGCATAGTATCGCATATATTTTTCATTATGTCAAGCGGTGTAATGAAGCTTTTTGCAAAGCGAATAAAACAAATAAGAAAACGTTATGGACTTAGTCAAGAGGCAATGGCTGAGTTGTGTGGTGTTGATTCGAGTTATGTTGGCCGTCTTGAACGGTTAGAGCGAACGCCTAGTTTGGACACTTTGGGCCGAATGGCTGAAGGGTTGGGGGTTCAGGTTCATGAGTTGGTTGATTTTAGTAAAGAGTTAGTCATTGAGAAATTAAAGTAACATTCTTGCATTTTTTCTGCGATTAATTTATCCTTATTGTAGGAGGAATTTTTAATGAATGCATTAAGAATAATTTTCGGACTTTTACTGTTGGTCGTTATGGCAGTGCCTGTTATGGCGCAAGAGCCGACGCATTGGAATAAAAACATGTTGTTGGTTTATATCCCGGAAGGCAACGAGTACACAAAATTTATGGAAAGAGCGTTTGACGAGTGGCAGAGCAAGTTTTCGCGCAAAATTCAGTTTATAAAAACGAACTTTTATCGCGATGTGAAGCTTGCCGAAATTGAGGTTCAATTCAGGCAAGTTGTGGGAGAAGATGCGAAAAACTCCGGGACTACGAGTTTGAGCGGAAAAACCAACGCGTATCGTCATGGAACTATTGTTATTACGACAAAATATGATGAAGAGTTTGAAAACGATCCCGCGAAAAAAGCTGAAAATGACGAGGAAGTTTACGGGATAATGCTTCATCAAGTCGGAAAAGTTATGGGTTTGCCGGATTCAACTAATCCGCAAAGCGTAATGTATAACGAAGTAAAACCGGGGCAGGAAATTTTGTCCGAGGATGTGGAGAAGGTTTATTCGCTTTACGGTTGGCGAGCACGGCACACTCAGACTCGATAGTACATGACTTTTGCCCGTGTATCATTAAGTGATATATAGTAGTGATGTACGAAATCTCGTAAATTTCCTCGACTAAAAAGAGGATTTTTGGCGGAAACGGTGTACACAATATATATATATCATGTAATATGGTAATAGAAAGAGGGCTATGATTATGTATAACAGCTTTTATCCTCAGTATGACTTGGCGGGAAGAATTCAACACTCAAAGATTAACACCGGGATTGCGGACATGCAACCGATGAGAACGAGTAGGGTTGAGGCAACAAATTCACCTGATTTTAAGCAGGTTTTTACGGGTTTGTTGGAAAATTTTAACCAAGAGCTTAACGCGCCTGACAATATGTTGAAAGACGTTATGTCAGGAAACCAAAACGTTGATGTGCACGATGTAATGATTGCGATGGCAAAATCAGAAGTTACTGTCAATATCGCGACTCAAGCCGTCGGTAAAGTCATCAACGCATACGACAGAGTAATGCAAATACAAGTTTAGAAAAGTGAATAAGTGAGTAGGTGAATAAGGCAATAGGTCGTTAAGGTTGCCTTTGGCAACTCATTATCTAACTTACTCACTTACCTTATGAGAGTACACTATGGAATTTTTACAAAAACTACAAGAGAATAAACCGGCGTTCATCGGACTAATTGTTGGTCTGGCACTTGTTATTGTGTTGGCGATTGTGGTGCCGATAACAGCAAATGCCGGAAAAAATACAAAAGGCGATGTGGAAGTTAGTTCTGAGCCTATAAAAGAAGATGTTGATCTTTTGACGACTGATAATTTGGGTAAGGCACTTGAAATCCAAGCGTTACTTGCCAAACAGGATATTGCGGCAAGCAGAGCCGTTGACGGTACGAAATCAAGAATTTATTTGAAAAAAGGGGATTGTACAACAGGTAGAAAAAGATGTACGACTGAACAACGCGATAAGGCGATTATTGCAATTGTTGAGAGTGGATTGTTTGACCAAAATGTTGGGTTAGAGATTTTTGATAAGGGCGATTTTACTTCAACGAAAGAAGATAAAAAGATTCGTCTTGCTCGCGCGATTAACGGTGAGTTGTCAAGGTTAATTAGAAAGATAAATCCGATTGAAAACGCGTCTGTTTTTGTCTCTATCCCTGAACAGTCAATGTTTACTGCTAATCAAAAGCCGGTGACGGCAACTGTTCAAATTACTTTGCCTGTAGGTGAAAAGTTGGATCAAACAAAAGTTAAGGCGATTTCTAACTTGTTGTTGGGAAGTGTTTCCGGGTTGTTGCCGGAAAATATCGCGATTACTGATACAAACGGCAATGTTTATCATAGTTTGATTGGTGCGCAGGATGAAATGCTTCAACGTTTGGAAGAAAACGATCGTTATATGCAGAAAAAAGTTGCGGCACAGTTGGATAGACTCCTTAACGGCAAAGGCAATTATGTAGTGACGGTAAGTACATTCCTTGTTCAAGCACCGATTGAAAAATTCAGTATAATTTATGACCCGAGTCAAAAAACCGCAGTGACGGAACAGTCATTCCAAGAAGGTTTGGGTGATCAAACGGCTGATAGCAATAAGGGAATTAATGCAGTAAGTGTTTATCTTCCAAATGGTTTGGTTCAAGGCGATATGTCATCCAGCCAAAACAGAAATTACTCTCGTCAAGCGACAGAAACTCAATATGGTGTAACTAAAACTCAGGTTAATGAATATATTAAGCCGGGCGTTGTGGAAGAAATTTCGATTGCAGTAACTATTGAAAAAAGCGCACTTCCGGCAAATACAACACTTGAAGAGTTAAAAGAATTGATTGCAAGAGCGGCAAGTCCAAAAGCAAGCGCAAAAAATGTTTCAATAGCATTTTCAGATTCTCAAGACCCATATTTGGCGTCTGACAGGCCGGTTAAGTTGGCAGAACCTGACAAGACCGGAAACCCTTGGTGGCTTGCAGTTGCGATTTCAGGTATTGCAGCATTGTTCATTATCGGACACGTTTCTAATAAGATTAAACGCGCAAGAGAAGAACAACAACAAGAAGTTGAAATGTTGAGACAGTTGGCAAGCCAACAAGAACAACAACTTCAAGCGATAAATATGCGGGCAAATCAGTTGACCGCTCAACAATCCGAACTCGCACAAGGATTGTTGGAACAACAACAGCGTGGCATAATTACGGATCAAGGTTCGCAAATGCCATCTATCGACCAACTTGTTGAGGCGTTGACGGGAATTTCATCAGATATTTCTGATATTTCCGACGAAGACGCGGCAGATAAGATTAAGAGTTGGATTGAAAAAGCGTAAGCCAGAGTGAAGCCGCGGTGCGGCATCACGAGAGTGATGACGGCAGGCGGCGCAACTGTTGATGACCGCCGTTGTGACGAAGGCGTGAGCCGAAGGAACGAACAAATCTTTGATTTGACAGGCGGATGGGAACGCCGCAAGGCAGGTTCTTACTCACTTCCTAATCTGCTAAATTACTAACTTTCAAAAGAGGAAAATAATGGCAATAAAAGGTTTTGATTACAAAGGATTTGCACAGAACATGCACGCACAAGCAAAAGAGCTTGTGCCGGCACATTTTTTGCCCGAACATAAAGATTATATTTCAAACACTTTGCTGAAATTTTCTATGATTGCAGGTGAAGCGCTTGACAAGGATGGGGAATTTAACGCCGATCAGGCCATAATGATTACGCAAATTATTGCGGAATGGTCTTTCCATAAGTCTGTTGACCTTGTCAATTCTGGGATACCAAGACAATATTGGGATCCTATTATGCAAAAAATTGCCTTGACGATTTTTGAGGTTTCGAAAAACGCGTTCAGACAAAATGTTCCGCAAGATCAGGCGTTAGAGGCTATAGAACACCATGTTCGAAAATGTTATGTTGAATCAATTGAAGAGTTGAAAAAACGTAATCTTATTGACGATGAGTTGATGGAAAAAGCGGTCAATCAGTCAAATATTGATGCGATGGCGCAGAGTGCAGATGAGCAAATGCAAACGGAAGAAGTTATGGCGCAGCAGCAAGCCGTTCCGCCTCAGGGGCGTCCGCCGCAAGGTACGCCGATGCCGCCACAAGGTTCAGCGAATAATGTTCAGCTTCCGAAAGCTCCTAATGGGCTCGCTCAGCTTGATGCCGAAAGTACCAAAATGCTTAAACTTGTTACCGTTGCAATGTTGTTTCAACGTATGCAAAAAGACAAAGTTCAAGTTATATTGGATAGGTTTAGTGAAGATGAGGCTGTTGATATTATTCGTTATATGGGTATGTCTGACTTGGCTGAAAAGATTGACGCCAGAACGGTTATGCATTGTTTGAAAGAGTTTCGGGAATTTTTGCCTGCGCAGCCGTTAAATTTGTCGTCAACCAAAATTGTAAATAAAATTAAAGCTCTTGGTGACTTTGTGGATAGGGCACAGTTAGAGTTGTTGTTGAAGCCTGAAAGAGCACGTGTAAGGCGGTTTGTGTTTAGTGCGCTTGAGGGTGAAACTGTCGAAATGCCTCCGAAAGTCGCTTACATTATTGCCTCGCATATAGAAAGTGTGGTATAGTGTAGAGGTTAAAGGGTTAAAAAGTTAAACGGTTAAATGGTAATTATTAATATCATAATCCTTTTTAACCTATTAACCTTTTAACGCGTGGAACACGAATATGCTTATCAAAAAAAACATAAAAAAACAAGAAATAGAAGAGATAAGTCAGCCGGAGCCGGAAGAGATTAAGGACGGCGAGAGCTACAAGATTGATTTATTTGACTTGGATAATATTGATTTTAAACAACGTCAAGAACGCCGTCGTGGGGATAGGCGCCGTGGTTTTCGCCGTATTGACGATAGGAACTTGATTTCGCGCGCGCGTGAAGAAGCGATGACGATTCGCGAAGCCGCAGCCAAAGAGGGTTACGATAACGGAATAGCGCAGGCTCAGCACGATATTGCTCAGTTGCGCGAACAGATTATGCAGTTCGCAGGCGCTCAACAAGCCGTTTTTGACGCGATTGCACCCGAAATTCTTGCGATAAGTATTGATATCGCTAAAAAAATCATTAAAACTGAAGTACAACAAAACCCGGATTTGATAATCGCAAATATTCAACAATGCTTAAAAGAGTTGTCGAAGGAAGAAACTAAGGTAATGTTGAAGTTGAATCCGGCAGATGTGACAAATGTTAAACAACAAATTCCGACACTGTTGGAAAATGCGGGATTAGATGTTAAAATAATGGTAGTTCCTGATCCGGCGATAATGCTGGGCGGCGGAATTATTCAGACGACAAATGGGATAATTGATGTGACAATAGATACGCAAGTTGATATAATCACGAAAGCATTGAGGTCTGAGATAGTTTCGTGACGTGAAACATAAACGAAACTATCGAATGACGTATTAGACAGCGAAGCCACGCACGACTTGCGTGGAGCAAGGCGAAAGTGGCGAAGAACTGCTTTCAGGAGAAATTTAATGGCACAAGGACAACAACCGGCACAACAGGCGGGCGGCGCAGCCGGAAACCCGTTAAGCGAAATTTTTATGGCAGTGTTCGTACTGTTCCTTTTGATTATCTTGCTTTGTGAACTTCCGCCTTGGATTATCAACGTTTGTATCTGTATGAATATTACTCTCGGTATTGTCTTGATGATGTTTGCGCTTTACGTGCAAAAAACGCTGGAACTTTCTTCGTTTCCGTCAATCATATTGATTGGAACGATGTTTCGGTTGGTGCTTTCTATAGCCTCAACGCGTCTGATTTTGGCTAAAGGTGAAGCGGGCGAAGTTATTGAGGCGTTTGGGCAGTTTGTAACCGGCGGTAATATGATTGTCGGTGGTGTAATCTTCTTAATTATCACTGTTGTACAGTTTATGGTTATTACAAAAGGTGCTGAGCGTATCGCGGAAGTTGCTGCGCGTTTTGCTCTTGACGCTATGCCCGGCAAACAGATGACCATCGACGCGGATTTTAATGCCGGATTGATTTCGCCGGAAGAAGCGACTAAAAAACGTGAAGATTTGTCCAGAGAATCTAACTTGTTCGGTTCTATGGATGGTGCGATGAAATTTGTTAAAGGGGACACGATTGCCGGTATCATTATTATGTTGATTAATATTATCGGCGGTTTGAGTATCGGTTGTTTGATGAACCAAATGCCAATTGCCGATGCGGTTTCCAAATATACTATCTTGACGATTGGTGACGGTTTGTCATCTCAGGTGCCTTCACTTTTGATGTCAATCGCTGCCGGTATTTTTATGACTCGTTCATCTGCGCAAAGTTCTTCGTTGGGTTCTGATGTTGCGGGTCAGATTATGTCAAAGCCGTACGCGTTGTTTTTCTCCGCTCTGTTCTTGATGTTGCTTTCTGTCACAAGCCATTGGACTGGGTTACCTTGGTGGCCGTTCTTCTTTGTTGCGATTGGGTTGGGAGTTGCCGGATTCTCTGTGTTGATTAACGCGGATGTTCAATCACAACTCGGTCAATTGGAAAATGTTCGTCAAAATATGCAAGATTTGGTCAACCCGAACAGAATGTACGAACGCTTGGGTGTTGATACTTTAAGTTTGCAAGTTGGTTCAAACTTGTTGGTTATTGCGGATCCCGATCAAGAAGGTCAATTATTGCCTAAGATTGCCGCATTACGTCAAAGAATTACGGATGAATTGGGCTATATTATTCCAAATATTCGTATTATGGACTCATCTGCACTCGATGCGAATGAATACATGATTTCTATCCGCGGAAACACGGTTGCAACGGGTTACGTTTATCCGGGCAAATTTATGGTTATTGCGGATCAGTGGGATAGTTTGAGAAAAGATGTTCCGGCGGATGCGATTATCGGTATTGACCCGACGTATCAAACTCAGGCTTATTGGATTTCGGGCGAGGTGGCTAAAGCAACTCGTGCCGTTCAAGCGGTTGACGCTACAGACGTTATCGTAACCCACTTGCAAGAATGTGTAAGACGCTACGTGGATGACGTCATGACAAAAACCGATGTTTTGAAACTGATGGAACTTGTTCGCTCACAAGACCCTACGCTTGTAAATGACCTTGTTCCGACGATTATTTCAACAAGTGATTTGAGAAAGATTTTTGTCAACCTTATCAGAGAAAAAGTTTCGATTAAAGATATTATCTTTATTTTTGAACGTCTTTGTGATTACGCTCGGTTTTCTAAGGAGCCCGATATCTTGTCCGAACGTTTAAGGGCGGCGTTGGGTCGTCAAATTTGTTTGTATAATGTCCAAGATGATAAAGTTCTCTATGCACTGACGCTTTCTGCGGAGTGGGAAAAGATATTGGACGATAGTTGCCAAAGAACAGAGCTTGGCACAATGTTCTTATTGAATCCGATGCAGGTGCAAGAACTGATTGAAACGACAGCAACAACAATGATGCGCGCGCATCAGGCGTGCGGACAACAGCCGGTAATCCTTTGTTCACCACGTATTAGGCTACCATTGTATCAGTTGTTGGAACGCCACATGCCAACAGTCGTCGTAATTTCATATTCGGAATTGATTACGGATATCAAGGTCGAAGCCGTTGACACAATCGGCGAAGCGTATGCGTAAAAAGGCGTTAAGTTGATAAGGCGTTAAGTTCATTATGAAGAATTATGGAAAAAATAAATGTAAAATAAATGTCCGAACAAAAATTCGCGATAAGGAACGTGGGCACTCTGCCGAGGCAAACAATCCAGTGAATTGTTTGCCGAGAGGGATTGAGAGTGGCGTATTAGACAGCGGAGCAACGGGTCGGCTTGCGTGGAGCAAGACGAGCAGGTTGCGGAGAACTGCTTTTAATTATAAAGAACTTATCGCCCTAACGCCCTATCGCCTTATCATCTTTTTAATCAAGCTCTACCAATTTTTCTCACGAATGACGCCGGCGAATTGTCGGTTTTATCCGACATGCTCAGAATATACACGTCAGGCAATAGAAAAATACGGGGTTTTAAAAGGCGGTTGGCTTGGGGTGAAACGTATTTGCCGTTGCCATCCTGGTAACGAAGGCGGTTATGATCCCGTGCCATAACTATGAGAAACTGTTGAATGATTTTTCGATGTTTTTTGTCATAACTTGTTTGATGGATTCGATTTCTTGTTTGAGTGCAGAGTGTTCCGCGTCTAATTTTTTTATTTCGATGTCAAAATTTTTGTCCTCAGCTTGGATTGATAGAAGCGTTTTTTTGTATTCTGTTTCGGCCTTGGCAATTTTTGTTTCGTCTTCTGTTTCGTAAATGTCGCTTGTGCTCGATAAGCCGATTTTATTCCAGTAAATTTCATTGCCGTTCAAGTTGTTAACCAGTCCGGCTTGTGCGATTGTCATAAGTCCGTTTTCGATTCCGAATTGCAACCAATCGCTGTTGCCGGCGTTTACATCATCAATGGTTATGTAGAAATGGTTTAGTTCAGAAGATGTTTTAGGTTGGTTTGGAACGGTAAAGTAGGCAAAATTTGCCTGCTCGTCGTAGATTGAGTAAATTTCGTCTGATTTGGAGTTGCCATCCATTGCATACCAAAGGTTTGTATACCATTGCGCAAGCGGTTTGTCATAAATTTTGTCTGTATATTCAGGCATGATGGGAGGTTCCGGCATGGTGAGTTCCATTGTTGGTCTTTCTTCGGTAAAAGGCTCTAATGGTTCTGGTCTTTCTGGTTCCGGCAGTGTTAATTTTTGCAAGTCGCCATCGGTGAAATTTATCAAAATATCAACCATCATATCGTTGTTAAGTTTTGAATAAGGAAACTCACCGCTTGTGCTTTCTGAATATGCCCAGTGTTGAGAAAGATACATAAGGTCAATGGCTTTTTGTTTAATACTTTTTAGTGAGAAACTACCGTCCGGGTTTTCGGTGAAATCGCTTATAAGTCGCCACATTTTGAGTTCGGTTGCGTCGATGGTGCCAGCGTTGTAATCGTTAAGTGCTTTTTCCAGTGCGTTTGTCACCCCTGTAATTCCGCGATAATCATCTGTACCGTCGCAAAGGCGTTTGTAGTTTCCTTCGTCATCAAGTTCGTTGATGCCGGCAGAAACTTGGCCCATCGCGTCGTTGCAAGTGTTGTCCATATAGCCGTTTGAATAGCCGGCACAATTTACGGTATCTCCGGCAGAAGATATGTATGGCCCGGCGGTTCCGCCGGTGTCAGAAGAAGAGTTGTAGTCGATAAGGTGGCCCAAAACGTGGGTATAACAAGACGCGCGGTTTGATGTTCCGTCTGGGTGTAGTGCAGACCAATAGCACCCTTTGCTTGATTCTAATCCGGCTGGAAGGTGTTCGCTGGTTGAGGGGATAGCAAGTAATTCGTCACTTTTTCCGACAGCTCCGCTAAATATTGCATACAAATCCGATTGATTTTGTGCTTCTAACCATTCCTCATATTGTGTGTTGTAATCTTGTTGTTTTTGAAGATATTCTTCAAGTTTTCGGTTGTATTCTTCTAATGCTGCGGTATAATTCGCGAAATCTCGATTGTATTCTGCCAGCTTGTTTTCATATTCAGCTTTTTTCAGATTGTAATCCTGCATTTCTTGGTTGTAAATATTTACTAATTCTTGGAACTCGTTTTTGCCTTCGTTAAAAAGTCCGTATTTGTCCAAAAATTCATACAAATTCGCAGAATCTTTAAAATTATTAGCATCTTTTGGATTTACATACATTTGCCCTGAGGTGTTAAACAGAGCGTATTGATTTTTTAGTGGGGTGTATTGGTTTATTGCGTTAAATGTAAGTGATATTCTATCTTGAATTCCGTTATCATCATAAGAAACATAATCCAATTTTGTTGAATCCAAAGCGTTAATATATTTTTCGTTGGCTACGGTACTTTTGGTAGAAAGGCGCATTTTAGCGTTCGAAATCATTTCTGACTCGAGTTCGTTGTTGTTTATTCGTTTTGTAATGCTAAGTAACCTTGCTTGTGATGCTGATAAACCCATAGTTCTACCCTCTAAAATGTTGTCGGCTATTTGGGTTGTAAACTTTAGAACTATGAATGTTTGTTAAGCCAAAGGCGGGGTTTACCTCGCCTTTGGCTTGTTAAAAGGTTAAAAAGTTAAATGGTTAAAAGGGTTTATGGAAATAAACAAGGTTAAGCCGCTGCGTTTACACCATTATTGATTATGTTAATCCCTTTTAACCCTTTAACCTATTAACCATTTAACCCTCGTCATACACCTATTACCTTATATCAACACCGTTGTAATCAATGGCTCATTATCAGTCACGATTACGGTATGTTCAAAGTGTGCGGACGGTTTGTTGTCGGCTGTACTTACAGTCCACTCATCATCCGCGACGACAACCTCATCTACCCCGAGGTTAAACATGGGCTCAATTGCAATCGCAATACCTGATTTTAGCACCGTTTTATCGCCAACAGAGTAATTAAACAAAAACGGGTCTTCGTGCATATTTCGTCCGACGCCGTGTCCGCCGTATTGGCGCACGATACCAAGGTTTTCGCGGTTTGCAACAGCTTCAATCGCGGATGAAACATCGTCTAAAACGTTTCCCTCACGCATTTGAGCGATGCCGGCATATAACCCTTCTTCTGTCACGCGCAACAATTTTGCGCATTCATCACTGATTTTTCCAACCGGGTATGTCCAAGCACTATCGCCGACAAATCCGCCGTAAGTGGCCCCGACGTCAACACTGATGATATCGCCTTCTTTTAGAATAACATTGTCATGCGGAATTCCGTGGACAACTTGTTCGTTGACGGATGCGCAAATAGTACCCGGAAAACCGTGATATCCCAAAAATGTCGGTATCGCACGGTTTGATTTGATAATATTAAACGCAATATTGTCGAGTTCTTTGGTAGAAATTCCCGGTTCAATAACGCGCTTCATTTCTTGGTGAACAAGTGCCACAATATGTCCCGCGTGCCGCATTCTTTTTATGTCATCTCGTGATTTTCTGTTAATCATTGTTGTACCTCGCATGTGAATAAGGCAATAAGTAAATAAGTTAATAAGTCTTTATGAAAATATTTAACCTATTCACCTATTTACTAATGTTTATATTTCCCTACGTCCTTCGATTGCGCGTGCTAGAGTGATTTCATCGGCATACTCAAGATCGGAGCCTATTGGCAGACCGAATGCAATACGCGAAACTTTTATTCCAAACGGCTTAATCAATTTTGTGAGATACAAACTCGTGGCCTCACCCTCAACCGATGGACTAAGCGCAAGAATAACTTCCTTGACTTCTTCATTAACGCAGCGTGACAGAAGTTCTTTGACTCGAATATCGTCGGCGCCAATACTGTCCATTGGTGAGATTAATCCCTGCAAAACGTGATATAACCCTTTGTACTCGTTGGTTTTTTCGATTGCGATTAGGTCTTTTGTTTCCGCGACAACACAAATTGTTGCGCGATCACGCGACGTGGAAGAACAGATTTCACAAGGTGTTGTTGACGAAATATTGAAACAAATTTCACAGTTTCGAATATTATTTTTTGCCTCCAACATCGCTTGTGAAAACTTTTCCACCTCAGTAATCGGCATTCTAAGCAGATAAAACGCCATCCGCTGAGCCGATTTTGGCCCGATTGACGGAAATTTTTGAAAATACTCTATCAATGTCGCAACGGACTTAGGGTATATCATGAAAATAGACCTTGCAATCCCGGAATATTCAAACCACCTGTTACAGCAGTCATTCTTGTTTCCATTTCCTTGTTAGCTTTGTCGCCTGCTTGCTTGATAGCTGCAGAAACAACATCTTCCAACATTTCGAGCGTGTCTCTGTCAACCGCGGAAGGGTTTTCAGGGTTTAGCGCTTCTGCTGAAATTTTGATTGATTTGAATTTGCCTTGACCGTCACAAACAACCTTTACGCCACCTTTTTCGCCAACTACTTCAAGGTTAGCCAATTCTGCTTGTGTGTCTTTTAATCTTTTTTGCAAGCCTTGTGCCTGCTTCATCATTTGCATAATGTTCATTATACATATCCTCCTAATGTCTGAATTATTGTTAAACGAATATAAAAAATATTCCCTAATACCTAAACTTATTATATAATAAAAATATGGAAAATGGAAGAACATATCTTGCAGAATCTTTAAAAAACGGAAAATTAATGCGTTGGACTTATATGCCGCTAAGAGTTTATATCGCACCGATGAAGTTTTATTCCAAACAAGGGGAAGATTACAAGTATCGCGCGATGGTTAAACAGGCGCTTGAAACCTGGCAAAAAGCCTCAGGCGGGCGGATTTCGTTCAAAATAGTTTCGACACTTTTGGAGTCAAACGTTAATATAGAATGGAAACGTGTTGACCGTCAAGCGCTCGGATACTGCGCGTTTCAATACGATGCAAATAACCGCCTATATAGCGCCGAGGTTCAAATCGGACTTACAGAAGGCCTTGTCCATGCTCAGTACATGGACGAAGACGAAGTATATCATACGATTTTGCACGAAATCGGGCATGCCTTAGGGCTGGGCCATAGCCCTTATAAGACCGATATCATGTATACTCCGCACCAAAAAGGGATAAAAAATCTTTCAAAAAATGATAAACTTTCGCTAAAGTGGCTCTACATTTTACCGCAAGGCTCTACTCCCGCTGAAATAGCAAGCAAATATGGCACAAATGGTTCCGACATCGACGAAATAGTGCATAAAATTATAACAAAACAGACAAAATCAGCGTTTGAAGATGTAAAAAAATCTATTCCGCAAAAACCTCAACGCGACTTGGAAGAGGAACAAGAGCGTATTGCCCTAATGCGAAAACACCACATGGCTTTACAAAACGTTACAATCTCCCAAGATATTAAGAATTATTTACTAAATAATAAAAATAAACCTAAACAGTTTTAAAAAAGGGCCTTAAAAGAATGAGTTGTACCAACACTAGACAATGTAAAAAATTGATTTTGAAATTTTAAATTTAATAATTCGCCACCCGAATAATTTTCGGGAGTGATGAAGAAGCTAGTTGAACAAAGACAATACAGTTTGCCCTAACGAAGTATGCAACGTACAGTTTTAACATCTGATTTACTAGTCGAACCGCGAAGGCCATCGTACGCTGGCACACCCAGTGCTCTGTCTAAGTTAAAATATATATTTTAAATTAAAAACCGCCGAACTTTCGGCGGTTTTTGTGATTATGAACTAATTTCTCGTTTTTCGCTGATTTCTAGGTCTTTATTTTTGATATTATTTACGACTGCGTCGACCAGTAAGCCAAACGATTTTGAGTTTTCAATACCCGGAAACTCTGATTTTAGTTGAGAGATGACTTCGCGCTCAAGTTTCGCTTCCATTTCGTGGAAACTCATACGCTCAAGACCGTTGATGTCGCTCATATATGGTGACTTGGCCATGTTTTTCTTTGTTTCTTTATTTTCCGTTTTGTTTGATTTATCAAGCATCGTTGTGCTCCTACTAGATTTTTTTAACCTTCTTTACATCATTTTAAAGCATCCTCAAGATTTATATTTCCTTTTTTAAGCGCTTTGTTAAGAAAATGTTACATTTCTTTTGCGCGTTGAAAAAGATTATAATTTTGAGAAGTCTGTAAGTTTATTATACTTGTTTTTCAGGTTTGCCAAAACCGCCAAACGGTTGGTTTTTATGTCTTCATTTTTGTCCATAACGAGAACTTCGTCGAAGAATTTTACGACATACGGGTTGATATTAAGAATTTGGTTTAAATATTCTTGATAATTGCCCGTGTACGTAATTTTCTGAACTTGTTCCCACAGACTTTTTTCTGCCGGTATGCTCAGAAGTGAGGTGTTAACGTTGGTGTTTGCAACGTCTTTGGTGATCCTCAAGACGCGGTTTGTGCTTTCCATCAAATCTGCGTTGTCTAATTTGCTAACGGTTTCGACTCTTTTTATAAAGTCGTTTAGATCGCATAATGCATTTGCGGCGCAGGCTTCCAGGACAGTTTTTTTGTAGTTGTCAGCTAGGTGAATAACCAGCCTTTGGATGAAAAATTCTTTGATTTCTTCAGCACAATCGCGCTTGATTGGGAGAAGTTCCAGAGATTTTTCAATTAATTTTTCGATATTAATTTTTAGGTTGTATTCGAGAACTGTTCTGATGATGCCTAAGGCTGCACGTCTTACGCCGAGCGGGTCAGACGAGCCGGTAGGCTTTTTGCCGTCAACGAAAACAGCGCAAATATTGTCGATTTTGTCGGCAATGCCGGCGATTTGACCTTCGATGGATTTTGCGGTTTCGCTTTCTGCGTTGAGTGGGAAGTAGTGTTCTTTGATACCTTCGCAAACACGTGCGTCTTCGCCTGAAACTCTTGCGTAGTCCGCGCCGATGAACCCTTGAAGTTCTGTAAATTCAAAAACTAATTTGGTTGTTAAATCAGCTTTTGCCAAAAGTGCTGCGCGTTCGATTGTCGGCGAGGTTTGTCCGAGTTCTGCCATTAGGTGCTTGCTTAATGAAACCATTCGTTGAGCTTTTTCAAACATTGAGCCCATACCTTTTTGGAAGGTGATGCCTTTTAGGTCTTCCACGTAGTCGGCAAGCGGCTTTGCGGTGTCTTCATTGAAGAAGAAAACGGCGTCGTCTAGTCTGGCTTTAATTACGCGTACGTTACCGGCAGCGATGTTTTCAAACTCATTGCCCAAATAGTTTGTCATCGTGATAAATTTGTTGATAAGTTTGCCGTTTTTGTAAAGTGCGAAATAGCGCTGGTGAACGGCCATAACCGTGACGGTGACTTCTTCGGGGATTTCCAAATATTTCGGGTCGAAATCGCAAACAGCCGGGACGGGATATTCAGTGATGAACGTAACTTCGTCTAGTAAATCGTCTGTATAATGTGCGATTGCACCGAGTTTTTCAGCCTCTTTTTGCGCAAGTTCGATGATGCGAGCGCGACGTTCGTTTTGGTCTGCGATTACATAATGTTTGCGCATTAAGTCCATATATTCGTCCGGGTGAGAGATTTCGAACGATTTTTCCGGGGCGAATCTATGTCCGCGTGAGATGTTTGAAGATTCTTTGTCAATAATTTTAATCTTAACTTCTTCATTGTCGAGGATGGAAACAATCCATCTGATAGGGCGTGAGAATTTTTCGTCGTTTGCGCTCCAACGCATAAAGTGAGAGCCTTGGAGTTTAAGGATTAGTGCCGGAATATTGGTTTGCAACACCTCAATTGCGGATTTGCCTTTGACGACGATTTTTGCTTGAACATAATTATCTTCGACGTACAAATCTTTTGGGTCAAGTCCGTTTTTCTTGCAAAAACCTTCGCCGGCTTTCGTAAGATTGTTATTCTCGTCGAACGCTATGTGTTTAATCGGGCCTTTAACAATTTTTACATCGTCCTTGCCTTCTTTTGAAAGCCCATCGATTATAACGGCCAATCGTCTTGGGGTTGCATAAACTTTGATATTGCCAAACTCAAGTTGATTGTTAGTCAAAAGGGTTTCAAAGCCTTTTTTCAATTGTTCAATTGCGCTAGGTATAAATCTATATGGTAGTTCTTCTGTTCCTATTTCTAATAAATATTTACTCATCTTTCTCACCTTTTAAAATTTTCTATATCTGAATTATAATCAAGATATAATGTAATGTAAAGAGGGGGATCGTCGTAGGCGAGGTTTACCTCGCCTGAGGCTGGTTAAATGGTTATTTGTTTTCAACGAGTTTTTAGCCTTCGGCGAGTCAAACGGTTAAAAAGTTAAATGGTTAAAAGGGTTTATGGAAATAAACAATGTTAAAACGTAGCGATTATGCCATTGTAAATTACGTTAATCCCATTTAACCTATTGAAGTGTACCCGAAAACCTGGACAAGCGGCTAGGAAGTAGTAAAATAAAGAAAGAGGTACACCAATGAAATTTAGTAAAGAAGAAAAAGACCGTTTACGTTCTAATCCAAACGTAAAAGAAGTTTACCAATCAACTAT
>JAZUCM010000107.1:0-6752 GCA_045639085.1 Candidatus Gastranaerophilus bacterium
GCCTGAATGCCGTTACACGCGAGTCGAGCAAGACAAGGTTAAATAGTTAAAAGGGATTATGGTAAATAAACAGTAATAAAACGCTACGATTACACCATTGTTTATTACGTTAACCCCGTTTAACCTTTTAACTTTTTAACCCTTTAACCGTTCAACCATATTTAACCTCGCCGATGGCCCCCCTTGATTATTAAGCAACTTTGTTTTAAACTTGTTGTGCACATTACAAAAAAGAAGAGGTTTATTATGCTTGATATCAAATTAATCAGAGAAAATCCACAAAAAATTAACGAACTTTTAAAACGCAGAAACCCGGACTTGTCAATCGACGAGATTATTGAAATCGACGTAAAACGACGCAAAGTTCAGGCTCAAGCCGATGAATTGCGCGCAAAACGCAAAAAAGAGTCTCAAATGATTGGAGAACTGAAGAAAAAAGGTGAAAACACTGACGCCATCCAAGCCGAAGTTAAACTCATCGGCGACCAAATAAAGGCTCTCGAAGAAGAAGAAACTAAACTCGACGAACAACAACGTTCTCTATTACTCCATACCCCAAACACCCCTGATGAAACTACCCCTATCGGCATGTCAGAAGATGACAACGTGGTCGTTTCAACTTGGGGAGAACCGACCAAATTTGACTTCGAAGCTAAAGCTCACTGGGATTTGTGCGAAGAAAAAAATCTCGTTGATTTCGAACGCGGGGTTAAAATCTCTCAATCAAGATTTACTCTTTACCGCGGCAAAGGTGCGAAACTTGAGCGCGCCATAATAAATTTCTTCCTGGACCAACACACAGAAAACCAAGGCTACGAAGAAATTCTCCCGCCGTTTATGGCAAACGTGCAAACTATGACAGGAACAGGCCAACTGCCTAAATTTAAAGAAGATATGTACAAATGCGAACAAGAAGACTTGTACCTTATCCCTACGGCAGAAGTTCCCGTAACAAATATTTACCAAAACGAAATATTATCAGAAGAAGATTTGCCAAAATATATGACCGCGTATACGCCTTGTTTCCGACGTGAAGCAGGTTCAGCGGGAAAAGACACCCGTGGGCTTATTCGAGTTCACCAATTCAACAAAGTTGAATTAGTAAAACTTTGCAAACCTGAAACCAGCCCGCAAGAACACGAAAAACTTACGCAAGACGCCGAAGAAATGTTGCAAATGCTGGGACTTCCATACAGAAGAGTCGCGCTTTGCTCTGCGGATATCGGATTTTCAGCAAACAAATGCTGGGATTTAGAAGTTTGGATGCCGTCATACAACGCGTACAAAGAAATTTCAAGTTGTTCAAACTTCGGGGATTACCAAGCACGACGCGCCAACATTCGCTATCGCGACAAAGAAACCGGCAAGGTAAACTTCGTACATACAATAAACGGCTCCGGGCTTGCTGTTGGCAGAACCTTCGCCGCAATCGTTGAAAACTTCCAACAAGCAGACGGAACAATTCTCATCCCGGAAGTTCTCCAAAAATACACAGGTTTTGACAAAATATAAAACATCAAAAGTCCCCGACACCATCGGGGATTTTTTTTAACATAAAAATGAACTTTTTAAAATCTACTTCGTTATATGAATGTAAAATAAAAATTTCATAAACGGAGGGTTTAATATGACAGAAGAAAAAATCAATGTAGTAGCAGAAGAAAAACACGAGTGCAATTGCCCGGTTTGCAAAATTTTAAGAAGCGATTGTACAAAAAAATTCTTGTTGGTAGTTTTGGCATCGTTTATTGGGTGTTCACTGGCGATTTTAGCGTTCGCGCCTAAGAAACATCAGCCATTACCACCATATCCGCACGCGCCTTATATGCAAAATTTTGACAGACCAATGCCACCGGCGCCAGGATTTAAAAAGTTTGATCGCCAAAGAGGCCACGAATTTAGAGGAGAACGTTTCAGACATTCGGAATTTCGCGACCACGGCCAACGCGGAAAACATTTCAAAGGCGAAAGACCGGGCCACAAAGATTTTCGCGGACACAAACCTAATTATCCGGAATTTAAAGAACATATCAAAAAAGCACCATATGCCGGCGAATACAAAGGCAAGATTAACGGCAAATACCCAAACAACTTCGATAAACAAATTAAAACTGACAGACCAACCCCTGAAAAAGTGCAGTAATTTTATTGCAACAGGCTCCAGACAAACACGGCGGGCGGACTAAAGACCGCCCGCCGTGTTTATTTGCTTACTATTTTTACTTATGCCCAGTCATCAATTTTATGAATTTCTACACCAGGGAATTTATCTTTATTTGCCATTAAATCCTTAAACAACGCGTCTTCTGAGGCTTTAGTTGCGCCAAGAACTTTTTCGCCTTGTTTCGCATAACCAGGCATCCAATTAAAGGTTTTCGCATCTAAACCAACACGAGTATTACCACCTTTTATAATCCTATCTGAATGACCTGAACGCAAAAAATTAACAAATTCACGGACTTGAGCATCTGCCGGAAAATTCTTAACCACAATACCTTTAAACGCCATATTATTAGACTGGTTTGTTCCAACTGCACTAATCATTATTTTCTCCTTTAGTTGTTCTTTATAATACAGCTAAACACAACTTTTTGCCACTTCAATTATAAAATTTTACAATTGTTAATAAAAAAACGGGAAATCATTTAGATTTCCCGTAATTTATTAATTTGCCCTTTTAAAAATTCAATATTACAAACCATGAGATAAACAGGGCCATCTTTTTCATACAATAAATACACGGACTTATTTTTTCAAAAAGTCTGGTATTTCAATATTGTAGAAACTGGAACTTTCTCTTCTCGGTGCAGAAACATTTTGGCTCATCCCCATACCTGATGGAGTGAACATTGTGTTTGCACTTGATGAAACAGGAGTTCCTAAAGTTGAATTAGCGAAGAAATCCTCAGCTCTAAGTTGTTTAACTTCTGTTTTTTCTTCCGGCATTTGATTTTTGAGTTCAAAACCAGTAGCTATGACAGTAACTTGGATTTCGCCTTGGATATTTTCGTTAACCGCTGTACCGACGATAACAGTTGCATCATCCAAAACCGCGTTGTGGATAATATTAGCCGCATCAGTGATTTCGTGAAGTGTCATATCAGGGCCACCAGTGATGTTAACGATAACACCGCTTGCGCCGTTGATTGAAGTTTCAAGGAGTTGAGAATTGATTGCGATTTCAGCAGCCTTAACCGCTCTGCCTTCGCCTTGACCACGACCGATACCCATCAATGCAGAACCTGATGCCTGCATTACGTTTTTAACATCCGCAAAGTCAACGTTAATCAAGCCCGGAACCGTAATGATATCGGAAATACCTTGAACACCGCGCAACAACACTTCGTCAACGATAATAAATGAGTCTGTAAGAGAAACTTGTCTGTCAACAACTTGCAACAATTTGTCATTCGGAACAACAATAACCGCGTCAACAGCCTCTCTTAATTTTTCCAAACCTTGAACAGCTTGATTTTGGCGTTTTTTACCTTCCCAAGAGAACGGTTTTGTAACAACACCAATTGTCAAGATTCCTAATTCTTTTGCTATTTTGGCAACAACAGGAGCCGCACCGGTACCAGTTCCGCCGCCCATACCAGCCGTAATGAAGACCATATCTGCGCCTTCAAGGGCTTGAGTAATTTCTTGTTGCGCTTCTTCTGCAGCCTTTTCACCAACTGAAGGATCTCCACCGGCGCCAAGGCCTGACGTAGATTTTGCGCCCAATTGAATTTTATTTTGAGTGCGTCCGCCTTCAAGAACTTGTAAATCTGTATTCATCAACCAAAATTCTACACCGGAAAGTCCTGCTTTAATCATTCGATTAACAGCATTACCGCCGCCACCGCCGACACCGACAACTTTAATATTGGTTGGGTTAATAGGAGATCTGTGAATTTCCATAGCGCTTGGGCTAGAAACTGAATCGTCCTTTCTTGCAAAAAGATCTGCTAAATTTTCCACGTTTTTTACCTCATTTATTATCTAGAATTGTTTAACATATAAACTATCAATATCCCAATCTAAACCCTTGGATTGATACCTTAATAACATATTATTTTAAATAGAAAAAAAGTACAAGAAATTTTCACTAATTATGAACAAAATTTAATAATTGTAAATTTTACTTCAAATAAAGTCATGCGCAGTGTGGATTTCAGCCCGATTGTGAGATAATTTCAGTTATGACAAACATTGACAAAATTGTAAAGAATCTTAAAGATGCGAAACAACCACAGAGCGATTTTGTAAAACTTATGGACACGTTCAAAGACCCCTACCTTGTCCTAATCGCCTGTATATTAAGCCTTAGAACAAACGACCGCACAACGTATCCGGCAACACTCAGAATGCTGAAACTTGGCTCCACACCGGCGGATTTTGCGAACTGCGACGTTGAAACCTTATCAAAAGCAATCTACCCGGTCGGATTTTACGCAAACAAAGCAAAACAAATTATTGAACTTTCAAAGCGCCTCGTTGAAGATTACGAAGGAAAAGTGCCCGACACAATAGATGAATTAATAAAGTTTAACGGTGTAGGACGCAAAACTGCCAACCTGGTTCTATCAGAGGGATTTAACAAACCCGCAATTTGCGTCGATGTTCACGTGCACAGAATCTTTAACCGCATTGGTTATGTCTCAACCAAAACTCCAGAAGAAACAGAATTTGCCCTGCGCGAAAAATTACCGCAAAAATACTGGATTGACATCAACTCGCTCCTGGTCACACACGGCCAAAACGTCTGCAAACCTACAAAACCCCTATGCGCAAATTGTCCTATATTTGAATTGTGCAACCGGGTAAATTGCTAACTAGCCGCCTGACCATAAGAATTTAGTCAGGTTTCCAATAGATTAATCGAACTTTTTACACTTAAATATGATGTGTAAGAGGAGTTGAATTACCCAAAAGAAGTGAGGTCTGTTATGGAAACTAGTACGATTGAGCAACAAAGTGTAATCAAAGTCATCATCGTTGAAGACTTTAAGCTAACCCGCGTCGGCCTGAGATGTGCGCTTAACGAAAATTCCGACATCAAAGTTGTCGCGGAATTTGAAAACGCAATAGACGGTATCAAATACGTTGAACACTACAAACCCGACGTCGTTTTGATGGATTTAGGTTTGCCAATGATGAACGGAATCGAAGCGACAATAAAAATCAAAGAAATTTCTCCACAAACCCGTGTCATCGCATTAACTTCCCACGATCGTGGCGAAGAAGTTGTCGCAACACTAAGCTCCGGCGCAAGCGCATATTGCCTTAAAGATATCGAACCGCAAAAACTTGCCGGCGTAATCCGAGACGTAGCAACGGGCGTTTGCTGGATAGATTCAATGGTCGCAACCCAAGCCCTAAATTCCCTACCTAAAATTGAAAACGTCGGATTTTTGTCTTGCAAAAACAGCCAAGAAGGACGTGTTCCGCTAACCGAACGCGAAGTTGAAGTTCTAAAACACCTGGTCTCCGGCAAAAGTAACACCGAAATTGCCAAAGAACTCATCGTGAGCGTCCACACCGCAAAAGCACACGTTTGTTCGATTTTACAAAAAATGTGCGTAAACGACAGAGTTCAAGCCGCCGTCAAAGCAGTAAAAGAAGGTATGGTGTAAAATTTACAAGGCGGAGCCATTGGCTCCGCCTTGTAAATTTCATCGCTTTACACAGCGCACAGAGCGGTAATAAGCCCGAGTATGCGGGTGGCGAAGACCCGTGTCGAAAAGTTGGAACCAAGCTGAACTAGCTGAAACAACGGAGCCGGACCAAAAGGAACCATACGAAATGCCAACAAGGTTTTTGTTGTAATACATGGAGGTGAGTTCGTCTATATTTGGTATTCTTGAGTCAGGTTCTTGAGCTGTACAAGCCGCGCTTGCTGCCGTTTGTGCAATCATAGTTCCACTTGCAGCGTCTGTTGACAATGGCATTGGAGCGACAATATTTGAATCGCTATTATAAAGCGCTGTGATAAAACCGATATCTTTGCCAACTGCGTTTGGACCTTTATTTCCGTTCAAATCATAAATAAAGTTTACACACATATATTTTTGTGAATAATGAGATACTTCACCTGTATTATCTTTACAATTTGGGTTGTAATATAATACAATCGTTTCACCATTTTGGGTTTCAAAAGCTGCGGCTTTTGTGTCAGGTTGGGAATATGAATAGTGTTGATCAGTACCGTCAGAATTCCAACCGCTACCAACAAATGAGAAGTTTACAAACTGATTGTTCCAAGCGCCAATCGTAGCTGGCCAAGTTTTTGTTGAACCCACCATATTTGTGTAAGATGACGGAACACCACAATCAGCAAGGTGCTCCGCATCACAAATATTATTAATTTTAAGAACTTTTGAAAGACCCTCTGTCAAAAAAGTTTCCGCCGCGGTGTCTTCTATAACACTTCCGCCTTCTTCGGTCAATGTTCCGTACCCACCAACTTGTGGCATCATTGCAATTGCTTGGCTTAGGCGAGCGTAAACCGCTTTGCGTTGCGTGTTCCATGTGCGTTCATTAATGTTGGCCATTAAGCTTGGTAATGTGATTGCCGCGACCACGCCAATAATTGTCAAGGACAGCAATATTTCTGCCATGGTAAAGGCCAAGCCGAGCAGAGCCACGGAGCAAGACTTGTCTTGCGGAGAGACGAGCGCGCGACGCGGAAGACCGCGCTCTTTCGCGCATGCGCGGGCGGTGGCGAATTTGCGGACGGACGAAGTGTCACGAGTCCGGATAGCGAACAG
>JAZUCM010000108.1:0-8393 GCA_045639085.1 Candidatus Gastranaerophilus bacterium
GACCTTGTTAATAAATACGTGCTAATCTATAACAATAGGCCACAGTGGAACAAAAATAAACTGTCTCCGTGCAGATACAGAGATTTTTTATTGGCTGCTTAATTTGTGTCCAGGTTTTGGGGACCACTTCATATCGCCCTAACGCCCTATTCACTCTTGTTAACATTTCTTCATTTTTCGGCAATTTTTGTGTAAAAAAACACTTTATACTTACAGAAGGTTATTTTTATGCAAAATTCTGTAGGACAAAATCAAATTCCACAAACAACTGCATACGCAAAACCAATTCAGCCGGTTGCGGTTCAGGAGCACGCTCAACAATTGAGTGCGCCGCAGAACAATGTGCCGCAACAGATTAACACGCAACAAGTTCCGGCAATTCAGCAGGCTGTCAACGCAGGACCGCAGCAAGCACAAGTTAATTACAGTTCTATCCCGCAGGCTTCAGCGTTCCCGCCTCAAGGACAGATTTATCCGCAAGCGCAAGGGCAATCCGTTCAGGTGCCGAATTATTCAGGCGTAAATATTCAAATATTTAATCCTTCAGTTACGCCGCCGGGTGCAAATGCGCCGGTTTACAACGTAAACGCCCCTTCTTACCAGATGGGCAACGCTCAACCTCAGAGTTATCCGGCAAATTATTACACAAAACCGTTAGCGAAAAACGATTATCTTGGCAATGCGAATAATTCAAATACAACAACAAATACGACCACAACGACGACGAACGTTAACGAATCAAAGAAAACCGAAAAACGCAAAGTCGTTCAATTGACAGACGATTATATCAGAAACCTGGAAAATTATTTAAACAGCCAAGATAAAGAATTAAGATATATGGGTGCAAAAGAAGTCGTTGCACGTCTTGAAGAAGATGAATCACGCAAGGACGACAAGGCGTTGAATGCGTTAATCAATAAAATGCTCCAAGACCCTTATTCAAAAGTGAAATTCCTTGCTATGGCGGCACTTCAATCCAGAATGGCGACAGGCGATCCGCTGACGGTTCAACTCCTGACTAATATTCAAAACGCTAGTTCCGGCTACGGACAAGACTCGCTTATGGCATCAGACATCTTATTAAAAATGTCAGGACAGACAGTTGAAAAAGAGTTCGAAGTAAAAAATACGCAAAAAACAGATAAAAAGTAGGACGAAGTAACAGATGAAAATCTTATCCAAGATAAAAACCGGTTACAACAACTGCATAACGAACGTAAAAAACAATTACGGCAAATATTTGGCAAAAACCGCCGGTGCCGGCGCTTTGGGCATGATTGCTTATGACGCGCACATTCTTGGATTACTTCAATCTGACAGCTATTCAAAAACCAAAGACGCCGAAGCTTGTATCGAGAAAGCGACTAATACAATGTATCTTTCTCAGCCAAGCGCAATCAATGCAAATCTGAAGAAGAAAGTTTTTCATCTAGAACAACAACAAAATTGGCGAAGCTTCATAAATTCTACTGTCGGATATTTTAAAGGAGTCGGCCTATCTCTTGTGTCAAATGTAATTCCGTTAGGGCTTGGGCTTATGACGATACTTGCAAGTAAAAAACCTGTTGTCAAGACGGGCGGCTGGTTATTGGCGGCTTACGGCGCGGTATCGGTACTCAAAGATGTTCTTGGCTTTGGCCAACCTAAAGATTTAAACAGAAGATTTTAAATAAAGCTCTTGATTTTTTCAAAAAAAGTGCTATAATAGAAAAACAGATTCAAGGAGAATACAATGAAAAATACATTTACCCAGTACAGAGAGATTCTCTCTGATAAATTTCGTCTCTTAGCGTTAAAAAAAGCTCTTTTGAGAAAATGTTCACACAAGAACATTTTCGACAGTTGGAAAGATCATTCTGCAACAGCATCCCTCGGATGTGACTTTGATTTCTCTAATCATTTCTAACAGAAAACCGGCTCCGGCCGGTTTTTTCGCTTGTTATCATGCACGCTTCAAAAATAAAAAGGCCGTCTTAATGACAGCCAATAAATAAAGGAAACAATATATAAAATTTATTTTTTTACAGATTTAAAGTTTATCCGAATGTTTTGAACGAACTTTCGACACTCTTATCTATCACTTTTGAGACCGCATCGAGTTCGTTATCAATAGCCTGGTGCTCAGTGTCTAATTGTTTTAATCTTAATTCCAAGTTTTTATCTTCCGCTTGAATAATTTCAATTTTAGCGTTAATTTCGTCGATTTTTTGCTCATAAATCGCCTTGTCGTACTCATATTGATTCATAGCATCGTCATAAGCGTTTTGGTCCATAACAGTATTTGTAGTTAGAGCATAAGTTTTGCCATCAATTGTCACGTTAATAAAACGACCGGTTGAATCTTGTTCCAAATACGCAGTTTTACCCTTAATTTCGTTTTGGACTTCACAAGAACCGATTTTATAGGTTTCGATATTTGTTATAACATTGGAACGATTATCCTTAAACCCTTGAGCAATGTCATCGCCGCGATAGAAAGTCGGCTCCCACTCATTTGTTGAAGAATTTTGCTTATATCGGACATACCAACCATCTTCAGATTGACCATATTTTGCCTCTAACATATCGCGATAGGTAACCTCTTCGTCATAAAGATTTTCTAATTGATCAGCAGAAAGGCTCTTCAAATATTCATCTTGGCCGTCATAATACATTTGACGTTCGGTAATCCTATAAACTTTTGTATAATCATTTGCATCGAGGTGAGTTCCGACATAAGGATCGTATTTCGCCTGCCACGCATCATGATCGCGGTAATACACGTAACTACGGTCCAAATCCCCAACATTATCCCAAAAATCTTGCCAATCAGCATATATTCCGTCAATGGTCATTGACGGATCATACGTTGTATCAGACAACGTAAACAAACTTCTGTTAATATGACCTGAGTCACCTATATTATTCAAAATTTGTACTATGCCAACATACATATCAATCAATTCTTGATACACATCAGGGAAATCGCTTGCTAATACATTTTGCAGTTCAAGATATTGTGAATCTGTTGATTGATCACCAGTATTCTTCGCCAAGGAATAATAACTCAAGTCCGTTCTCGTCAATGTAACACCATCACTTGACGTCACTGAAGTTCTACCGTCAGACCACATCAAACGACAAATATTGTGTTCAATATGATACGCTCTATCCTGAGAATTGCTTTGACTACTATGAACAGATGTAAAACATGATTTTGATCTATAATTTTCAAGTAACGGTCCAACATCATAATCCTCAATTCTTGGTTCCGGGCCGATAATACTTGTAATTATATCGTAAGTCGCCGGAACTATAGCCTGAGTTTCGCCATTTTTATCAGTATAAGTAAAGCCCAATGTTGACGGATCCGTTGAAGGCAAAACAGATCTTGACATTGAACGTTCATACAATCTGTAAGTATAAGAACCTTCACGCAAAACATAAGAATAATAAAGATCTTCGCCAAGCCCTTTTAATTTATCCGCACCAACCATATAGCCGTTAAGGTTATCGTTTACAAGACTTGTCGCTCCGGCACTAACCATCGCAAAATCGTCAGTATAGCTTGATAAATAGCTCAAATTATAACTTCCGTCCCCACGGGCAATGAGAGACGTAACACTATTATTCAAAGCTCCGTCTGTAAAACTATAAATAGTTTGGGTAAAATCTTCAACCGCAGGACAAACCGGAACAGCCATTCCTAACAAATCGCTGTAATAGCTCGCGGATTTGTTGGACAACGCAGTTCTTTGTTGGTTAATCTGTTGTCCTTCATATTCCACGTTATTTTTCCTAGCCGTTAAGCCAAGAAATCTAGCTTGTGAAGCAGCCATGCCCATAACTGTTTCCACCTTTCGTAGTTGTTTCCTTACTCAAAATATCGACTTTTCCGCATAAAATCTTCAACAAAAAAAGAATGCCCCGAGAAAATTGTTACAAAAATTTACAACAACATCATTCAACATTACCCGACACAAAATAAATTTATTGTATAATCAAATTATGAATTACATAGTTGATACACATTCTCATATTGACATGATAGAAGGCTTAACACCCGAAGAAGCTATTCAAAACGCTCATCATGCCGGCGTCGGGAAAATAATTTTGCCTTGTGCTTACCCACAAGATATCGAAAGAGTTAATGAATTCTCGCTTAAATACAAAGAAGTTTATGGACTTCTTGGTGTTCACCCCACAGAAGCGCGCGACTGGCATGATGGCTTAACCGAAAGAATTCGCGATATTGTAAAATCAAATCCAAAAATCGTCGGAATTGGCGAAACCGGCCTAGATTACTACTGGGATAAATCATTTAATGATATTCAAAAAGAAGTTTTCATTAAACAGATTAAACTCGCGAACGAACTCAATCTTCCAATATGCGTCCACGACCGTGAAGCACACGCCGAGACGCTATCAATTCTAAAAGAGCACAACAAAAATTCTAAAATTGTAATGCATTGTTTTTCTGGCAGCCCGGAATTTATGAGAGAATGCGTAAAAGAAGATATTTACATCGCACTAGGCGGCGTTGTAACATTTAAAAACGCGATTAAACCCAAAGAAGTGGCTCAAGATGTCCCCTTAAATAAACTTTTACTCGAAACCGATGCGCCTTATTTAGCCCCGGTACCGTTCCGAGGAAAAGAAAATCAGCCGGCTTACACTCGCTACGTTGCAGAAGAAATCGCAAAATTACGCGGCATAACAACAGATGAAGTCATCATCCAAACGACCCGAAACGCGCACCACATCTACAACTTGGGAGAAATATAGTGAAAAAAGAACGTCTGGACAAATACTTAGTCGATTTAGGGTTCTTCGAAACCAAAAGCAAGGCCGCAGCCGCAATTCTCGCTGGTGACGTAAAAATTAACGATGAATACATAACCAAAGCCGGCCATCAAATAAACATCGAAAAAGAATATGAAATTATTGTAAAACAAATGCCATTCGTCTCACGTGGCGGATTTAAACTGCAAAAAGCATTACAAACCTTCCCAATTAACGTCAGCGGAAGAATTTGTTTTGACGCCGGGGCCTCAACCGGGGGATTTACGGACTGTCTTTTACAAAACGGAGCTCAATTCGTTTATGCCGTAGATGTCGGCTACGGACAACTCGATTGGAAAATACGCTCCAACCCAAACGTCAAAACAATAGAACGTACAAACCTTAAAATAGCAACATTCAACGAAATCTACGCAGAATCAGAACCCGTTGCCGACCTTTTGGTAAGCGATTTATCCTTTATCTCACTGACAAAAGTTTTAGAAAATCTCAAAAAACTTCTATCCAAAGATTTTCACGAAATGGTTTGCCTCATAAAACCACAATTCGAAGCCGGAAAAGAAAAAATCGAAAAAGGCGGTGTCGTTCGCAACAAACAAACTCATAAAGAAGTTATCCAAAATGTAATAGATTTTGCCCTCTCACTAAACTATTGCGTCAATGGGCTCACTTACTCATCAATCAAAGGCCCTTCAGGAAATATTGAATATCTCGTTTGGCTTTCAACAGACAACAAAAACGCTATATCCGCTGACATCTCCGCCGTCGTTGAAGATGCATTCACAAACCTTAATTAATAACTATTGCTCAATGGATTACCCTGAAAGTATATTGATTAAATTTTACTCTTGATGTTAAATAATTGTGTTATGAAAAAATGGTTTTTTGCGATAACATTATTCATATTAGTTGTTCTAAACGTCGTATTCATTGAATACTCAAACGACACATCCAGACTCGTCGAAGAACTTGAACACAACCACGACCACGTTTCTTATCAAAAACTATTCGACAATACTTGGACAGAGATTAAAGACAACTACTACGACGCCAGCCTTAACCACCAAATTTGGTACCGCTGGAAAGAACATTATCGCGGCAAAATTAAAACTGAAGCCGACGCAAAAGTCGCAATCGACACCATGCTCGCCAGCCTCAACGACCCTTATTCGAAATATATGGATAAAGAAGAATACTCCGAACAAAATTCTTCTATCGCATCAAAAATTGTTGGAATAGGAGTCAATATTGCCTCAGTTTCCGGGAAGATAACAATTATTAACGTAATGGAAGGTTCTCCCGCCCAAAGCGCAAACCTCCAAGCTAACGACATAATCTATGCGGTCAACGGCAAAGAAATCAGCGGTATGCCAATCGCAGAAGTCGCAAATCTCGTCAAAGGCAAAGAAAATTCTACCGTAGATCTGACAATCCTGCGCAACGATGAAAAATTTACAAAAAAAATTACCCGTCGCGAAATTAAAATCAAAACCGTTAAATCTTCTGTCGATAAAAATATCGGCTACATCCAAATATCAACATTCGTAAGCGTCACAACCCCTAACGATTTTCTGGACGCACTTGAAAAGACTCACGATACAGAAGGACTTATAATAGATCTACGCGGCAACACAGGAGGCCTACTTCCTAACGCCGTCTTCATCGCAAACCTTTTCATCCCGGAAGGTAACATCGTGAGCATCGTCGGCCGCGATGGCTATAAATTCGACATTAACGCCCAAAATCTGGACTTCAAAATAAACAAACCCCTAGTAATCCTTGTTGACGGAAATTCCGCAAGCGCCAGTGAAATTCTCTCAGGTGCACTAAAAGATTACAAAAAAGCCGTCCTCTTGGGCACAAAAACCTACGGTAAAGGCATGGTCCAAAAAATAATTCCGCTACAAAACGACACCGGGCTTAATCTCACTATTGCCAAATACCTCACCCCAAAAGGTAACGACATTAACAAAAAAGGCATTGAACCCGATTATAAAGTTGAATTCACAATAAACGACATTAAAAACAAAAATGATGTCCAACTCGCAACGGCTAAAAATATTCTTAATTCAATGATTAAGCATTAATGCCGTGCATTGAATATTGTCTGAATATAAATCCCCACAAATACTTATTTTTTTTTATCCAAAAAGGTAATCCTTTTTTCACCTAAATACATTAAACTAAAAATGAATAGTTAACAGTTTATACCAGACCAGGAGTTTCTTATGTTAATGAGTCACGATTGCAACAGATATAATAAAATTGAACTTAAAAACGTAGACAAAGACATCGTTTTGTGGCTAGAAGATATTATTGACGAAAACAACGGACGAATCGAACGCAAAGAATGGAAAAGTAAATACAACAGCTACGTAGTTTATGACTACGAACCCTTCTGCACGGAAGGTTTTGAAATCAACATAGTCGTCACATCATTTGATGAAGCATATCTTAAATTCATAAAATATCTCTACGAAGAAAAATTAAACACAATCGAATTTCTAAACAATTGCATAAACGCCTAGCCAAGCACTACGCCGGCTAGGCGTTTGGAATTTTATCGTTTAACACATCGGACAAAGCCTTTACCGGATTTAGGGTCTGCGTGATATGTTCCCGCATTAAAACTTTGACGCCAAGCCCGACCGGAATCGCCAGCAGTTGCAACAGCACTTGACCAATACATATTATCAATTATCCCAACGAGTTTCATATTATAGAACATCGCAGACAATTCATCTTTATTAGGCAATCTGCTTTCAGCATCTTGCGCCAAACACGCCGCCCCAGCGGTTAATTGCGTCAGATAACCTGCATTAGTAGAAAGAGGCAATGGAGCAACAACATTAGAGTTTGTTGGATAAAGAGCAGTTATAAATCCAATATCTTTACCTACAGTATTTGGCCCTTTATTACCGTTCAAGTCATAAATAAAATTTGCGCACATTCTGGGTTGAGTATAATGCCATAAATTTCCTTCAATATTCCCTGTACAATAAGGATTATAATAAAGTGAAATTGTTTCCCCATTTTGGGTCTCGAATGCTGCAGCTTTTGTATCTATATCTTTGTGTGGATTTTCATACACATTTGAAGAACCTGAATAAGAATTCATAAATATACTATTCAATTCACTAATTTTAGTTGGCCACGTGATTGTTGAGCCCGCAAGATTTGTAAACGACGCTGCAATTCCACAATCCGCCAAGTGTTCAGCGTCGCAAATATTGTTGATTTTAAGAACCTTGCTTAAACCTTCTGTGAGGAATGCCTCTGCCGCTGTGTCTTTTGTTGTTGTAACTGAACCGTCAGTGTTTGTGCCTTCATATTCACCATAACCGTTCAACTGTGGCATCATGGCGATTGCTTGGCTCATTCTTGCGTAAAGCGCTTTTCGTTGGGTGTTCCAAGTTCTTTCGTTAATATTCGCCATCAAGCTTGGCAGGGTGATTGCGGCAACAACGCCGATAATTGTGAGGGATAATAAAATTTCCGCCATCGTGAAACCGCGAAGCGGTTTCGAGGTGACCAAGTGATCAAGTGACCAAGTGATCAAGTCGTTATGGGGAATTGACCTATTTGTATGCTCCATAGTAAATGCATTGTTGTAG
>JAZUCM010000109.1:0-5577 GCA_045639085.1 Candidatus Gastranaerophilus bacterium
ATGGATGTCAACGGCTGATGAAGCGTTAAAAGCAGCGATTTATTTGAACGATAAATACGCTTATGATGCGCCATCAGCAAATGGTTATGTCGGAATTCTATGGGCAATTGGAGGGTTGCATGATAGAGCTTTTGCTGATTACCCTGTAACTGGCAAAATTCGCAGAATGACTTATGATTCGTTGAAAAGGAAATATGATTTAAGCGATTATTTGAAAAAATATGTGTCGGGATGATACAAAATTCCATTTTAGCTAAAGTTTTAATTGCCCGAACAATTTTCGCAATAAGGAACGTGAGCACTCTGCCGTGGCAAACAATCCAGTGAATTGTTTTATGAGAGGGAAGATTTTGCCAGGGTTAGCTTGCGTTGAGCAAGACAAGCAGGGCAAAGTGGCGGAGAACTGCTTTATCAACTATCGACAATTTATTTGCTGGCACTAATGATGAAGGTGTTAAAATCATTAATCTATTAGATTGATTATTGGAAAATTAGTTACAAATAATTTTGCAAGATATCAAAATCATCCTTCAATTTATTTTAAAAAATTACCTCTTGATAATCTGGCTTGACTCGTTTATAATAACGTTCAGCAAAATTATTATAGGAGCAAGATTATGGCGAATGATTGTCAATATTTAATAGATGTTATAAATCAAACTAAAGAGAAGAATTGTTGTGAGCCTCAATTTATTCAGGCGGTTGATGAAGTGTTGAGTTCTATTGTGCCTGTTGTGCAAAAGAATGAAGAAAATTACAAGCGTCTTGGGTTATTAGAACGAATCGTTGAACCCGAAAGAATTATTTCGTTTAGAGTTCCTTGGGTTGACGATAGTGGGCAAACTCGTGTTAATCGCGGTTATCGCGTGCAATTCAATGGTTCTATAGGGCCATACAAAGGCGGGTTAAGATTTCATCCGACAGTTAACCAAAGTATTATGAAATTTTTGGCTTTTGAACAAATTTTCAAAAATGCGCTTACAGGTTTCCCAATTGGTGGAGGCAAAGGTGGATCTGATTTTGACCCTAAAGGTAAGTCTGACAACGAGATTATGAGTTTTTGTCAAAGTTTTATGATAGAACTTCAAAAACATATCGGGCATGATTTGGACGTTCCAGCCGGTGACATTGGCGTTGGGGCAAGAGAAATTGGGTATTTATTTGGCCAATATAGAAGGGTTAAAAACGCGTATGAAGCGGGTGTTTTGACCGGTAAAGGACTTGTTTATGGCGGTTCGTTGGCAAGAAAAGAGGCGACCGGTTACGGATTAATCTATTTTATGCAAGAGATGTTGAACGCTAACGGTTTGAATTTGACCGGCAAAACGGTGATTATTTCCGGCTCAGGTAACGTTGCGATTTATGCTTGCGAAAAGGCTCAGCAATGTGGTGCTAAAGTCGTTGCAATGAGCGATTCAAACGGATGTATTTATGATAAAAATGGTATTCGTTTGGATGTAGTCAAGGAGATTAAAGAGGTTAAACGTGGCAGAATTAAAGAATATTTAACCTATGTTCCTGAGGCTGTTTACTATGAAAATAACGGAGCGACGCCGGCGGTTTATACGATTAAGGCTGAAATCGCGTTGCCTTGTGCTACTGAAAACGACATTAATCTTGAAACCGCTAAGATTTTGGTTGAAAACGGCTTGATTGCGCTTGGAGAAGGTGCAAATATGCCGACAAATAAAGAGGCAATTGAGTATTTCTTGGCGAATGACATTCTTTTTGCGCCGGCAAAAGCTGCGAATGCGGGTGGCGTTGCTGTTTCAGCGCTTGAAATGTCACAAAACAGTATGCGTTATTCTTGGACATTTGAGGAAGTTGACAAAAAACTTGAATGTATAATGGCCAATATTTTTGCGCAAACGAAGAATGCGGCGGAGGAATACGGTTTGGGGACAAACTACCTTGCCGGAGCGAATATTGCAGCGTTCAGAAAAATTGCTGACGCGATGATTGCACAAGGGGTGGTATAGGTTTTTGCCTAAGGCGAGGTTTACCTCGCCGAGGGCAGGTTAAATTGATAAAGTTAATGAGTTATTAACTTCCCCGGAGGGGTTGACAAACCCCTCGCAATAGTGCATAATGAAAATATGATTAATCTAAAATATTATAGTAGAATATACCGTTCAATAGGGGGGGGGGGCGCCTCAACAGCCTGATTATATCTGGATTTCAGCGACCTGTTTTGTCAAAACCTCCGACCCTTGGTGAGTGCATATTTTCTAACGCCACTTGAAAAGCACAAGAAAATATGGTAGAATGCATATATGAGAATAATCGGAGGTAAACATGAGTAAAAATCTTGGATTTACGATGGCTGAAATATTGCTGTCATTGACTATTATCGGCGTTGTCGCGGCGATTACGCTGCCAAGCTTGATGGCAAACATTAACGAAAGAACATGGAACACGCAACGAAAAGCTTTATATGCGCGCATGAGCCAAGCACTTTCAATGATGCCGCAAATGGGTGGTTATGGTAAAGTTACCGAAGAAGGCGGAAGTCTTACCGAAGATACAGCCGCTGAGGCGTTTTTGACCGAAGGTTTAAGCAAAGTTCTTAAAATTAATAACATCTGTGACAGCGAACACCTTGCAGATTGCGGCGTTCCGGCGTCTTACACCAATATGGTTGGCTCAACCAAAAACTGGCCAATGACGATTGGAGCATTGAACAATCAATTTGTTGGTTTTTCAAGTGTGTTTGATTGGAATGGTGATGGTAAAAAAGACAGCCATTCGTATTCTCAACCCAACACTAAATCTGCAGCATTTGAAACGCAAAACGGTGAAACTATTGCGTTGTACTACAACCCTAATTGTCAAGATAGTACAGGAGATGTATCAAATTATTCACAGGCGCAAATGTGTGCAAACTTTATATACGATTTAAACGGTAATAAAGGTCCTAATACGGTTGGTAAAGACATCGGTTTTATTACGGCACTTTATAATAATGATACCAATATTGTAGCGCCAATGCCCCTTAGCTCTAATGTCGGTTTATTTGAACAAACAGCCGCGGGTGCAGCTTGTACTGCTCAAAATCCAGATGCGAGAATGCCTAACATTGATGAACTTACTTCAATGTATTATAACAAAGACCTTGTTGGTATTTCATCCGGTGGCATTTGGTCTGGTTCAGTTGTTTCTGCTAGTTCGGCTATGATACAGAATTTCAGCATGGGGGCTCGTCACCCGCATTCGCGGTCAGTTCCTTACAACGTAAGGTGTGTTAAGCGTTAGGCCAGGCGCTTGCCGTGCCAGCACTGCTGGCGCGAGTGGTGTCGCCGCTCAGCGGAGGCAATAAGCCAAACGTGCAGTCTTGCCATACTACGGCACGAATATAGGTGCCACTCAGTGGCAGGCGATAAGCCAAACGTGCGGTCTTGACATTCTACGGTATGAATACAGGGAACACAATTTTATAACCTATCTGTTATGAAATTATTGATAAATTATAACAGATAGGTTATATTTTACGATAGGATTTCCAATTTGCCGCTCATTTCGGCGATGAGTTCCAGGTCGTTGGTTTGGTTCGCGTAGGCCAAGCCTTTTGTTAACAAGCTTTTTGCTTTGTTAATATTGTGGTATTCGATCATTAAATCTGCTGCTGAATTGTAGTTTTGAGCAACTTTTAACGGAGATTCTGCGTCTTTGTAGTTTTTGACTGCTTCTGAGTATTCTTTTAGCGCTTCTTGTGGTTCGCCGAATTTTTTCAGGCCGTCGGCGTTGCTTGACGCCACGTAGCCTTTTACTTTGGCGCTGTCGGTTTGTTGCGCAAGAGTTTTGGCTGTCGCAAAATAGTCCAAAGACTCTTGGTCATACATATCGGAATAAATGTTGCCCATTTTTGTGAGCGAAACGGATTGCGCAACGAGGTTGTCTTCCTCTCCCGCGTAGGCAACTGTTGTGTAATAGTGGTCGAGTGCCGGTGAAATTTGGTTTACGTTGTCGTAAATTTGCGCCATTGAGTAGTGCGCTTTTATCTTGACCGTATTTTCGGTCGCGTTTTCGATTGATTTGTTGTAGCTTGTGAGTGCTTGTGGCAAATAATTGTAGTCGTTATAAATGTCGCCGACTTCCAGGTATATTTTTGATTTTACGGAATTTTCGCCGAGTTCGTTTGCGCGGCTAAGTGCTTTTTGAAAACTCAAAAGTGCCGCTTTCGGGTTGTTTTCGCGCGCAAGTTGTTTTGAGTGTCTGAAAAGATTTTTTAATTCCTCGTCGATGTTAGGTTTTTGTTGAACCGGGGCTTGCGTTTCTTCTTGGGGCTGATTAATTGTTGTGGTTGTCGGCTCATTATTCAAGGTTTTTTCCGGGAATTTCACCAGAAATTGAGGGTTTATGTCGTTTTCATTGTATTTGAAATCTATTTGTTGCAAGAAAATCGCGTCGACCCAGTTTTCGACAACTTTAGAATCCTTATTTAACGTTTCTGATATGTAAGCGTCAAGCAGTGTTGAGGCGTTTTTGAGGTTGGACTTGATTAGCTTTGTGTTTGGATTGTCTTTTGTTACTTGGGAATTAATCAAGTTCAAATAGCCATCGACTTCAGCTTGGAGCTCGGGTGGGGTACCTATGGCAAGTGCCGTGTTGCGAAAGTCTTTGAGTACTTGGGCGATGTTAATGTTAGCGGAAACGCCTTGGTATTCAAAAGTGTCGGCCGCTGGTGCTTGTGCAGTTGTAGCTTGAGGATTGTAGCGTGGTTGTGCTTGAATTTGGTTTCTTGTTGCTTGCCAGCTTTGTTGTTGAACTTGGGCAGAATAATTTGGGACAAACGGTTTTGGTTTGTCCTCAACGAGTGAAAGTCCTTTACTTCTTGTATTTTCGTTTTGTTGCGGGTCGTGTTCGGTTTGACGGGTCGATTTTTCTTCGTCCTGTTTTTTGTTAACAGGTTTTTTCCCGTCTTTGACGATATATGGTCGTTGATTTACACTACTTAGGTTTAATCCCATAATCTTTTAGGCTACCTCACTCAAGCTATCTCTACTATACACGAAAACCGGGATTAGGGACTCAATCCCAGGTATGATTTATTTAATTTTTTTTATGAATTTGTCAATCTTTGGATTGGTTTTCTTCTTTGGCGAGGTTTACCGAGCCGGTAGGGTTAAATGGATGTGGGTTAAATTGATAAAGTTAATAAGTTAATAAGTTAATTCGTGCGACTGCGTCGCACTAGTTAATAAGGATTAACGTTTATTTACCCGCTTTTGTTCGCAACGTTGGGTTCTTTGTTTATTCCACAACAAACATTAAATCCAACGTTTAATCTTTACCCAGGTCTATTCCCATAATCCTTATTAACTCATTAACTTATTAACTTATTAACTTTCGTTCCCCCCCTTGACAAAATCGCGAACATGGTAAATAATGAAAATATGAATTATACAAAATACAATAGTGGAATATACTGTTCAATAGGGGGGGGGGGCGCCTCAAAGTCCTGATTATATTTGGCGTTCAGACACCTGTTTTGCCAAAACCTCCCAACCTTGGTGGGTGCATATTTACTAACCCCACCTGGAAAACACAAGAAAAAAAGGTAGAAAAAATGTATAAGAA
>JAZUCM010000110.1:0-7292 GCA_045639085.1 Candidatus Gastranaerophilus bacterium
ACCTTGCCAAGCTTGATGGCGAATATTAACGAACGCACTTGGAACACACAACGAAAAGCGCTTTACGCGCGCATGTCCCAAGCCATTGCAATGATGCCACAAGTCGGCGGTTATGGAACTTTGACCGCAGATGAAAGTGGAAGTGTTACGGCTGACACTGCGGCGGAAACGTTCTTGACAGAGGGACTAAGCAAAGTCCTCAAAATAAACAACATTTGTGATAACGAGCACCTTGCTGATTGTGGTATTCCTACAACTTATACTGATATGGCTAATGCGACGAAATCTATGCCTACGAAGTTGAGTGATTTGCATTCTGCGTTGACGTATGTTAATAGTTCCTGGACACACGGCAGTACTACATTTCTCAATTCATATCAAAATTTAGATACCAAGGCTGCTGCATTTGAAACGCAAAACGGTGAGAGTGTACTCACTTTCTATAGACCCAATTGTTTATCAAGTATTGGAGAAGAGAATTTTGCTCAGGATATTGTCTGTGCTAATATGATATATGATTTAAACGGAAATAAGGGACCTAATACCGTCGGTAAAGATATTGGTTATTTGACGGCGTTGTATTCTGCGGATAGTGTTGTGGTAGCGCCGATGCCTTATAGTCAACCTGTCGGGGGATTTATATCTTCCGAGGCATCAAGTGCTTGCACATCGAATGTTGGAGAGGATTATCGTTTGCCGACTAAAGATGAGGCCGCTGCATTATTTGTTAATTCCGCTTTTTCAGGTTTGCCGCTTGAAGGGATGAATAATACTTGGTATACGAGTTCAAAGACTGTTCATAACAGCCAGGTGGTAAACTGGGTTATTTTATCGTCTATTGGTCAATATAGAGTGCCTCTAGCTAATGGTAATTGGTATTCTCTATGTGTCAAACGTTAATTCTTGCAACATAACTTAGTATACTCTTCAAAATCATCTGTTTTCGTAATACTATTATGAGACGGATGATTTTTTAGAAGAGGAAAATTATGTTAACAGGAAATCAAATTAGAAAATTATATTTAGATTATTTTAAAGAAAAACACCAACATACAATCGTTGAAAGTTCCAGTCTTGTGCCGGATAATCCGACTGTATTATTGACGACGGCTGGCATGTTACAGTTTTTACCGATGTTTTTAGGTATCGTAAAGCCTCCGTATGATCCTGCGCGCGCGGCGTCTTGTCAAAAGTGTGCAAGAGCGGGCGGGAAGGATTCTGATATCGAAAACGTGGGTAGAACTCCGCGACACCATACTTTCTTTGAGATGTTGGGTAATTTTTCATTTGGTGATTATTACAAACGCGAGATTATTCCTTGGGCTTGGGAGTTTGTGACCGAGGTTTTGAAACTTGATAAAGACAGACTTTGGATTACTATTTTTGAAACTGATGATGAGGCGGCTGAGATTTGGCAGTCAATTGGTGTTCCGGCAGAACGTATTAAGCGCAAAGGAAAGAAGGACAATTTCTGGGGGCCTCCTGGCGCGTCCGGGTCTTGTGGTCCTTGTTCTGAAATCCACTACGACTTAGGCGAAGAATATAAGTGTGACCACCCTGATTGCGGTATTGATACATGTGAATGTAATCGTTGGGTTGAAATTTGGAACCTTGTTTTCACCGAACTTTATCAGGATGAAGAAGGAAACCAATCGCCGCTAGAAAAGAAAAATGTTGATACCGGCATGGGTTTAGAACGTATAACCATGGTTTGCCAAGGAGTTGCGTCAACTTTTGAGACTGATTTATTAAAACCTATTTTGGATAAAGTTTCTGAAATGAGCGGTGTTCCTTACAAAAAATCTGAGAAAACTGATGTTTCGTTGCGCATTATTACGGACCATGCAAGATGTGTTTCTTTCTTGATTTCTGATGGCGTAATACCGGGAAATGAAGGCAGAAGTTATGTCTTGAGGATGATTTTAAGACGTGCATTGCGTCACGGCAAAATATTGGGTATGGATTTGCCGTTCCTGTATAAACTCGTTGATACGGTTATTGGGCTTTACGGCGAGGCGTATCCTGATTTAGTTAAAAATGAGGCTAAAATCAAAGACGTTATCAGAAAAGAAGAAGAACGTTTTAAGGTAACACTTGATAGAGGCTACAAACTTCTTGATGAGTTCATTGCTGAGAAAAAGGACATTGATGGAGAAAGCGCGTTCCGCCTGTACGATACTTTTGGATTCCCGTTTGAATTGACGCGTGAAATCGCAGAAGAAAACGGCTTGAAAGTTGATGAAGATGGTTTCAAAGTTGCTATGCAAGAGCAAAAAGACCGTGCAAAAGCTGCTACGGCTAAGATTTCTGTTACGGGCGATATTAAATACGCAAAAGTTGAGGAGGAAGTCGGCTCAACTGAGTTTGTTGGATATGACGAAGTTGCGTGTGAAGCTAAAATTCTTGCGCAAATTGAGGGTGAAGGCTTCGTCGATATTGTTCTTGATAAAACGCCGTTTTATGCAGAATGTGGTGGTCAGGTCGGTGATAGCGGCATTATCGAAAGTGAAAATTTGAAAGCCGAAGTCTTGACAACGTTCAAGGTTAATCACTTGTTCGTTCATAGATGCCAGATTTTGAACGGTGAAGTTGTGATTGGCGATAGCGTTTGTGCGACAATTGACGCACAAAGACGTGCTGAAATTAGAGTTCACCACACTTCAGCCCACCTGCTTCAAGCTGCCCTTGTTAAAGTTCTTGGAGATGAAGTTAAACAGGCGGGCTCGCAGGTTGAAGAAAATCGTATGAGGTTTGACTTTACGTTCTCTCGTGCTATGACGGCGGATGAAGTTCAAAAAGTTGAAAACCAAATGAATGACTGGATTAATGATAAATTGAAGGTCAGAACTGACGTTATGGATATAGAAGAAGCCAAGTTGACGGGCGCAACCGCACTGTTTGGTGAAAAATACGAAGATGTTGTTCGTGTTGTTTCGATTGGTGGAGAAGGTAAATGTAAGTGCGGTGGAAAATGTAAATGCCACACCGGTGAGCCTCCTGCCGTAATTTCCAGAGAATTTTGCGCTGGAACTCACGCAAAATCAACAGGTGATTTGAGACTTGTGAAAATTGTTTCAGAAAGCGCGATTGCTGCCGGAACTCGTCGTATTGAGTTGGTTGTTTCTAAGGCTGCAATTGATTATATGAACGCTAAAGCGGCTGTTACTAATGCTCTTGAGGCTAAATTTAAGGTTCATACGGATGAAGTTGTTGAACGCGTTGAAAAGCTTGCAGAAGAAAATCGTGAGTTGCAAAAACAGCTCGCTCAACTTAAAGAAGAGCAAGCACGTGGTAAATTCGCGACATTTATTTCTAAGGCGCAAGACATTACAGGCGGAAAATTATTTATTTCAAAAATCGAAAACTTTGATGCAGACGCAATTAAGGCCGGTGTCGAACTTCTTGCTAACAAGCTTGGTGACAGTGTAATCGTCCTTGCAAATGATAAAATGGTTATCGCGAAAGTTTCCGAAAACTTTGTTAAAGCTGGTGTGAATGCAGGCAAAATTGTTGGTGAAATTGCTCGTGCGACCGGCGCAAACGGTGGTGGACGTCCTAACTTCGCGCAAGGCGGTGTTAAAGACGCATCTAAGTTGGATGAGGCTTTGGCTGCGGTTGAAGCTTCTATCTCTAAAGCTTAACCCCTTTAACCTATTAACCTTTTAACCATTTAACATGCAATCACATTATTAATAATTTGAAAAAGGAGAAATAAATGACTGTTTTGAAAATTCAAAGATTACCACATAATGTAAATGTTCCTGAATATAAAACTGAAGGCGCTGCCGGCATGGATTTGTGTGCGGCTATTTCAGAACCTATTGTATTGAAACCGTTAGAAAGAAAATTGATTCCTACAGGTCTAAAAATTGAACTTGAACACGGGTATGAGGCGCAAATCAGACCACGTTCTGGGCTTTCTATCAAGCACGGAATTACGTTGATTAACTGTGTTGGCACGGTCGATGAAGACTATAGAGGTGAAGTTTGTATCGCGCTTGTGAACCTTTCAACTCAGTCTTATGTGATTCAACCGGGCGAACGTGTTGCACAAATGGTTATAGCAAAATACGAACAGGCTAAAATTGAAGTGGTTACTGAACTTTCTGATACTACTCGCGGTGAAGGTGGGTTCGGAAGTACAGGTAAATAGTATTAATAAATGTAAAAAATTTGTAAAATAGCGCAAATTTTTATATGTTTATTTTTATACTAGATGTGTAGGTTCCCAAATCGTGGAGAAAATTTATGCAAGTTGATAATCGAAATCGTTCTTTGGTCGTTGCGACAAGTGCTGTCGCCGGTGTTGGCGCAGGTGTCGCTGCAGGACATTACATGCCACTTGTGAACGTGAAAAGTGAGGCGACATCTGATAAATTTGTTAAAGAAGTCGCAAAGGAAATGAACACCGCAAAGCTTTATAACCTTGTAAATGCTGCGGCGGCAAATGATTATTTAGACACTGTCTATGTAAATGATAAAACTTATGCTAATAAAGCTCAGGTTGATAAATTCTTTAAGCGGTTTGGCGATTTTTTAGGCGTTAAAAAAGAACAATTTGTTGATGACAAAGGCAAAGAACTTAAAGGTAAAGCTTTGGCTGATAAGTTAAAAGAAACTGTCCAAAATAAAATAGCTGAAAATGGTGAAGTTAAAATTTCTGATGATGAAAAATTGTTTAACTTGACTGTTAATACAGATGAATCTGAAGCAAAAGCTCTTATTAAAGACGGCTTTGAGAAGAAAAAGTTGGTAAAAGCCGGAGCCACTATTACGGCAGAAGGTCGAAATGCGTTAAAACGCGCAATGAAAACGGTTCAGAACGAACGTATGATTAAAGGTGGCGTTGTTGGCGGTTTGCTGGCATTGGCTGCGTCTACGGTTCTGACTTGTCCAAAAGACTAATTTGAAAATTATTCATATAACAACAAAAACGGCGTCTTGAACGCCGTTTTTAAGTTCTTTTAACTTTTAGTAAAACTTCATTAGGGGTGACAGAGTCCAAAACCCCGAGTTTTGACTGCGCAATTATAAACTCCATTTCTTCACCAACGTTGATTTCTAAATTGTCGAAAGGAATCGAAACGTCAATGGTTTTTTCGTGGCTGATTGCAAAGTCTTTTTTGGATTGCAGGCACCACAAGCCGTTTTGGATTGCACAAGTTAGGCGGGAGAATTTTAATTGTCCTTCGTCAATTGTCATCTGGAGTTCGTTGTGGAATTTTTCTTTGCAAACAGGAAGAATATTGTCGGTTTTGTGGATTAGTCGAATGTGTGATGTTGTCTGCTTTTTGTGTGAATTGCGCATATAAACGTATGTTTGACTGTTGTGCGCAAACTTCGAAGGGTTGTTTATTGCGTATTCGTTCAGATAAAATTTTATGTAAAAATTTGTGTTGTCGCTACCGTATGCGATTTTGTCGAAAAGTTTGTTGTCTTGCAAAACCGGTCCGTCTGAGAGTTCCAGAAAGTTCATATCTATTGCCGACGGTAGCGGGTTTTCGCCGATTTCGTATTGTTCTTCCAGTGATTGCATAAGCGGAATTTCCAGGCGTTCGGGTACATCGAGTCCAAGAAAAATGTAGACGTTTTTCAAATGCATTCTGAAAAGGTAGTCAAAAATGTTGTCGTGCCCGGAGTCGTTTGGTTCGCCAAACCACCAAAACCAGTCACTGCCCTGGCATACAAAAAGTTCTTTTTGGGCTTGGGCGATATTTTCGTGGTCGGGGTTAAGTAGTATAAAGTTTTCCAAATCGTCTTTAACCTGTTTAAGGTATGACCAGGCAAGATTTTTGAGCGGTTCGTCTATCCAAAGTTTAAAGTCTTGGTTAATCCACGAGCCGGCCTTTACGCTATTTATTTCCTTAGCGTGTTTGTCTTTTTCTATATAATCACTAATAAGAACAGTTTCAAGTGTTTCGTCTTCGTTAATCAATTCATACAATTTGTTGAGAAAAACGGCCCCATCTTTGGCGTAATTTTCCCAGCAGTTTTCGCCGTCCATTGCGATAGTTAACAGGTGAGAATCATCAGGGGAATTTTGTATTTTATTCTGAATTGTCTTAATTCTATCGTAAAGGTCGTTTGCGGCGCGTTCTGAGTCGTGATTTGGGTATTCAAAGCTTATTAGGTTTGGAAACACAGATTCGCGGAAAATCAGTTTTAGTCCGTTTTTTGCTCCTTTGTAGTCATAAACTTTTAACAACGGATATGGATTTTCGAGATTTCCGTTGAAGTCGCGCACAAAGTCGAACTTGACAGAATTTGACAAAACGCCTTCATCCGATATTGTCCATTCAAACCCTAAATCGCTGAACATTTTAAGGGTTTTATTACTTATGCAGTGCTCTGATGGCCAAATTCCTTTAGGTTTAACGCCGAAGGCCAATTCAATAATTTCGACGGCTTCTTTAATTTGGGCTTCTGCGTCTTTTTTCATGCCTAAAGTGAGTGGCAAATCGCCGTTTGAGTTGGTTGAAACATCCGCGATGTCGATTAAAGCCGGTAAAATTGGGTGATAATGTGGGCTTGTGGTAAGTTCTATTCGCCCTGTTGCCAAGTAGTTTCTAAATGTTGGTATTATTTTTCTGATAATATCCCGTTGGATTTCAATAATTTGCACCCGATCTTCGTCAGTGTAACCTGAGCCTTTTTTTATTAGATTTTTAAGTTCGGGGTAATCTTTTATGTGCGCAGAGTCAATCCAGGCAAGGTTGAATAACGCTACCAAGTCAGAGTACTCTTGTAGGGTAAAATCGTTAATGTCTTTTGTGAATTGATATTTATGGATTAATCTGTCGTACTCTTTGAACGGTAAAATCATAAACTGATAGTTTGCGTCAAAGAAGTTGTTGATAATAAAATTTTTGTCTTCGTCCGTTAGTTCTGCAACAGGTTTTATTGTGATACGTGAGTGAATATCGTGAAACCCGAGTTCGCCGTAGCGAATAAACGAGTCAACCAGTATAGGAACGATGTTAAAATTCAGCTTGATATTTTTATGGTTTTTTAGAATTGTGAGCATATCAAGATAATCTTTGACGGCGTGCAACCGTGTCCACGGCATAATGTAGTCGCTGTCTTGCGAAAGCTGATAGACCGGTTGGTGAAAATGCCAATAAAATGCTATAGATAATTTTTTAGATGTTCCTACCATTTACTTAACCCAAAACTTGTTTTTATTATAGCATTAATTTTGAGCTAACGCAAGGGGCTTGACAAAATCGCGAACATGGTAAATAATGATAATATGTTAAATGAAAATGAAAGTATAAAGAGTTCAATAGGGGGGG
>JAZUCM010000111.1:0-8612 GCA_045639085.1 Candidatus Gastranaerophilus bacterium
ATGTTATTGACCTTGTTAATAAATACGTGCTAATCTATAACAATAGGCCACAGTGGAACAAAAATAAACTGTCTCCGTGCAGATACAGAGATTTTTTATTGGCTGCTTAATTTGTGTCCAGGTTTTGGGGACCACTTCATACGAACTTATTCACTTATTCACCTATTCACTTATTGACTCGCCGCAAGGCATTCACAATGGCAGAAATATTGCTTTCCCTCACAATCATCGGCGTGGTTGCGGCAATTACCCTGCCGTCGCTAATGGCAAACATCAACGAACGAACATGGAACACGCAACGCAAGGCACTTTACGCCCGAATGTCGCAAGCCATCGCCATGATGCCACAAATTGGGGGATACGGTACGTTAATTGAAGGCGCCGACGGAAATGTTACCGAAGACACCGTGGCGGAAACATTTTTAACGGAAGGTTTGTGCAAAGTTCTAAAAATAAATAATATTTGCGACTCGGAACATTTAGCAGATTGTGGAGTTCCCGCAACAATAACTCCGATGAGTGGGGCAACTATTTCTTTGGCTAATATTAAAACATTGGTTGGTTTTAATAGTATGTTCGATGGTGCTGCTCAGTTTAGCACTTCTACAGGTACTTATTCTGAGGGTTATAGTCAAACTGATACTCGCGCAGCAGCTTTTGAAACCCAAAATGGTGAGAGTGTTTTGGCTTATTATTATCCTAAGTGTAAGTCGATGTTTTCAATATCTTCTGGTAAAAGATTGCAGGAACTTATGTGCGCAAATTTTGTTTATGATTTAAACGGAAATAAAGGACCAAATGCCGTTGGCAAAGATATAGGTTTTATTTCGGCGCTTTATCCTACTGATTCTGCTGTTGTTGCTCCTATGCCTATTGAGACCGAGGGTGCTGGTTATCATAGTTGGGCCAATGCAAATAAGGCTTGTTTGAACTCCGGGGTCGATAGTCGTATGCCGGCGTTGGAGGAAATGGCTGCAATTTTCTATAATAAAGAGCTTGTCAATGGCTTTAATTCAGAATGGTATTGGGCTAGTTCTTTGGCAGAAGTTGGTAAAGCTTATCAGGTGACAATTCGCTCCGGGGCTTTTGGCATGAGAGATAAAACCAATGGGCAAGCTATTAGGTGCGTTAAGCGCTAGCGTAAATTTCTGTCTTTCGTAACCAGTTCGTTTATCATATAGAACGAGCCGCAGATGATGTTGAGTTTATCAGGGGTTATGACTTGCGCACCGGGATATTTTCGCGCAGGAAGTGGACATTTTTCTTGCAACTCCTCTACCGTACAGGAATTCGGGTTGTTGAAATGGTGGAAATAGATTTCGTCGTTTGGATGAAAAATTATTTCCATCATTTTTTCGTAATCTTTATTTTTTAGACAGCCAAAAATAAATCGACGCGGGGTTGATGGGTAAAGTGCGTCGAGGCTTTCACGCAGTGACGCCGCTCCGTTGGGATTGTGTGCGCCATCAATTATAAGGTTTTTGTCTTCTACAAATTCAAATCTGCACGGATGTTGAACTTTTCCCAGTGCGGTTTGGATTGTTTGTGGCGAAATGTTTTTGAATAAAAGCTGAATGCAGTTGAGGGCAAGTGCGAGGTTTTCCATTTGATAAGTGCCTTTGAGGGCCAAATTACCAGTATCGGAGAACGGCGTCACCAGTAAGAAAAGTGAGTCGTTAGCGTCTGCGGCGTCTTTGAGTTCTTCGTAGCCTTCGCAGGTGATGACAGGGCAATCGGGTTTTATAATTCCGGCTTTTTCGAACGCTATTTTTGAACGTGTGTTGCCTAGGCGCTCGGTATGGTCGAGGTCTATGTGGGTGATGATTGCGCAAAGGTTCGATTTTATAACGTTTGTTGCGTCAAATCGGCCGCCAAGCCCTGTTTCAAGAATAACGTAGTCGACTTTTTCATCCGAAAAATATTTGAACATTACGGCGGTGAGGATTTCAAATTCTGTTAGGTCGATTGAGTTTTTGTCGGCGAGTTCGATAATGTCCGAGACCATTGTTGCAAAAGTATCTTGCGGAATTTCGTGGTTGTTTATTTTTATGCGTTCCGTGTAGTCAAAAATGTGGGGGCTTGTGTATAGCCCTGTTTTGTAGCCGGCTTCGGTTAGAATAGATGCCAGAATTGCGCAAACGGAACCTTTTCCGTTGGTGCCGGCGACGTGAATACATTTTAAGGTTTCTTGCGGGTTGCCAAGAAGTTCTAATATCGCACGAATCCGCTCAAGCCCGAGGTTGATTTTGAATTTGCCTTGAGATGTTAAGAGTTGAACAGCGTTTTCGTAGGATGAATTTGTCATTAAATCTCCGAATTTATTTGGTCGATAATTCTTTCTACACCGTCGAACTTCGCTAATTTGCAGGCATTCTCTTGTAATTGTTGAAGTTTTTGTGGGTTGTGGATTAATTCAGAGAGAAGTTCGAACAGTTTTTCGCTTGTGGTGTCTGCGTCTTCGAGGTAAATTGCGGCGCCGTGGTTTTCCATATATCTGGCGTTAATCCTTTGGTGGTCGGCTGCGGCATGAGGATATGGGATTAAAATTGAGGCAACGCAGCTGGCGCAGATTTCCGAAAGACTCAGGGAGCCTGAGCGCGCGACAGCTATGCTTGAGGCCTTCAGAACTGAAATCATATCTTCAAAATAAGGGCGAACTAATAAGTTTTTGTCGCTTTTGTAGTCTGGATAAGTTATTAAAAGTGCTTCGTTTACGTCTGTAAAATGGCGTTTCCCGGTCTGAAATATCACTTGAATATTCATTTGTGAAAGTTGTTTTAGTATTTTAAGCGCTGCTTGGTTGATTGTTTGGGCACCTTGGGAGCCGCCCATAATGCAGATGGTGAGCTTGTCTTGGAGTCCGAGATTTTTGAGCGCTGTTTCACGATTTAGGGTTGAAAATTCTTTTCTGATAGGATTTCCGTTGATGAAAATATTTTTATTTTTGATATATTTTTTTGCATCTTCAAACGCCAAAGAAATGCTTTTTGCGCCCGGTGCAAGTTTTCTGGTGACGAGTCCCGGTTTTGCGTCGCAGTCGTGTAAAACATACGGAACTCTGAGAATTTTACCCGCGATGACGGTTGGAGCAGAAACGTAGCCGCCTGTTCCGAAAATCGCATCGGGTTTATATTTTAGAATATAAAAACAAGATTTTATAATTGCGATAATGAGTTTAATCCCCCAGGCAAACAGATGAAAACTTGCTTTGCGTGGCATTCCTTCGACATCTACATCCAGAAAATTATAGCCTTTTGAGCGAATTATTCCGAATTCCAGATTTTTCTTGTTTCCGATGTAGAACAGTTTGTCTATGTAATCTTTTTTTAGGAGTTCTTCATATACAGCAAGTGCGGGGTAAATATGTCCGCCTGTGCCGCCGCCTGTTATAAAATATGTTTTGGAAGTTTGATTATTCATTTGCGCCCCCTATTTTTGTTATTCGGCGTTTTGAAATATTGAGTAGAATTCCAATCATAATCATTGAGGTTACAAGTGAAGAGCCGCCGTAGCTTATGAATGGTAGCGGAACGCCGGTTGCCGGAATAAATGAACTGGTGACTCCCATGTTGATAAAACCTTGGATTCCGATAGAGAATGTGAGGCCGATGGCGAGAAGTTTGCCGTACATATCCTGAGATTGCGTTGCGATGTAAATTCCGCGGTGCATAATCGTTAGGAATAAAACAATTATGAAAAGACAACCGATGAATCCCCATTCCTCAGCGATTACTGCAAAAATAAAGTCGGTGTGACATTCCGGCAAATATGCACGTTTTTGAACGGATGAGCCGTAACCTAAGCCCATAAATCCGCCCGATGCGAACGCAATTAGGGATTGGATAATGTTGTAACCTTTGCCAAGCGGATCAAGTTCGGGGTTTAACCACGTTTTAATACGGCCTAATTGATAGGATTTTATTGCTCCGCCTGCCATTATTGTTGCGGTTGCAAGTTTTACAATTATTGTTGCAACACCGGCGCAGAAAACTCCGATTGCTCCCCAAATCATAGGCAACGCGCCACCTGCGCAGATGTACATTACAAATGCGGTGATAGTCAAAAGCATTACCATACTGAGGTTGGGCTGGATAAAAATTAAAAATAGCGCTACGCATAGTGGCAAAAAGAAATAAGTCCACTTTTTCGCGTCCATAAGGAATGCGTTACGCTTGAATGCTGTTGCCAAAAGCATTACAAATATTGGTTTTGCAAATTCTGACGGTTGCAGTTGTAGGCCGCAAAGATTTATCCATCTCGTTGCACCGTTAACGTTTACACCTAGAGGGCTGAATTTGACCATAATTAGCATTATTATTAATACAACGAATGCAATTGTGTTGTATTTTTCGAGGTTTTTATAGCTAAAGTTTGTGAAAAAAAGCATCGCAAAAAAGCCGACGACAAAGGCTACCACTTGTTTTTGTAAAAAGATAAATGGCGAAATGCCTTCTGCCAAACATTTAGGGCCCGTGGCTGAAAAAATAGCCATAAAGCCGATTATGATGAGGAACATTACGGCCGCAAGTAGGGTTTTGTCAGGAGGTGAAATAATCAGGCTTTTTATCCGACTTCTGGAAGTATTTAGGGGTGATTTATTGTAGTTTGTTTCGGACATAATCCTTGAAAACCTCTCCTCTTTCTTCGTAGCTTGAAAACATATCAAAACTTGCGCACGCCGGTGAAAGTAAGACTACATCCGGGTTTAAGTCAATTGCTTTGTCAATCGCACTTTCAAAAGTTTCTTCTGTAATTATATTATCAAAACCGTTTTCGCGCAAATTTGTTTCAAATCTTTGCGCAGCTTCGCCGATGAGAATCACGGTTTTAATGTGTTTTTTGACGGAGTCGCAAAACTCTTTCAAATCGGTGTTTTTGTCGCGTCCGCCTGCGATTAATGCCACGTCGCAGTTGTTAAACGAATCTATTGCAACGATTGCAGCCTCAGGATTTGTGGCTTTTGAATCGTTGTAGAAGGTCGTTTTGCCAAGTTTTCCGCATTTTTCAAGTCGGTGTTGGGGTGCTTTGAAACTCATTATTTGTGCACGAATATTTTTATTATTTACGCCGATGAGTTTAGCAACAATTATTGCGCACATAATGTTTTGATAATTATGTCGGCCGATTAGTGGGCAATCTTCGAGTGTGATAATTTCTTCTTCAAGTCCATTTGCGCGATAAATTATTTTATTTTCACGAATAAATGCACAGTTTTCACCGATTTCGCCGTCAAAGAAGAAAACTTTTCCGCGGCAGTTTGGTGCAAGTTCAACGAGTTTTTTATCTTGCGCGTTCAAAATTGCAAAATCCGCACCCTGCGAGCCTTCAAAAATCTTTGCTTTGGCTTTAAAATAGTTCTCTAAACCTTGATGCCAGTCGATGTGATCAGGTGTAAAATTTGTATATACGGCGATTTTAGGGGTGAAAGTGTTACTCATCTCTAGTTGATATGAACTTGCTTCAAGAATAAACCAATCCAGTGGATTTTCTAAAAGTTCGCAAGGCGGAAGACCGATGTTTCCGCAGGCTTCTGTTTTAAATTCGGAGCTGACAATGTGTGCCGTAAGTGCTGTTGTTGTTGTTTTGCCGTTTGTGCCTGTGATTACCGCAAATGGAACATGCGTAAGCCTCCACGCCAGTTCGATTTCGGAAATTATCTCGACTCCTTTTTCGCGCAATCTTGTTAAAATTTCGCTATGTGGCGGAATTCCAGGGCTTGTTATAACTAATTGAGCTTGGTTGATAAAATTTTCGCTGTGAACTCCGCATTCGACTTTTATCCCCATATCAAATAGCTCTTGCGGGATTTCTTTGACTTTGCCTTCAGTTATATAAATATTGGCTCCGTGTTTTTTGAGTGCTTTGGCCGCGGCAATCCCGCTTTTGGAAAGTCCTAAAATCAAAACATTTTTATTATTTAATTCCATAAAAACTCCAGTGTAAAATGAATGCTATTGTTGAAAGAATCGCTGAAACAAGTCCGAAAATCAGGACGATTTTCTTTTCAGACCAGCCGCAAAGTTCGAAATGGTGGTGGATTGGTGACATTTTGAATACGCGTTTGCCGGTGAGCTTGAAACTCGTTACCTGAATCATTACGGATAATGTTTCTATTACAAAAATCCCGCCGATTAAGATTAGGAGGATTTCAAATTTGCCCAAAACTGCGATTACGCCAAGCAATCCGCCTAGTGCTAACGAGCCGGTATCACCCATAAAAACTTGGGCTTTAGGCTTGTTGTATTTTAGGAAACCGACCAATGCACCGACAACGGTTGCAGAAATAATTGCCTCTTGATAAGCGCCCTTTGTCCAGCATATAAATGCGCAAGCTGCGAATGCAAAAACGCCGGTGAATGATGCTAATCCGTCGAGTCCGTCGGTTAAGTTGTAAGCGTTTGATGCGCCGGTTATTACAAATACTGCGAAAATCGGATAAAACCAGCCCAGTTGTAAGTCAAAATTACCTATTTGCAAGACGGTTGCGTTCGGGTTCGCCATCATCAAATATGCGACAGGCAAAATCCCGATTGCGATTTGTCGTAAAAGTTTGCCGCGCGCGCTCAAACCGTCGTTACCCTTGCCCTTTATTTTTATATAATCATCTTGAAATCCCGCAAAAAAGTAAAATAATAGTGTCATTAATATAATAATACTTGTCGTTGAAAATCTTTCTGCCATCAATAGTGTGATAATAGAGGCCAAAATTATTGCGGCAACGATAAAAACACCACCCATCGTTGGGGTTCCTTGTTTTTTTGCGTGCGCTTCAGGCGCCAATTCTTTGACATATTGGCCAATCATTCTTTTTTTCAAAAAGTCGATGAACGGCACTCCAAAAAGAATACACAAAATCATACTTAATAAAAATCCGACAAATAACATTGTCATTGGTTATTCTCCTCTTTTAAATAACTGATAATTTCCTCAAATTTCATTGAACGTGACGCTTTTAAGAAAACGTTCGCTCCTTGAGGTGCAATTGATTTTAGTACGGTTGTGGCCTCTTGGTTGGTCAAAACACTTGTAACGTTGAAGTTTTTCAGTTCTTGGGCGATGTTTTTGCTAAGCTTTCCAACTGTTAGAAATTTGGTGTTTTGCGGGGCAATTTTGGCTAATTCTTTGCCTACTTGTCGGTGAAGTTCGATTTCGCTTTCGCCGAGTTCGCCCATATCGCCTAGCACTACAATAGGCTGAGGGTACAATCCCAAAAATGCACTGACCGACGCTTTCATAGATTCCGGGTTCGCGTTGTAGCTGTCATTGATTATATTCAACCCCGCAATTTTTTCACTTTCCCAACGTTTTTCAATTGGTTTGTAAGTGGTAAGTCCACGCTTAATTTCTTCTGTTGAAAGTTCGAGTTTTAATCCTGTTTCTATTGCGGCAATTGCGTTTTCAACATTGAAATCGCCTTCTGTGAATATCTCATATTCAGCGTTTTTGTAAGTGAATTTTGTGTATCCGGCTTGGCGTTCAAGGACGGTTGCGTCTTTAATACCGTAGAAGATTTTTTCGCCGGCAAAATTGTTGAATTCCCTAATCCGCGGGTTGTCGTGTGCAATGAGGGTTCCTTGAGTGGCTAAATGTTTTGTGATTTCGCATTTTGCAATCGCGATGTTGTCCAAAGAGCCCAAACGGCCTAAGTGTGCGCTTCCTGCATTTGTAATAATCGCGATGTCGGGTTGGCCGTAACGTGATAAAAGTTCGATTTCGCCGAGTCCGCGCATTCCCATCTCAAGGATTAACACCTCGGTGTCTTCGTTCATAGAAAAAATTGTTTGGCAAAGTCCGATTTCGTTGTTGTGATTGGAAAGTGTTTTTACCGTGTTGAATTTTTCTTTCAGAACCGCAAAAACCAATTCTTTTGTTGTAGTTTTGCCGGAACTACCCGTAATGGCGACGACTTTAGGGTTTACTTTGTGGCGGTAAAAATTTGCCAGCCTCATATAAGTTTCGAGAGTGTCAGCGACTTTCAAAACGATTTGTGCATTTGCTGGGTAGTAATCGCCTGTGATAAAACATCCGATTGCGCCGTTTTCGATTGCACTATCGAGAAACTTTTCCCCATCGAAGTTTGCCCCTTTTAGCGGCAGGTAAAAATCCCCTTGCTTAATCGTTCTTGTGTCGGTCGAAAACTCGGTGTTATCAAAGGTTTTAGTTGATTTTATGATTTCGGCGCCACTCGCCTCGATAATCTCTTCTAGCTTCATATCTCTATTATACTCCCAACACATGCACGAGGACGATTGTTTAAGAAATGTGTAGCAACGGTGGTTGAGAAAGTCAATAAGTTAATAAGGGCAATATGTCACCTTCGGCATGTGTTAAACGGTTAAAAAGTTAAATGGTTAAAAGGGTTTATGGAAATAAACAATGGTAAAACGTAGCGCTTATGCCATTGTAAATTACGTTAATCCCATTTAACCTATTAACCTTGTCTTGCTCGACTCGCGTGTAACGGCATTCAGGCAAAAGCGCGGTTTTGCCTTGGAATGCCTCAGCTCGCTCGCGCTTAACCTATTAACCTTTTAACACGTTCCCCTCTTGACAAACTCAAAAAATACGGTATCATGAAAATATGATATTACAAACTAAAAAAATGAAAAGTT
>JAZUCM010000112.1:0-4978 GCA_045639085.1 Candidatus Gastranaerophilus bacterium
CCCTATTGAACTCTTTATACTTTCATTTTCATTTAACATATTATCATTATGCACTATGGCGGGGATTTTGTCAAGTGCTGCAGGATAATTTTGTGCATAATGAAAATTGCGTAGCGTGTTAAAAGGTAGGTAGGTTAAAGGGTTAAATGGGGTTATAGAAAATAAACAATGATAAAACGCAACGTTTTGCCATTGTTTATTCCTTAACGAACCTTTTAACTATTTAACCGTTTAACCTTTTAACCCTTTAACTCGCCGCAGGCAAGAAACTCATTGAAAACGAACAACCTTTCCCCCGCCTTCGGCGTCCATCACTCCAACTTTGAGTCCATAGAACGCACGGAAACAGCTACCCGACCATCAAATTTGGATTTTAATCCATTAATCAAATCATTGGTCGTGTTTACCCAATAGCTAGAGTTTGACAGCACCTTGACTTTCCCCGTTGTATCTTGCAATGTAACCGTAACAGGATCAGAACCGGCATGATGCTCCAAATACTGGCGCATATAAACCAATTCCTCGAACTTAAAATCTCCCGTAAGCTCAATATTGAAAATATTTGAATTGTCAATTGTTTTAACATTATCAACGATCAACGATGTTGCCTCGCCCTCATCACGACGATTTACCTTGCCGGAAATAATAACGCGCATTTCTGACTCTAAAAGCGAATCAAACAACGGGAAGTTTTTCGGGAAACAAACAACTTCCATCTTGCCCGACAAGTCTTCTATCGCCGCAAACTTAATAAACTTCGACGGGTCTTTTTTGGTAGGAATTTTTCTGGTAGACGTAATCAACCCGCAAATAGTAACCAATTTGTCGTTCGGCAACTCCACAACCTCTGAGATTTTATGAGTCATCAAGAACGGTAATTTATCGCGAATGGACGACAACGGGTGGCTCGTGACGTAAAAACCTAAAAACTCTTTTTCAAAAAGCTGGATTTGTCGCGCATCAAATTCTTCATCAGAACCGGCAAGTTGGAACCCACCGTATCCGATATCGTTATCTTCGCCCAGCCCAGCAAAAAGGCTTACTTGACCCAATTCTTTTGCCTGATTTTCTTTGTTGGCAGTTGCAACAATGTATTCAAGGTTGTCCAAAAGTTGCTTACGACTTTTTTCGATATTAGAAAACGCACCAGCCTTAATCAAGCCTTCTAAAACTCGTTTGTTAGAACATTTCGAATCAACACGTTTGCAAAAATCGTAAATAGATTTGAAATCGCCATTTTCTTCACGCTCGCGCAAAATCGCCTCAACAACAGCTTCACCAACTTGTTTAATAGACGCCAATCCAAAACGGATATTTTCACCGTCGGGATAAAACTCCGCAAACGATTTATTGATATCCGGCGGAAGAACTTTTATACCTTTTTTCAGAGCTTCTTCGATGTATAACTGGGTTTTATCCTGGTCACTGGCCACACTAGAAAGCAAACAAGAAAGATATTCAATCGTGTAATGGCATTTTAACCACGCAGTCTGATAAGCAACAAACGCATAAGCCGCAGAGTGAGACCGGTTAAAGCAGTATGACGCGAACTTTTCAATCTGTTCAAAAAGGGTGTTGGCGTCTTCTTTTGACATACCGTGAGCAGCAGAACGCTCAATAAATTTACCTTTTTGTTTCTGCATCTCTTCGATTTTCTTTTTACCCATCATACGACGAACCATGTCCGCTTGGCCAAGCGAATAATCGGCCAAAATCTGGAACACTTGCATAATTTGTTCCTGATAAACGATGGTACCATAGGTATCTTTCAGGACGCTTTCCAAAAGCGGGTGGGCATAAACAATTTCTTTGCGGCCATGCTTACGGTCAACAAACTCATCGACCATGCCGGATTCCAACGGCCCCGGCCGGAACAGTGCAACAAGCGCGCCTAAATCTTCAAAAACGTCAGGTTTTAAACGTTTTACAAGCGCCTTCATGCCGGAAGATTCCAGCTGAAAAACCCCGTCAGTATCGCCTTGCATAAGCATTTCATAAGTCGGCCTATCATCAAGTGCAATTTTGTTAATCTCAATATCTTCACCACGCAATTTTTTTACAAGCGCAAGAGTTTTGAAAATAATGGTAAGGTTTCGCAGCCCCAAAAAGTCCATCTTCAAAAGCGACAAAACTTCCGTAACTTCGTGCGGCGGATAACCTGTCTGAACAATACCATCCTTTGAAGGCTGAACAGGAATAATTGTATTCAACGGCGCGTGAGAGATAATAACTCCGGCTGCATGAGTACCTGTGCCGCATTTCATCCCCTCGATAGCTTTTGACATGTCGATTAATTTTTTCACACCGATAGTCTTGCCGGTATCTTTATCAACAACAATCTGATAATCATCATCATAAAGTTGTCTCAACTCCATGCCAGGCAAAAGAGCATCATCAATATGCGTTTTAGGTTCACTCGGGATCAAAGACGCAAGCCTGTTACTTTCGGCAAACGGAATCCTCAATACACGCGCAACACCTTTCAGTGCAGCTTTTGCCGCATAAGTAGAAAACGTAATAATCTGGCAAACTCTATCTTCACCGTACTTTTTCGTAACGTAATCAATCACTTCGCCACGACGTTCAATACAAAAGTCGATATCAATATCGGGCATGGTAAAACGTTCCGGGTTCAAAAAACGTTCAAACAACAAATTATGCTTAACCGGGTCAAGATCTGTGATTTCGAGTGCGTACGCAACGACCGAACCCGCAGCCGAACCACGTCCGGGGCCTACAGGAATCCCGTTGGTTTTCGCATAATGAATAAAGTCCCACGTAATCAAAAAGTACGCGGCAAAGCCCATTTGATTAATAATTCCGAGTTCATAATCAACACGTTTTTTGATTTCTTCAGGAATCCCGCCATAACGTTTTTTTATCCCCTCAAAAGTCACATATTCCAGATAACTTTCAATCGTATATCCCGGCGGAACCTCATAGTGCGGAAGCGGCGCTTTGCCCATCTCTATTATCAAATGACATTTATCCGCAATCTCAACCGTATTTTTAATACATTCCTCAAAAAGTTCCGCATCCATCCATTTAAACGAATCACGCAACTCTGTAGCCGTTTTGACATAAAACTCGTTATTCGAAAAATGAAAACGATTAGGATCATCCTTAAACGCGTTAGTTTGCAGACACAAAAGCGTGTCATGCGCATCAGCATCATCACGTTTCAGATAGTGAGAGTCATTTGTGATGACCATCTTAATCCCAAGTTCTTGAGCAATTTTTATCAAGGTCGGATTAGTACGTTTTTGTTCTTCCAACCCGTGGTCCTGCAACTCAATATAATAATCATCCCCAAACAAATCCTGATACTGTTTCGCGCATTCTTTCGCTTTTTCATAATCATTTTTAAGCAAATATTGAAGAACTTCGCCCCCTAAACACGCAGAACAGCAAATTAAACCCTCGTGATACTGTTGAATAAGCTCCCAATTAATACGCGGCTTATGATAAAAACCCTCACACCACGCAATAGAAACCAACTTCAAAAGATTTGCATACCCTTGGTTATTTTTAGCAATCAAAACAAGGTGATAAAGCGGGTTATTAGCCTGATTTTTTATATGAATATCTTCATTATGAACATAAAATTCGCACCCAATAAGCGGCTTAACTCCACGTTCTTTGGCCTCGACGTACAACTCCAGCGCAGAATACATAACCCCGTGGTCGGTAATCGCAACCGCCGGCATGTTATTCTCCTTCGCAAAATCACATAAATCTCTTACCCGTATTGCCCCATCCAACAGCGAATATTCGCTGTGAATATGCAACGGCACATAAGTCATCTCAGCCATAATTACATAGTAGCATAGGACAAAAAAATTTTACATAGTTTGTAAAGAATTAAAAAGGCCGAGAAAAAACTCAGCCCCAGAATTCATTTTATCGATTAACACATCTTACAGCATAATTATTAGTAAGCACCGCAGTAGCAACACTTCCGCCCTTGAAACTTACGCGCCAAGCCTCCTCACCATACCTACTGCTAGACCATAAATTAAGGCTAGTTAGGCCAACTAAGGATTTATTATAAAACATCGCCTGTAATTCATCCTTGTTAGGCATACGACTCTCTGCATCATAAGCTTTACAAGCGCCAAGAGCATCCACATACTCATAAGTTCCTTCTAAATTATTGGCCAATGCCATCGGAGCAACTGTAAGCGGATTATCACTATACATTGAAGCAATAAAACCAATATCTTTGCCTACAGTATTCGGCCCCTTGCTCCCATTCAAGTCATAAATAAAATTTGCACACATTTTCGTCTGCGCATAATAAGAAGAACCAATAGATATATTTGAATCAAAACCGGTGCAATACGGGTTATAATAAAGTGCGATTGTCTCGCCATTTTGGGTTTCAAAAGCTGCAGCTTTTGTATCAATGTCTTTTTGTGGATTTTCGTACTTTGTGCCGGTCGCACCATCTGTATAAGAGCCAGTAAACATCGAATTCAATTCCGACAACTTTGTTGGCCAAGAGATTGTTGAGCCTGCCAAATTGGTGAACGATGCAGCAATACCGCAATCTGCGAGGTGTTCAGCGTCGCAAATGTTGTTGATTTTTAAAACTTTTGAAAGGCCCTCGGTCAAAAACGCCTCAGCCGCCGTGTCTTTGGTTGCAGTAACGGAACCGTCTGTGTTTGTTCCTTCGTATTCGCCGTACCCGTTCAATTGTGGCATCATTGCGATGGCTTGGGACATGCGAGCGTAAAGTGCTTTGCGTTGAGTGTTCCAAGTGCGTTCGTTAATGTTCGCCATCAAGCTTGGTAATGTAATCGCCGCGACAACACCGATGATTGTCAAGGATAGCAATATTTCAGCCATCGTGAATGCACATTGCGTCATTGCGAGCCGGCTGAGCCGGTTCCATATTCGTACCGAAAAGTCACAAGACTTAACGGTTAAAGGCGATAGTCCGGCGCGGCAACCCAGCCGATTGAGCGCAGCGAAATCG
>JAZUCM010000113.1:0-7782 GCA_045639085.1 Candidatus Gastranaerophilus bacterium
TCACTCGCGTGTAACGGCAATTCCGCGTTTTGCCTACAGATTTTCAATCTTTGGCAAAAGCGCTCCAGCCTCACCTCACTCGCGCTGTCTTGCTCACTCGCAGGTTTCAGCATTGCAAACTCATGTCCAGCCCAATGTGGATGTGCCTCAGGCACCTCGCTCGCGTTGTCTTGCTCACTCGCAGGTTTCAGCATTGCAAACTCATGTCCGGCCCAATGTGGATGTGCCTCAGGCACCTCGTTCGCGCTTAACTTATTAACTTTCGTTCCCCTCTTGACAAAATCGCAAACATGCTAAATAATGAAAATATGTTAAATGAAAATGAAAGTATAAAGAGTTCAATAGGGGGGGGGGGGCCTCAACAACCTGATTATATCTGGATTTCAGCGACTTGTTTTGCGAAAATCTCCGACCCTTGCGAACGCAAGATTACGGAGGTAAACATGAGTAAAACATTAAAAAAACATGCGTCATTGCGAGGAGTGAACGTAGTGAACGACGCGGCAACCCAGCTGCGCGAGTGTCGGCTCGCGCAGTCAACCAGCGTAACGACATTGCCCGGTTTAGCAAAGCGAAACCGGCTAGATTGCCGCGCTCACATCCGTTCGCTCGCAATGACGCAGAGCGTTGGATTTACGATGGCTGAAATATTGCTGTCATTGACTATCATCGGTGTAGTTGCCGCAATCACACTGCCATCACTAATGGCGAACATCAACGAACGAACTTGGAACACACAAAGAAAAGCTTTGTATGCTCGCATGAGCCAAGCCATTGCCATGATGCCACAGATTGCAGGCTATGGCACATTGACCGTAACAACAGATGAAGACGGTTCAACAACGGTTACGGACACGGCAACAGAATCATTCCTTACCGAGGGCCTTTCAAAAGTTCTCAAAATCAATAACATCTAGTGACAACGCACATTTACAAGATTGCGGCATTCAAGCAAGCTACACCGACATGTTAGGCAGCCAAAAGACCTTACCAACAACTTTGTATGGCCTAAACGCGTGGTTCGGAAGTGCTGCGTTCTCAGGCAGTTCGTATTCAACAATGGACACTAAGGCCGCAGCATTTGAAACACAAAATGGCGAAAGTATTGTTGCATACTATAACCGTTCTTGTAGATATGAATATCTAAATGAAGCAAGCCTCACCCAATACGGTAACGTATTCGGATTTCCTGAAGCCACCATGTGTGTAAACTTTGTTTATGACTTAAATGGCAACAAGGGGCCTAACACAATTGGTAAGGATATGGGTTTTATAACAAGTTTCAATTCAAACGACCCGATTGTGGTTGCTCCGATGCCATCATCTTCATCCAACGCAGGAGCTTCTGAGTGGCCAGGCGCAGCAAGCCTTTGTACAGCACAAAACTCTGAAAGCCGTATACCAAATATTGACGAACTTTCAGCGATGTTGATTAACAAAGACTTAATCAACCTAACCGCTTCCGCGGGCTTTTGGTCCGGGGCTGCTTATAGCGCTGACAGAGCCTGGGCAGTGTTCACGGGCTACGGCAGCCGCTTTTCGATTGATACGTCGAGTGTACGCTACGTTCGTTGTGTCAAACGTTAAAACTTTATACGGGTCGGTACGAATATATTGTTTGGTAATGTTTTTCTGTTATACTTGATCTATGACAAGAATAGAAGGTTTTGTTAAGGGAATTTGAAAGCTATGTAACAATTTCTTCTTGTGTTAGAAAAGGTAAAACAATGTTTGCATCCGGTGTCGCTGTATTTAAATCTAATCTATACCCCACAATAAAACCTGTGCCAACTAAAGAAAAAATTTTTATGTCACAGAAAGGTTTTGATACGGTTTCTTTTGGTAATAAGCTACCAAGTGTAAAGAAGACTAATCAAGCTCTTTCGGCTTATCAAAAGAGCTTGGAAGATTTGTTGTCGAGCCGTCATGTCGAAAACGCTTTTAAGAGCTTGGTAAAACAAACTTCTGTTATGAAAGATAATTTATTAGAACGATTTAAGTCAGGGGAAATTAGTATTGTAAGAGAAATTCTGGGAAAAACTTGTCTTGCAGAAAGTGTGGAAATGGAGAGGCGTTTGAACATTCAAAAGTTTAAAGAGAATGGTCATAGAGAAATCCTGCCATATAGATATCATTTAGCCTTATCAAAGGGGCTTTCCATGCAAGCAGTTACTCGAATGATGGATGAAGCTCCTAAGGGGAAAAGTGTTATTGATATGATAAAGGAGGTTCCGGATATACCGGCCGAATCTTCCCGTGATGCCAATGGGGTTCCTCTCGTATATGATAATATTATTGGTTATTTGGAACAGGTTGACAGCAATGTTGTGACAAAACCCCATGAGTTAGAGAAATTGAAACAGTGTGAATTGAGTTTATTGGGTGAAAAAATTAGATTACAAGCCAAATCAAATTCGGAAGAGGTTGAAAAGAACAGAGAAATTTTAAAGGAACGAATCCAGCAGATACTGCTTGGAAAGGCCGGAGATGGTAACGAGCTTATTGTGGGGCTTTCTGACGATGCGATGTTGGAGAATTTGGCAACGTATGTAGAAAAACGTGGAGATTCATTGTTTTTGTTTGAGGAATCTGAGCCTATTTTATATATGGGGTTGATTGAAATTATAGAAGGCGGTGAACTCTCCAAGGCATCTGAGGAAGTTGCTGTTCGTAACCTCGTAGATATGAAAAAACGTTTGGGGCTTAATTTCGAGTTTGTTGCTGGTTGGGCAAGTGCAAAAGTTTTTTATTCCAAGTTCCTAAAGAATTTTACTCCGGAACAAACTTATGAGTTTTTGAAATACCAAGAAAAACCTGAGGTTGATTTAAAAAGTCAATTGATTAACAGTAGTTCTGCCGTGAGTGTTTTGAATAAATACTTGTCGGCGGGGGAGAATGTGTATGAGGATATGACTCAAGAAGAGTTGAAGATTGCTTATAGAAAATTAATGTTAAGATATCATCCTGATGTTAATTCTGATATAGGGACAAGAGATATTTTTAATGAGATTAATCAGGCGTATGAAGCATTGAAGAAGAGGGGCGTAAGTGCGAATAAATAGGGGGGGGTGAATTTGCTATTTCGCTCGCGCTGTCTTGCTCACTCGTAGGTTTCAGCATTGCAAACTCATGTCCAGCCCAATGTGGATGTGCCTCAGGCACCTCGTTCGCGCTCGCCCCCAAAGACCGAGTAAAACTCGGTAGGGATTCGTAAGTTCGCCATTGTTGTGCATAATAAAAGAGGTCGTAACCAAAGTTACAACCTCTTTTATGGTACTCCCAAGGGGATTCGAACCCCTGCCGCATCCGTGAAAGGGATGTGTCCTAGGCCTCTAGACGATGGGAGCTTGTTTCTATCGCTAGTGACAATTATTATATTATCAAATAAATTTTTATTGTCAATATGTTTTTTGTAAAATGCGTTATTTCTTTACATTTTTATCACAAGCAGGGCTCTCCTCTCGTACGATATAAGTGAATAAGTTCTTATCTGAATTATATATCTTACTGACAAGTTATTATGTCCGTAAAATTTTATATAATAGGGTAGTTACAAAAATAAAATATTGTGCTAGAATGTTGGTATAAATTATTTTATAAAAGAGGGCATATTGATGAAAAATTTACTTATATTATTAGTTAGTGCGGTTATGTTGTTTGGGGGGCAAGTTTTTGCAAGTGATGCGCTTGACAAAGGGGATTTGGCTACCAAGCCTACGGCTACATCTACCGTTAAAGCTGATAACTTTAACTATGCTGCGTATCAAGCCGTTAATCCGTTGGATGTTGTGGCAAGACCTGGGTTTTATTTGAATAAAAATATTAAGATTACAGGCAAATTTGATAAATTTTCGACGTTGGGCTTGGATTATCAGCCTGCGTTGAGAAGTTCAGAGAATTATATTGCGTTTTTGATTCAACGCCCAGAGGTTACGGATCACAATTTGCCGCTTTCTGAGATGAAATGTTTCTTGCCACGCGAAGAGGCAGAAAAGTATATTGAGTTGAATTCAGGCGATAGAGTAGAGTTTTACGGTACGGTGTTTTCTAATGCGTTGGGTGATGTTTGGGTTGATGTGAAAAACTTCAAGGCTTTAGATAAAAAAACGGAAGCTGCGGTTAAGTAGGTTGAGTTTGCGGGGTTAGATGAGTATGAAAAAAGATAATATATATTTGACGATACACGGGCATTTTTACCAACCGCCACGCGAGAATCCTTGGCTTGAGGCTATAGAGGTTCAGGATAGTGCTGCGCCTTATCACGATTGGAACGAGCGCATAACAAAGGAGTGTTACGGGCCAAACTCCGCATCAAGAATTGTTGATAATCGTAACCGAATTATTGATATCGTCAATGATTATAAGCTTATGAGCTTCAACTTCGGGCCTACCTTGTTGTCCTGGATGGAACAGTATGCACCGTTGACTTATGAGAGAATTTTGAAGGCTGATATTGAGAGTGTGCATGAGCATAATGGGCATGGAAATGCCATGGCGCAAGTGTATAACCATATTATTATGCCGTTGGCTAACGAAAATGACAAGCAAACTCAAGTAAAATGGGGGATCCGAGATTTCGAATACCGCTTTGGACGTAAACCCGAAGGTATGTGGTTGGCTGAAACCGCGGCGGATGACGACACTTTGCGTGTTTTGGTTGAAAATGGTATAAAATTTACTGTTTTGTCACCGTATCAGGCTGATAAATTCCGCGAAAACGGCGCAAATGAGTGGCGTGACGTCAGCTGGGGAAACATCGATCCGGCCAGACCGTATCGTTATTATATTGACTCTCAACCTGATAAGTATATTGATTTGTTCTTCTATGATGGGGCGATTTCACGCTCAGTTGCGTTTGATAACTTGCTTTTAGACGGTAATAAGTTCAATAAACGCTTGATGGAAGGAGTTTCGGATTGTCGTGATTATGCGCAATTAGTGAATATCGCAACTGATGGCGAAAGTTACGGCCACCATACTAAATTTGGTGATATGGCACTTTCTTATGTGTTGAAAATTAAGGCGGAAGATTCAGGCTTTCAAATAACAAATTACGGTGAATTTTTAGAAAAATTTCCGCCAAAATGTGAGGTTAAAATCAAGCAACCATCATCTTGGAGTTGTTCACACGGCGTTGGCAGATGGAAAGAAGACTGCGGATGTTCAACTGGAGGGAAACCGGGTTGGAATCAGAAGTGGCGTCGTCCGCTGAGAAATGCGCTTGATTATCTGCGTGATGAATTGGCCAAGATTTTTGAAGAACACGGCGCAAAATATTTTAATGCTAATCCTTGGGATGTTCGTAATCGTTATATTGACGTAGTTTTGAACCGTAAAGAAACAAATGTCATTCGTTTTCAGCGTGAAAATTTTAATGCAGAGTTGTCCGATATTGAAAAAGTTCGCGCAATGGAATTATTGGAAATTCAACGTCAAACTATGTTGATGTACACGAGTTGCGGTTGGTTTTTTACTGAACTTTCCGGCATTGAAACTGTTCAGATTATGAAGTATGCTGCGCGTGCGATGCAGTTAGCGTGCAGGTTTACGGATAAGGATTTTGAGACGAATTTCCTTAATATTTTGGCAGAGGCTAAGAGTAATATTCCTGAGTACGGTACGGGTAAGGATATTTATGAACGCTGGGTTAAGCCGTCGGTCGTTACGGTAAAACAACTTACTTGTTTGTGGGCGATTTCATCTTTGTATGAAGATTTTGAGGACGAAGAAGATGTTTATTGCTATACTGTCAGCCGTATTGCTTATAAACGTGTTCAATGTGGTTCAATGACTCTTGTGACGGGGCATTTGCATGTTAAATCTAAAATTACTCTCGAGAAAAAAGATATAATGTTTGCGCTTGTTCAGTACGCTGGTGGGGATTTCCATTGCGCTATTAAAGAGTTTTCTGATGATGCAGAGTTTAATAAGATTAGAACAAATCTTACGAAAACTTTCCTTTCAAACTCTTTGACAGAGACTATTCGCGCGTTGGATGAGTATTTTGGCAAAGAATATTTTACGCTCAAAGATATTTTTATCAAGGAACGGCGCGAGATTATTAAAATTTTGTTGCGCGATAAGCTGAGTAAGTTTGCTGATTATTATCGCCAAATTTATCTTGATGGACGTGGAACAATTTTTCAGTTGCAAACGTTGGGGATGGGTATTCCGAACGAGTTTAAGCTTGCTGCTGAATATACGCTTTCGCAAAAATTTAACGAACTTGTATCAGAAAACCATGAGTTGTTCCAAGATAATTCAATGCAGGTTGAACGCGATATTATTGCTGAGGCAAAGAGATTGGGCGTTAACCTGGACAAGACGGTTTCGAACGAAATTTATTCCCGTAAATTAATTAGAAATATTAACAGGCTTGTTAATAGCTTTGAAAGACAACAGGCTGATGTGATAATGGATATTTTCTCCGAAATCGAACAATTGGAGTTGGAAATCGACCTTAAAGAGGCGCAAAACATATATTTCAATAAAATTTATACGCGAATTATTGATATTCTTGATGCGCCTGCCGGAAACAGAGATAAGAAATTCATCCAATTGCTTTTGGATATTGGTACAAAATTGAATATTAACACGGAGTTTTATAAGGCGAAAGTGGAAACGCTTAGATAGAATAATGGCGTTTTATTTCATCCAAACTGTCTCCGCCGAATTTCAAAAGGAATTCATCGACAAGAGCGCAAGCGATTCGGTTTTCTGCGACGACAGCACAGGCTTCAACTGCGCAAACATCGGAACGCTCAAAATGTGCCGTGGTTTCTGTCAAATTCAATAAATCAACAGTGTTGAGCGGGGTGCGCATTGTCGGAATCGGTTTCATATTCGCACGTATGATAAGATTTTCGCCGTTTGTCATTCCGCCCTCAAGTCCGCCGGCATGATTTGTTTTGCGAGTGATTTTTTCATCTTGCAAAAACATTTCGTCGTGAAACTCGCGGCCTGTCATTTGATGGGCATTGTCTCCATCGCCTATTGAAACGGATTTTATAGCCGGGATACTCATTACCATTTGAGCGATTTTGCCGTCAAGTTTTCTGTCATAATGCACATAAGAGCCCAGCCCAATTGGAAGATTTTTGAAAATGATTTCGAAACGACCGCCCAAGGTAACTCCGGCTTCGCGAGCGTCGTCGATTGTGGCGTTAAAATCTTTTTCATTTGTAGCTGTACCGATTTGTAATATTTTGGATGAGCCTTCGATTTCGAACTCTTTTAAAATAAGTTTTGCCACTGCGCCGACAGCGACTTCGATTGCGGTTTTGCGGGCGCTTGAGCGCTCAAGAATGTTGCGTAAATCTTTGTGGCCGTATTTTACCGCACCGGCAAAGTCTGCGTGTCCGGGGCGACAAGTTGTGAAAGATTTTTCATCTGTTGTGTCTGTGGCTGCGCAACTCATGATTTTTTGCCAGTTTTCAAAATCCTTGTTTTTGATTACGAGTGTAATTGGTGAACCTAAAGTTTTGCCAAAACGCACGCCGGAAGTTATTTCGACAGTGTCGGATTCGATTTGCATTCTTCCGCCGCGCCCATAGCCACCTTGGCGCCGTTTTAACTCTGAGTTTATAAATTCTTCATCAATATTTATTCCGGCCGGAACCCCTTCTATTATTGCGGTAAGGGCTTTGCCGTGGCTTTCACCTGCTGTTAGAAATCTAAATTTTTGCATTTTATGACCTTATTTTTTGTCCGAACAAAAATTCGCGATAAGGAACGTGAGCGAATTTTTGAGAGTGGCGTATTAGACAGCGGAGCAACGGGTCG
>JAZUCM010000114.1:0-3429 GCA_045639085.1 Candidatus Gastranaerophilus bacterium
GAACGTGAGCGAATTTTTGAGAGTGGCGTATTAGACAGCGGAGCAACGGGTCGGCTTGCGAGGAGCAAGACGAGCAGGTTGCGGAGAACTGCTTTATTTTTCAACCTGTTATAAAAATTTACATTCTGGGAATAATAGTAGTGTAGACCAACATAAGGAGGAATATTATGGAGGCTATCAACTTAATTCTATTTGGTTTTATTGTGTACACTGCGTTGGTTGTTGTTCCTAGCATTTGGGAAGAGCTTACGACTGAACACTAGACCATAAAAAACAATCCCCACCGAGTGTGAAGATTGTTTTGCGGAAAATTTTCGCCAATTACAGTTTTGTGTAGGTTTTTAAGTGTAGAAAAGACATTTGAAAGTATGTCTTAACTTAACGTGCTGTGTTTGCGGCTTTATTATTCGTCAACTTCGTCTTTTTTGATAGATTTGACAACCATTTGCGCCATTTCTTGCGCGATAATACGTTGGGTGTTTGGCGGACAGTTTTGGAGCATGTTCATTGCTGTTCTGATTGTTGAATCTATGTCGTACCAACGACCTTTGCGGTTGTCTTCTAGACCTGAACCCACGGCGTTTATGATATCTTCAACGGTTTCACACTGGCCGTCTTCAATGTTGTGTTCAATGATAATTTTGATTAAATTTAGGGCTATGCGAATTTGTGTTTCATCGTCTGAATGCTCAAGGGTTTTGACTGCGTTTGATAAAATTGGGTCTTTGTCATACCAGCGACGTTGTTCGTTTGTGTAAACTTCTTTCATATTTAAACTCCTATAAAATGTAAAATTATACCTATATTCTAGTATATTTTTTTAATTCTGGCAAGTCTATCATTAATAAAAGATTAATTTTGGTTAAAAACGTTAATTTTTGTATTATCATTATGGTAGGAGAAAATTATGAAATACAAAGACTATTACGATATATTGGGTTTAAAGCGCGAGGCGACAGATTCTGAGATTAAATCGGCTTATAGAAAACTGGCGCGCAAGTACCATCCGGATGTTAATAAAACCAAAGAGGCAGAGGCCAAGTTTAAGGATATAAACGAGGCTTATGAGGTTTTGGGTGATAAGCAAAAGCGCCAACGTTATGATAGTTTGGGTTCAAACTGGCAAGGTGGCGCTGAATACACTCCGCCGCCGGGGTTTGAACATTTTAATTTTGGCGGTGGTCAAGGCGGCTATCAGCAGTTTGATTTTGGCTCAATGGGTGGAATGGGCGGTTTTTCCGACTTTTTTAGTTCATTGTTTGGTGATATGATGTCGGGCGCGGGCGCTCAGGGTGCGTATTCCGGCATGGGCGGTTTTGATTTTGGGCAGGAGCCTAAAGCCGGAAGACGTCGAGCATCTCAAGCTGCGCAGCCCGAAGATTTGGACGTTACCAAAAATTTAAACGTTACGGTTAAGGATATTATGGGCGGCGAACCGATTTCAGTGACTTACACTGAGATGTCAAAATGCCCTCAATGCAAAGGTGGCGGATATTGCCCCAATTGTGGCGGTACCGGCATTGTGAGCGAGCCTAAAACTATTAAGGTTAAATTGCCTAAAGGAGTTAAAGAGGGGCAAAAAATTCGTGTTCGTGGTGAGGGTAAAGTTGGTGCGCGTGGCGCTAAAGGGGATTTGTACTTTGTTGTTCACATAAAAGATAGCGAATACGAAATTGACGGTGCAAACTTGACCAAAGATATTGATGTTACGCCAAGTGAGGCGGTTTTGGGTACTAAAAAGGAGATTGTGACACCGCACGGAAAAATCACTATAAAAATTCCGCCGAGAACGTCTTGTGGCCAGTCTTTGCGGCTTAAAGACCTTGGTTTGCCGAACAAAGACGGCGGATTTGGCAATCTTAACGCTAAGATTCGGATTGTTGTTCCAAAAGATTTGACCGACGCACAAATTGAACTGTACAAAAAGTTGGCAGAATTGGAACGGTAGGCGGGGCTTGACAAAAGCCCCGCCATGGTGCATAATGAAAATATGATATTACAAAATGAAAGTATAAAAAGTTCAATAGGGGGGGGGGGCGCCTCAACAGCCTGATTATACTTGGGTTTCAGGCACATGTTTTACCAAAACCTCCGACCCTTGCGAACGCAAGATTACGGAGGTAAACATGAACGAAACATTAAAAAAACATGCGTCATTGCGAGGAGTGAGCAACGCGAACGACGAAGCAAACCAGCTGAGCTGGTTCCATATTCGTACCGAAGAATGTCAAGACTGCACGTTTAGCTTATTGTCTAAGCTGACCGAGTTCAGACGAGGTCAGTCAGCCAGCGTGACGATATTGACCGATTTCGCTGCGCTCAATCGGCTGGGTTGCCGCGCTCACATCCGTTCGCTCGCAATGACGCAATGTGCATTTACGATGGCTGAAATATTGCTGTCATTGACAATTATTGGCGTGGTCGCCGCAATCACCCTGCCATCACTAATGGCAAATATTAACGAGCGGACTTGGAACACCCAGCGAAAAGCTTTGTACGCCCGCATGTCTCAAGCCATCGCAATGATGCCACAGTTAAACGGTTATGGCGAATACGAAGGCACAAACACAGATGGTTCTGTTACTGCAACAAAAGACACGGCGGCCGAGGCATTCCTCACAGAAGGTTTAAGCAAGGTTCTTAAAATCAACAATATCTGCGACGCTGCACATCTCGCGGATTGTGGAATTGCGGCGTCATTTACAAACTTGGCGGGTTCTACAATCTCGTGGCCGACGAAATTGAGTGAATTGAATCCTTTATTTACAAGTGCTTACATAACTTCATCAGGCAGTGTTTTTGATAATCCACAAAAGAATATTGATACAAAAACTGCGGCGTTTGAAACTCAAAATGGAGAAACGATTGCGCTATATTATAATCCATATTGTAAGGCAGATGTTTCTGGAAAAATTTCAATTTATGCTCAACCATTGATGTGTGCGAATTTTATTTATGACTTGAATGGGAATAAGGGCCCCAATGCTGTAGGAAAAGATATAGGTTTTATTACAGCTTTATATCCGTATGATTCGAATGTTGTTGCACCTATGCCACTTAATATTGATGCGGCAGGTGAAACACCTGTTGTCCAGACGAAGGCTAGTGCGGCATGTTTAGCGCAAAATTCGGAAACTAGGCTTCCCAATATTGATGAGCTTAGTGCAATGTACTACAATGTGAGTCTTTCCGGATTGACGCAGGGAGCAGCTTATTGGTCGAGTTCTGTTAGTACGGTATCTGGTACACGTGCATTATGTGCGTTTGGAATCCCTACAGGGCATCGTTATTGTAATACTTCAGCTTATACCAGTAATGTCCGTTGTGTTAAACGTTAAAATTTTATGCGGGTCGGCACGTATATGAGACCCGGTTACACCGGGCGTGGTGGCAAACGATGGAAAAGGCAGGGGTACGCAATTTAACTCG
>JAZUCM010000115.1:0-22436 GCA_045639085.1 Candidatus Gastranaerophilus bacterium
GATGTTATTGACCTTGTTAATAAATACGTGCTAATCTATAACAATAGGCCACAGTGGAACAAAAATAAACTGTCTCCGTGCAGATACAGAGATTTTTTATTGGCTGCTTAATTTGTGTCCAGGTTTTGGGGACCACTTCACCACTTCATAACGACTTATTCACTTATTCACCTATTTACTTATTGTCTTATTTTACCCAAACGTTTTAAATCCGCCTTCTACGGCCTTTTGGATGACTTTTTCCACGGCGCTTTTTTCGTTGGAAACAGCGTTGTGTTCGGTGTCGAGTTGTTTAAGTCTTAGTTCTAAATTTTTGTCTTCCGCTTGGATAATCTCTATTTTAGCGTTAATTTCTTCGATTGATTGGTCGTATAATGCTTTGTCATACTCGTATTGGTTCATTGCGTCTTCGTATGCATCTTGGTCTGTGATAGTGTTTGTCGTAAGCGCATAGGTTTTGTCGCCGATTTTGATATTGATGTAACGCCCTGTAGAATCTTGTTCGATAGCGCAGTTTTCCACGCCCTTGATTTCTTCTACGCGTTCGGCTGAGCCGATTTTGTAGGCCGGGATGTAGGATTGTGAGTTGTTTCTTGAGTCGTAAATAGCGCCTGTAACTTCTTTTTGGTTGTAGAAAATTGGTTCATATTCGCCCGTTGAGGTGTTTTGAACGTAGCGGACGAAGTAGTTGTCAGTGTTGCCGTGGGTTTGATGTAGAAGTTCCAGGTATGCTTGTTCTTCTGTAATTAGATTTGCGATTTGGTCAGCGCTTAGTGAACTTAAATATGGGTCATCTGCGGCTCCTGCGTAGGTAGTAATGCTGTTAACTTGTGATTGTGTCAGATATTTTTTTACCGGGGTTTCTGTCCATATCTCTTTTGTATAAGAACCGTCGGCGTTTGGGGTAACGATGCTGGTTGCGTATTCGGGATCGGGTTCACTCATATCAAAAAGATAAATTAAGACGTTCGGGCTGCTTTCATTAACGCCCGTTTGTACGACTTTGTTGCCGTCAGAGTCCAGAGTGTAAAAATTCCCTGTTGCGGTGTCTTTGTAGAGGTGTTCTGCGTATGTGTAGTCAGAACTCATAAGCGCGTAGTTGAAGTTTCCAATATCTGTTGAATTGCAAGTTGCAACTCCGGGGACTTTTTCAGATTTGTTGATATAATATCCGCCGGAATCGTTGTTGACGGTGTAGGTCGTTCCGTCCAATGAAATTGAACTTCCGACACTTGTTCCGCCTGCGATTTGGCCAAGGGTTCGGAGTTTTGTGTCTCCGATTTTGTAGACGCTGCCAGCTGAAATCTCTGTGATTATGCTTGGGGCTGCTGCAACTATAGCAAAATCGTCCGTCCAATTTTTAATATAACTAACTTTGTAGGTTCCCACGTTGTCTGGGTCTGCAATCAAAGAAGTAATTTGGTTGGTCAAAGCGCCGTCGTTAAAGGTGTAGACGGTTTGGGTATATTGTTCAACGGAAGGCGCAGTCGGAACAGACATACCCAACAAGTCGCTGTAATAAGACGCAGACTTGTTGGAAAGCGCCGTCCGTTGTTGGTTAATCTGTTGGCCTTCGTATTCAATGTTATTCATTCTTGCCGTCAAGCCCAGAAATCTGGCTTGAGATGCTGCCATACCCATAATGATTTCCTCAAAATAGTACTATCATGTTTTGTGTCGGCATTTTGAGAGAAATCTTTAGGTAATAAGGTTAAAATGTTAAGAGTTGTTGCATCTAAGCATAATTCCCGTATGTCCACCATTTGCCGCTCGGAACGGGTTCGTCTGTATAATATGTTGTAATGTGGTTGGAAATTCCTGATTTTTCGTTTGCACCACTCCATTGGCCTTTGCCGATGCTGTCCAGATAGTCTTCTTCAACTTGGTAAGCGACGTATTCGCCCCAAGTTACTTCGCTGGTAGGGTGGAAGGATGCGGTAGCGTGGGTTAATTCGTGGATGAGGGTTGCGGTTAAGTCATACCACATTGCGTCTGGTTTTTCGCAATAGTAGTACTGGTCAAGATAAATTCCGCCGTAGTAGTCATCATATCCGTCCTCGTCTTGATCGTAGAAGAAATCGTCATCCCCGGCCCAATATGTGCCCGTGTCGTCTAAATAGTATGAATATGCACCCAAATACCAGCCGCCTGTGCTCGGGTCGTATGTTTTGCCTGGATTGAGGTCGGCAAAACCGAGTTTGTTTTCTGCGATAAGTCTGTTTAATGCGCTGATTTGTTCGGTTAAGCCTACTTGTTCTAAGTATTCTCTCGCTTTTTCGATTGCAAAATTCAGTTTCTCGCTGGGCGTCATAGTGATAAATTGACTTTGTAAAGAGTCTGAGTATTGTTCGACTTTGTCTGCATATTCGGAAGCAGTCATTTCTTCGCCGATGAAGTTGCAAATTTCTTCATAAGATAGAGTACCATCGCCGTTTGTGTCAATACTGTTAAAACCCAAGTTAAGACGTCCGAAGAAATTGTCGTTAAATGCATCATTTTCCCAGTCGTCGCGTTGGGTAAATTCCCAGAGTTGGTCGCGGTTTAGCCCGCTTGTTTTGTCAATTGTTGAGTCAATAGTATTCATGTAGGTAAATAATTCATCTACATTGCCGAAGTCAGAGATGAAAGATATGTTACCGGCCGGAGTTGGGGTTGTCGGAGTTTCAGGGGTTTCAGTTCCTCCTGGAGGTTCAGTTCCGCCACCGGAGCCGCCGCCTGGAGGTGCAGGAAGTAGTCCGTGGTGTAAGTTGTAAATCGTTTGTTTGATTTGGGTTATTTCGGCTTGTGAAAGCGCGGAAACAGTTATTGCGTGTTGTTGTAGAAGTTTGGAGTCTGAAACGGCTATAGATATGCGTTTTTCGGAATTGATAGAAGACATTGCAAATTCGTTTGCGATTGCGTAATCTTCTGATGTTGGAGAAGTGCTTGTCGCCGCGACAGCACTTTCGGCAGTAACCGCTTGTGCCGTTTCTGCCGTTGTCTCACTCTGTGAAAATTTTGCTTGATCCGCTTGTGCTCGTTTGTAAAGCAACAATTGGAGCATTGGTTCGCCTATTTGCATAGTTATACCTCATCTTATGAGTCGACAAATAGGCAATTTTTCTTTATGCTTTTGAGGTGAAATTTTACAAAAGTTTAAGTTGTTTCACAAATTCCAAATGATGAATTAAAGGGTTTTATTACGATGGTAAAACCAAGAACTCTTAAAATTTTGGAAAGTGTATCAAAACGAGGGCTGGTTTTGTTTGAAAATATTTTATATAGATTTTGTCTACTTAGATTTGTTTCTTGCGCTAGTTTTGAAATGCCGCCACGAGCCTCAGCAACTCTCTTTACTGCTTGCATTAAGTGCTCTGTATTGCCGTCAGTTTGGTATTCTTCTAATGCCACTTCCAAATATGCAATTGCTTCGCAAGGATCCATTAATTCGTTGTTGAGATATTCGTCCCAAGATATAAGATTATTGTTTTTCATTGAGTTCTCCTTTGTATGATTTTAAATATTCTTTGGCCTTTTTTATGTCTTCAGTTTGGGTTGATTTGTCTCCGCCGGTTAGTAATATTACTAAAATATCTTCATCAATAGTATAGTATACGCGATAACCAGGGCCAAAAAACATCCTTAATTCGTTGATGTTTTCTCCGACAGCTTTACAATCGCCAAAGTTTCCATCTGTGAGTCTGTCAATACGAAGTTTTATTTTTCTTTGAGTTGTTTTATCTTTAATTGAGTTGAGCCAAGTTATAAACGGAGCTTTACCATTAGCAGTTGTATATATGAAGATTTGATACTTTTTCATAGCTCTATTGTAACATATTTGCGACAAAATTTCAAGTGCTCATTTTTTTATTATAATTATAAATGCAGGAGAAAATTATGATAAATGAGACAGATAAAATTGCGGCGACGCATTTGGGCAAACGTGTTAGCGGGAGTGAGTTGTATAATCCGGCGCTTCTGGTCGCTGTCCCGCGGGCTGAAAATAGGCGACAGTACGAAATTGATGCTGCGGAGTTGCCGTTTATGGGATGGGATGTTTGGCATGCTTATGAGTTCTCGGCTATGACTCAAAATGGGGTGCCTGTGACTCGTGTGTTGAAGCTTAAATATAATTGTAATAATGAGTTTCTCGTGGAATCCAAATCGTTGAAACTTTATTTGAATTCGTTTAACATGTCGCGCTACGGGGCTGATATGGCTGAATGTTTGGCTATTTGTAAAAATCTTATTGAAAAAGATTTGAGTGAAAAGTTAAAAACGACGGTCGAAGTTGCGTTTTTGGATGATAAGTCTGAGCGTGCTGATATTTTTTCAAACTTTAAAAATCTTATGGACTTTGTTGATGAAAAAGCGCTTAAAGTTGAGAAATTTAACGAAGCACCCGGATTGATTAAAGTTGAAGATACAGGCATGATGACGGAATATTATTTGAAGTTTGATTCGTTGCGTTCAAATTGTAGGGTTACACATCAGCCGGATTTTGGGGACGCGTTTATTTATTATAAATCCCAAAAACATTTTGACGAGGCAAGTTTAATCAAGTATTTAAGTTCGTTTCGCGCGGAATATCATTTTCACGAGGAGTGTTGTGAGATGATTTATAAAAGGCTGTATGACTTGCTTGATGAGGATGATGAACTTTTGGTTTGCTGTCTATACACACGCCGTGGCGGAATTGATATTTCTCCGGCACGATGGAGTAAAAATTGTTGCATGGAGGACGCTTTGTTGTTATTAGACTTGACAAAGTTCGTCAGAAACGGAATTAAACAGTAATTATTATAAGAGAAAGTGTGAAAAAGATGTTGCAAGATGTTTTGAAAATGAAAAAAGCTTTTAAGTTAGTTTGTGGTGCGGGCAATGAGGATGCTGTCGAGGTCGAAAAATTGGTGACGATTTATTCTCTTGCCGGTTGTAATTTTTTTGATGTTTGCGCTAAGCCGGAAATCGTCGATGCTGCCAAGCGTGGGCTTGAAAGAGCCGGGATAAAGGATGACAGATATCTTTGCGTTAGTGTAGGAATCGACGGTGATCCGCATATTACAAAAGCGGTTATTGATAAAGATAAATGTGTAGGTTGTGGAAATTGTAGGAGTGTTTGCCCGCACGAAGCAATTATTCCCGCGGCTAATAAGTTCGAAGTTAAGAATGAACGTTGTATTGGGTGTGGACAGTGTTTGAAAAATTGTCCTGTCGGTGCGATTTCTATGGTTTCACAATTGCAGGATTATCGCGAAGTTTTGCCGAAATTAATCGAAAAAGGGATTGATTGTATTGAGTTTCATGCGATTTCTGATGACGAGGGAGATGTTGATGAAAAATGGTCGCAAATTCAAGAATATTTTAGTGGTATGCTTTGTATTTCGCTTGACAGATCGGGACTTGGAGATGTGAAATTGAAAGAGCGTGTTGCGCGGTTAATTTCAAAGCGCGCGCCGTTTTCAACCATAATTCAAGCCGATGGTGTTGCAATGAGTGGGAATGATGATGAATATGGAACGACTCTTCAAGCGGTTGCAACGGCACAACTTTTTCAAAACTCTAAAATGCCGGTTTATATTATGATGTCTGGCGGAACTAATACAAAGTCGACGGAACTTGCGCATTTGTGTGGTGTTAAGCCTCATTGCTTGGCGGTTGGGTCTTATGCCAGAAAAATTGTCAAAGACTACTTGTTGCTTGATAATCTGTTGGATAATCCTGTAAAATTGGCCGAGGCGGTTAAAATCGCTAAAAATTTGATTGATGTATCGTTGGAGAATATGCAAAATGGTTAGGCTGAGGGCAAATAATTGGGCGTTGGATAACGTTGAAACAGTTTTGTTTGACAAAGACGGAACGCTTATTGATTTACATTATTTTTGGGGAAAAATGACGGAGTTACGAGCGCTCGAGGTCATAAAACGTTTTTCTTTGCCTCAAGAAATTTTTGAAAAACTGTGCGGTTTTTTAGGTTATGACATCGTGACGGGTAAAATGCTTTCTGACGGCATTACCGCGCTTTATTCTCGTTCAAAAATTATCGAAATTTTTAATGGGAATTTGCAAGAATTAGGTGTTTTGACAACTCCGGCCGAACTTGCCGAGATTTTTGATTTTGTCAGCCAAGAGTTTTACAAAGATATGTACCAATATGTGAAACCGATTGATGATGCGATTGAATTTGCCAAAACTCTTTGTTCAAGAGGTTTGCGGCTCGGTATTGTAACCTCGGATTCTGTTGAATCGACTCACCTTACGCTAGAGAAATTTGGGTGGGAAAATCTTTTCGATGTTGTTGTCGGGCGTGAGTCTTCGGCGCAAACGAAAGAATGTGGTGCATTGACAATGATTGCTCTAACGCAACTCGGTGCGAATGCCGAAACGACAGTGATGATAGGTGATGCCCCGATGGATTATTGGGGGGCAAAAAATGCGGGCGTTAAACGAACAATTCTGGTCGCAACGGGTCAACTTCAACCCGGTGATTTGCAAGAATATTCGCCCTATGTTCTCTCGTCACTAAAAGAAATTTCTATAGAATAAAAAAGGCGGATTAGAAAAATCTAATCCGCCTAATTTTTGGTATTTTAAATTATCCGATTCTTCCCGGAACAACAACTCCGCCTTTTAAATTCTTTTTGTAAAATTCAACGTGCGGTTGAAGTACGCTGTCCAAAACTTCCGGCAATTCACGATTTTGCATAATTGCTTCAACGATTTCTTGATAACAAGTTGCAAATGCTCTTAACTGAGTTACCGTTCCTGCAGCCGTTGGTGTTAACCCAAGGCCTGAAGTTTCTACGGTTTCAACAAAAGTTGCGCCGGTAACTTCGTAAGATTTTGAAAGCGCATCGATGTATGCTTTTGCGTTTGATGAGCAAACCCCGTTGTCACTTGGAACAGTGAGCGCAAAAACTAGTTTGTTTGCCGGGTTAAAGTGTGCTTCTGCTGAATGGTGCATTGCATCAGGAACTTTTGCAACTTGTTTGAGGGTGTCTTTTACTGATTCGTTTTGCATTTGTGCATGCCAGTAAACTGTATTTTCAAACATTGAACCCATATATTGATGAACTGATGCCGATATTCCGTTTAATTTTGCATCCGCCCAGAAAATACCTTCTTTCAATGCGTCGTTGAGTTCCAAATCAGAGGTCAAAGACCAGCTTGAAACTTCTTGTGCTGCTTGAAGCATTGCTGCCATGTCTTCTTTTTTCATGCCGGCAAATGCAAGGGTGAAAAGAGCGTGATCGTCGAACGCTGAGAATCTTCCGCCAACGTCATCGTGGATGAATAAATCGCCCAACCAGCCATTTTCGTTAGAAGTTCTTCTTAGTTCGCTTTTTTCTGTGTTTCCGTCAGTAACGGCGATAAAGTGTTTGCTTGCTGATTTTTTTGCTTCTTCTTCTGATTGGCCTTTTGCTATATATGCATCTTCCAGCATTTTTTGTATTCTCAAAAATCCGTCTTTTGTTTCAAATGTAGAACCTGATTTTGACGCAACCATATAGCAAGAAGATAAAATATCGTGGCCTAATCTTGTCATAAATCTTTCAAAACTGATAGAATCTACATCTGAGTAGAACACAACTGAGTCGCCGCAAATGTTTAAACCATTGATGGCTAACATGTGTTCAACAGTGTGTTTAGAACCGCCGATACCAAGAACGCTCAATCTTGCAACTCCTGATTGGGATTTTAAATTTTCTGCCAAAGAGTAGATGTCGTCTAGTCTTTTCAATTGTTCTTGCGGAAGATTAACCCAATTTAAAAATTTCCCCGGCATGTTCGCGCGAGAAGTAAATTCTCCGACAAATTCAGATACTTTTGAAGTGTATTTTGTGAAATCAACACCTGAAAATGTGGTTTTTACTGATGAATTTTTTGTTAACATACTGTAACTCTCCTTTTTTCTTAATTTAAATAATACCATGAAGGTAACAAGGTTGTCGGATTTGATAAATTTTGTTAAGAATAAGCAGAAAGTATTATATTTTTTTAGTATTGTTAGAGAAGGTAAAATGTTTGTTTTTGGGGTATTTATTTCGTATGACTCAGGAAAAACGAGATAAATTTCAGTCGAATTTAAATATGGCGAAATATTATGCACGAGTTAAGTGTAAAAGTTTATGCCATCGATACAATTTGCTTTCACCAGAGATGATGAGTGTGCGTCAGGTTTTGTTAAAACAAATATTGGGTAAAACGGGGCTGATGTTTATGGTTGAACAGCCTTTTATGTGCGATTACGGATATAATATTAAACTTGGCGAAAGTTTTTATTCTAATCATAACTTGTTAATATTGGATAGTGCGCCGGTGGTATTTGGTGATAACGTATTGATAGGGCCGAACTGTTCGTTTTATACCTCAATGCATCCGCTGGACGCGCAATTGCGTTTGCAAGGATGTGAAACCTCACAGCCGATAACAATAGGTAATAATGTTTGGATATGTGGAAATGTGACGGTTTTGCCCGGTGTGACGATAGGTGAAAACTGTGTAATCGGAGCCGGCAGCATTGTGAACAAAGATGTGCCGGCAAACACTCTTGCTATCGGACGACCTTGTGTGGTGAAAAGGGAAATAAGTCAATAAGTGAATAAGAGAGTTAATTAGTTAATAAGGAATAACGTAAATTAACCCGAGTGAAATTTCAACGTTGGGTAATATGTTTGTTCTATAATGAAAAATTAAATTCAACATTGAACTTTTATACGGGTTAATTCCCATAACCCTTATTAACTTATTAACTAATTAACTTATTAACCCTGCATTATGCACAAAATAATCGTCGCAGTCTTGACAAACTCAAAAAATACGATATCATGATAATATGAATTATACAAAATACAATAAAAGAGTAAGAAGTTCAATAGGGGGGGGGGGCGCCTCAACAGCCTGATTATATTTGGATTTCAGGCTCATGTTTTGCCAAAACCTCCGACCCTTGCGAACGCAAGATTACGGAGGTAAACATGCAAAAAACAAATTTTAAAAACCTTGCGTCATTGCGAGGAGTGAACGCAGTGAGTGACGAAGCAAATCAGCTGACCGAGTTTCAACGAGGTCAGTCAGCCAGTGTGACGACATTGACCGATTTCGCTACGCTCAACAGAGGCAAGAAGTTAAACGTGCAGTCTTGCCATTCTTCGGTACGAATATGGAACCGGCTCAGCCGGCTGGGTTGCCGCGCTCACATCCGTTCGCTCGCAATGACGCAATGTGCATTCACAATGGCGGAGATTTTATTATCATTAACGATAATCGGCGTGGTCGCCGCAATTACATTGCCAAGCTTGATGGCAAATATTAACGAACGCACTTGGAACACACAACGAAAAGCTTTGTACGCCAGAATGAGCCAAGCCATCGCTATGATGCCACAGGTTGGAGGGTATGGAACTTTGACAGAAGACGCGGACGGAAATATCACTGAAGATACTGCGGCGGAAACCTTTTTGACAGAAGGGCTTTCAAAGGTTCTAAAAATCAACAACATTTGTGACTTTGAACATTTTGCGGATTGTGGTTTGAGTGGACAAATTTCCAATTTGAGAGGCGGAGTTGTTTCTGCTTGGCCAAAATCATTTGTTGAGTTGAACAGTATGTTTTCTGGTTCTTATGAACAATGGGGGACGGATAGTGCTTCAATAGATCATGTCTACTCATACAAGCAATTGAATACTAAAGCGGCTGCGTTTGAAACTCAAAATGGTGAGAGTATCGCGTTATACTACAACCCTCGTTGTATTCCTGATTTAAATGAGATGGAAAGTGTGTTGCCAAGCCAGAAATTTTATACTCAACCGAAGGTTTGTGCAAATTTCATCTATGATTTAAACGGTAAAAACGGGCCGAATACCACTGGTAAAGATATTGGCTTTATAACGGTGCTTTATCCTGAAAATCCTATTGTTGTTGCTCCGATTTTTGCTGATGGATTTGCTACCGCAGTTTCTTCTGATGAAGGAGGGTCTGTTTTGCACGCAGAGGCTTCTGCTGCTTGTTTAGCACAAGATGTTAATAGTCGAGTTATGACTCCTGTTGAGGCTATTGCAATGTTTACGAATAGAGAGTTCATATTTGGTTCCGAAATGGCATCTACTACCGGTACGAATGGTGTTTGGACAAGTGCTAAAAAGGTGCCTTCTCTTGGTTGGTTGTTCAATATGGCCACCGGACAATTGCAATACAACTCTGTTGGTTGGACAAGTAATGTTTGGTGTGTAAAAAGATAATTTTCCAGACAGGGCGCGAGCCAAACGGCTCGCGCCCTAATTGCTTCATATTAATTTCCCTTAACAGATTGATTTTTGCCGTTGGATTTTGTACAATGGTGGTATATAGTTTACATGTAGGGAATTTTTAATGAACACGACTCAACAATTGAAGAAGAAAATTAATATGTCATATAAGTCAGGTAACGTAAAAAGGGCGATTGAACTTTGCCAGTCCGGTTTGAAAGCAGATCCGACTAATGCGGATTTACATGTTCGACTCGGGGATTTGTATTTGGCGTGGCATGTTGATATTTCTAATTCTTGCCAATATATTGACGATGCGATTACCGAATATCAACGTGCGCTGGAATCTTATATCGATTCTGCGCTTGTGTATTTTAAAATTGGTCAAGCGCTTTATTACAAAGGAGATTTGGACAAGTCTGTCAATTATTTGAATACGTCTTTATCCAAAAAATCTAAGCAGCCTAAAGCGCTTTATTTGTTGGCGCAGATTTATGCGAAAAAGGCACGATTTCAAGAAGCAATTGATTACGCGAATAAAGCAATAGCCGCTGCGCCGATGAATACGTCATCCGCCAGATTCCTTTTGGCTAATTTGTACGAATTGTCCACCTATAAAGCAGGAATAAGAAAACTTTTGGCGAAATGGGAATATTTGATGTCGGTTTTGACGTTCCCGTTTGATAGTGTTTCGTTGGGTTATGTTTCAAGGGTTTTGGCTAACTTGAAGTTTTTCCCGGAACTTTTTAATGCTTATATGTTCGTTCAGCGCCAGAAATATGACGAGGCGTTGGAAATTTATCTTCGCACTATTGATAAAGCACCCGGATTTACGCCGCTGTATTGCTTGCTGGGTGATGTTTATTTGGCGCTTGGACGTTTTGAGGATGCGATTACTGAATACAAAATGGCGATTTGGCTCGATACATTGAATATACCGGCGTATAAGCACCTTTGCCAAGCTTACGAGGAGCAAGGGGATTTTGATAGCGCTGTTGAAATTTATAACAAGATTTTGAAAATCACGCCGAATTTGCCTGAGGTTCACGCGAATTTAGCTAATATTCTTTATGTAAAAGGTGATGTGAAAGGGGCAATTTCACATTTTCAAACCGCAGTTACGTTGAATCCGCGTAAAAATTGGACGAGTGTTGTTAACCAGACTTTGGGATTTGTGTTTCAGGAGTCCAGTAACGATATTGATGCCGCGATAAGCTCATATCAGAGCGCGTATCTTTTGACGCCTGAGGATATTGATGTTTATATTAACTTGGGCAGCGCTTTTTATGACAAAGAAGATATTGAAAACGCACTGGCTGTTTATCGTAACGCATTGGAACTTGACCCGACTAACGCTCGTATTCATTGTAATTTGGGATTTTTGCATTGGGGACGTGGGGATTTGGACGAGGCTGTCACCGAGTATGAATTGGCGATTAAGTACGATCCTAATTATGATATTGCGTATAACAATTTAGGCGTTATTCATCTGGATGACTTAGGCCGCGTTGCGCAGGCGATTGAACTTTTCCGTAAATCTGTCGAGTGTAACCCGAATTACGCGCTGGCACATTTTAATTTTGCACGTGCGGTGACGATTACCGGCGATAAAATCGAGGCCGCAAAGCTTTATCAGGTTGCACAAGATGTTAATAATGTGACAAACGAAATGGATCCGCAAGAGATTACAGATAAAATTAACGAGCTGTTTAGCTAATAAGAATTAATAAAAAACGCCCTTTTTAACGGGGCGTTTTTGTTTTGTTCATTACGTTTTAATTGTAGATTTTTTTGTTTAAATCCGCTTTTCTTATGCGTATGCTTTCCGGCGTGATTTCAACGAGTTCGTCGTCTGCAATGTATTCCAAACTGTCTTCAAGTGACATGATTTTCGGTGCTTGAAGGGTTACCATAACGTCAGCGGTTGCGGAGCGCATGTTGGTAAGTTTTTTGGTTTTGCAAATATTTACGGTGATGTCTTGTGGTTTGTTGCATTCGCCGATAATCATTCCGCGGTAAACTTTTGTTTTTGGAACGACAAAGAACACACCGCGATCTTCAAATTGAGCGAGCGCGTAAGGGATTGCTTCGCCTTGTTCCCACGCGATGATTGAGCCGTTGCGCTGACGAGGGATGTCGCCTGCAAAAGGTCTGTAGTCGAGGAATGTGTGGTACATAATACCTTCACCACGAGTCATTCTGATAAATTCACTTCTGAAACCGATTAGTCCGCGCGCCGGAATGTGGAAAGTTAACGTTGTTCTGCCTTTTGCATTGTGCATTTCTTTCATTTCGCCTTTGCGTGAAGAAAGTTTTTCTATCGCAGAGCCGGCGTAACCTTCCGGAACGTCAACGATTAGGTTTTCGTACGGTTCGCATTGCACGCCGTCGATTTCCTTGTATATAACTTCGGGTTTAGAAACTTGGAATTCGTAACCTTCACGTCGCATTGTTTCGATAAGGATGCCTAAGTGTAATTCTCCACGGCCTGAAACTTTGAATACATCAGTGTTTTCGGTGTCTTCTACACGAAGGCTGACATTTTTTTCCAGTTCGTTGTATAGACGTTTTCTGATTTGACGAGAAGTGACGAATTTACCTTCAGTACCAGCGAATGGGCTGTCGTTTACTGAAAAATTCATTTGAAGTGTCGGCTCGTCGATTTTGATTAACGGTAACGGATTCGGATTGTTAAGCTCGCATATTGTTTCGCCGATTTGAATGTCTGCAAAGCCTGCGATTCCGACGATGTCACCTGCCGTTGCGCTGTCAATTTCGACTCTGCCAAGGTCTTTGAACCCAAAAAGTTTTGTGATTTTGCCGCGCTCTTGAGAACCGTCAGCTTTTACAACGCAAACTTGTTCTTGAGATTTGACTTTACCGTTTACGATGCGTCCAATGACTATGCGGCCGACGTAATCGTTGTAGTCAAGAGTAGTTGCTTGGAATTGTAATGGTAAATCTACATTGGCAATTGGTGGCTTAATGTTTTCCATTATGCAATCAAGAAGAGGCACCATGTCTTTTTTGTCATCTGCAAGGTCGTTGATTGCGAATCCGTTCAAACTGCTTGCAAAAATGAACGGAAAGTCTATTAAATCTTCGCGGTCCGTGAGCTCAGTGAAAAGGTCAAAAACTTTGTCTAGCGCGTGTAGAGGCGCTGCAGCCGGTTTGTCAATTTTGTTTATAACAACGATGATTTTTAATCCTAATTCAAGCGCTTTTGAGAGGACGAAACGAGTTTGTGGCATTGGGCCTTCAGCGGCGTCGACGATTAGTAGTGCGCCATCGACCATGCCTAAAACGCGTTCAACCTCGCCACCGAAATCCGCGTGGCCTGGGGTATCAACAACATTAATTTTGCAATCTTTGTAATTGATAGAGATATTTTTGGAAAGGATAGTAATCCCTCTTTCTTTTTCTATGTCATTGCTGTCAAGCACCCGTTCTTGGACTTGTTGATTTTCGCGAAAAACTCCTGCTTGCTTGAGCAGACAGTCAACGAGAGTTGTTTTTCCGTGGTCAACGTGCGCAATGATTGCAATATTTCTAATATTTTCGTTATATTTGGTCATAAAATCCACCATTCTTTGCTTAATAAGTGTAAATCTGTGAACAATTATAAATTACTAAAAACTTTTTTTCAAGTAAAGATTGCGTTTTGAAAATGTTTGTGATAAGATAGTTATGTCGTAGTGGCACTCTGCCGAGGTGCCTGAGGCACACCTTTATTAAAAGAACAATACATTGTAATGATGGAGTTATTAGCACCGTACGATTAAGTATCGTTTTTCGAGAGGGTTGCGGAGCAACATCCGCCACAAAGTGTCCTTCGATGTCGTTGAAAATTTAATATAAATGTTATGTCGGCGTGGCGGAATCGGTATACGCGCACGTTTGAGGGGCGTGTGGGGAAACCCTTGCGAGTTCAAGTCTCGCCGTCGACACCATAAAAAAGAATTGGGCTTGTCCCCAATTCTTTTTTATTTTGATTTGGAGGGGATATGCAGATTCGATATGTTGCTTTTTCTAATCAGGTTTCGTTTGGTAATCGTTATAAGTTGGATGAAAAAACGATTAGTTTTATCGAACGGAAAACAAGGTTGTCGCGGGATGAGCTGCAAAATTTGCCAATAGATGATGCTGTAGGTTTGATGAAGAAACGTGCCCCGATTAACAAAAAAATTAAGAATGTTTTTGGACAAATTAAATTATCTTGTGGTAGGATTTACAAAGTTATTGGTGAAAGATTAGGGTTGTTAGAAAAACAACACAATATCTACACCGATATTCATTAATTTGGTTATTTATTCTGTTCTTATTGATTGCAGTGGTAGGATGGATGTTTGGTGTTACGTTTTACAAAAATTTATCATGTTGATTTTTTAATTGGACTGAGTATTAAGTTATGTAAAATATGTATTGTAAAATAGCAAAAAAAATCTTTTAGGCATTTTGTTTCGCAATATTGAAAAAGGAGAATGGTTTTATGAATTTACAAGTTACTTCATTAAATTCAAATGTTCAACAATCTTCGAGAGCATTGTGTTTTAGTGGGAAATTACCTGTTAATGTGCAAAAATATTGTGGTGTGTTAGATGGATTTAATCCTAAAATGGAACGCGTTGCCAATGAAGCAGCAGATGTTTTTGAAACAGTTGCTAAAAAAGAAAAACTTGATCTTGACAAGCTTAATGGTTATGAGTTGAGATTTATTCCTCAAAATAAAAGAACGGATTTTATGAATATGTATTTGTGTCGAAAAGAAGCAACAAATGAGTCTGTTAAAAAGATGCCGCATATTGCTACAAGTTTATTGAATTTCAAAAAACTAGCAGGAACTAACTGGAAACAGGAATTTAGTGATGGAATGACGTCGTTTGTTAACCGTGTAAAGGATGAAGTATAATTTATTTTTGAAAGATGCAACCCCTCATTCTATACGAATGAGGGGTTCTGTTTTGATTATCTAATAAAATTTGTGTAAATTATTTCTTCGGATTCCGGTGGAGTGATGCCGGCTTTTTCGCCTGCTTCTTTGCATTTTAGGTGCCAAGCCATGTTGCGGGCGAGAATTCTGAGGTTTTGCATTCCTTCGAGGTCTTGTTTAACGTCTTCTGGGGTTGCCCCGTGAACCATGTTCCAATAGCGGCCTGAGATTAGGGGCATTTGTGTTATGGTGAAGTATTTGTTCAATTGGTCAAGCGTGGCTGTTGTGCCGGCGCGTCTTGCGCTAACGATAGCGGTACCCGGTTTGTGCTTGAAGATAGGTCTTCCTGTTCTAGCAGCTACGAAGAAGGCTCTGTCTAAAAACGTGGTTGCGATTCCTGATGCTGATGCGTAGTGAACAGGGGAGCCGATTACGAATCCGTCGAAGTTCTCTGCATAGTTTACAAATTCGTTAACTTTGTCTTCGATAACGCAGCGTTTAAGCTGTTTGCAGGCGTAACAGGCGCGGCACGGAGCGATAGCATCTGTTCCGATGTAGTAGATTTCTGAGTTGATGCCTTCTTCATTGAATGTTTTTGCCATTTCTGTTAGTGCCGTGTAAGTGCAACCTTTTTCGTGTGGCGAACCATTGATTAATAATACTTTCATAATTTTACCTCGTTTTGTTTTTATTATAGCATAAATATTTGCCTCATGGGGTTTGACAAACCCCACGTCATAGTGCATAATGAGAATATGATAATACAAACTAAGAGTATGAGAAGTTTAATAGGGGGGGGGCGGGACTATCGCAACTTTCGATACGGCCTGGAATCAGCAAATTTTTTCCGGCAATTGGGGTGTAAGTGCGCGTACTGGTTCTAGTAGAGTCAGATGTGTTAAAAGATAAAATTAAGGGCGACCCAAAGGGTTGCCCTATTCTTTATTATGTGTTATAATGTTTATATAATTTTACAATTATGTAGGGTGTGTATTTGAAAAAACTTTGCAAAAAAAATACGAAAAATAGTAATTTGGCTAGGGAGTCATATTTGACAAATCCTCTTGCTGACGGCCTTTTGCCGCCAAAAGTTTTTACTTGCAAGGCGGTTGAACTTTTTGAAAAACAGTCAGATATTAGAAAATTTACCCAAATTGTTTTGCAAACTGAAATTACGGATGAGTTTTTGGATAATACTCAAGCAGAACTTTTGTTAAAAGATGTTTTTGATCCTTTTGAAGACGAAAGTTATTCGAAATTGGCGCAAAATGAAGCATTGCTTAGAGATTTAACATCTGATACTGATGTTTAATCCGCCGCCGTGACAGTGGTGATGGTGGTGCCCAAGTCCGAATCCAAACCCTAGTCCGCTAAAAGGCATGAATGGTCTGAAACCTCCCATAAACATTGGGCTACCGCAAAATCCCAGTCCGCCACTCATAAACGGAAACATCATTGCTGATGCGTTTGCGCGAGTGTCTGTGTACGGAACAAAGGAATTCAACGTATAGCCGAAATAGTTGCCGTGGCGCGCCATCTGATCTGCCATGCCGATTCTCACCGCAGAACCGCTCATGTTAAAAAAGAATTTGTTCCAGGCGTTTTCGTCCCCTGCTTGTTTGTCGGTTATTAATTGGTTAGTGCATTGCAGACCGGCATTTACCAAGTTTAGTCCGGCAAGTAAATCACTCGTACTCATTACAATTTTCCCTTGTTAATTTCCTCTTGTTTATATAAAGTATTTTCTTTAACTGTTCGTGACAAAGTAAATGGCAAATGTTACGTTTTTGTTACAAAACACATTTGTTATTAAAGATTTATTGTGGAATGTCGATATTTATTATGTCAGGAAACAAAGGGATTAGAAGTTATGTCTTTCGATGTGAGTGCAAAATTGAATGGTATCGACAGAAGTGTCTTGAAAGAGGTTTCTCAAGAGATTTTAAGACGTGCAAACGCCAAAAACTCTGAGTTTCAAGTTCATTCTTCTTTTAAAACCGCAGCGCAAGCGAAACAAGAGTTGGGCTTAAATCTTTACAATGGCAGCGTTGATTCTAATACTGCAAGACAAATCGCTTTGAATAATTCCGGGCTTCAAATTCAATTGAACCAAAATGTGTTGGATTCAATTAAGTATTTAAACACGCAGGCCGCACAACGCAATGCAAACAATTTAGAGGGAAGAATGACTGTTGATGTAAACGAAGTTACCGTTAAAGTTGTTGCGCCTGAAAACCCTACTTTGACTCAAGGTATTTTGAGCTTTGCTACAGATAAAGACAAAAATGGGTCTCAAACACCTTATAGAGGCGAGCTTCTTAATATGGATAAAAAAGAAGAACAAAAGGTTGAAAATATTTTTGAAAGAGTATTTTAATAGTTTTCTGACAATAGTGAAACTTTATTTTAAAAGCGCCGATTGGCGCTTTATTTTTTAATTATATTCATTGTCTTGGAAGTCTTCACTATTGCTTTCTGAGTTTTGAGCGAGAATTTTTTCCAAGGCTTCGCGTTCTTCTTTTGTTTTAGAATCTTTTTTGTCGTCGAGGATTGATTTTTTTCTGTTGTTGATAACGTTAGCGACGTTCATCATTGCAAGAGAATTGAGCGTGGCTCTCAGAGCTGCGCTGCGATCCATATAAGGGTTTTGTTGTTGAAGGTTTTCTTCTTCCTCTTGTCTTTGTTGCGCAAAATATTCGCCACCTTGGCCCATTTTGTCGTCTTGAGTTCGGGCTGCAGTGCCTGAAATATCGCCGCTTTTAAAGTTGAAGGAACCTCCGATTCCGTAGAACCCCGCTGATCTGTTATCGACCATTTTAATCCCCTTGTGTTTAGTGAATTTCCTCTACATTTATACTCTATTAAATCACACCAAACCGATTTTATAAATCCTCTAAATAGATTAATTTGCTAGTTATTTTAAAAATATTTACATTATTTAATCAATTTTTTACTCTAATCATTGAAATTTTTTGAAAAATGGTGTAAGATGGAAAAGTCGACGATTGTCGATATTTAAGGTATGAGGTTTATTTTATGAATTTTAATTTACTAATGCAAGTTTTTGTGGCTTTGGGCCTTGGAATTAAGCGTAATTGGCATATTTTTGCCGGTATTATTTTGGGTATTTTGTTTGGTGTTTTGATGCACACTTTCGAGACCCCGTATAATAATCATATTTTGCAAGGTTTGATTTTTGTCGGCCAAGTGTTTATCAGGTTGATTCAAATGGTTGTAATTCCGTTGGTCGTTTCGGCTATAATTATTGGCGTTACGAGCATTGGTGATAATCGTCAGCTGGGTAAATTCGGTAAGAAAATGATTATTTATTACGGAATAATTACTTCAATTGCTGTTACTATCGGTGCTACGTTGGCACTTGTATTTAAGCCAGGAATCGGCGCTGCACAGTATATTACGGAAAACGCTGCACTTAGTGCGCAGGAACTTGTTAAACACGCAATGACTCAACAAGGCAATATTTTGAACCTCATTCTTGATTTTATTCCAAGAAATCCTTTTGCCTCTTTTGCTACGGGGAACATGGTTTCAATAATTGTATTTGTTCTTTTGTTTGCGGTGGCATTGGCAAAAGTTGGCGATATAAACAGACCGATTGTATCGTTTTTTGAATCTGTTTTTGCGGCGACGATGAAGGTTACGGATTGGATTATGATTTTGGCGGCGCCGGGTGTTTTTGCGTTAACAGCTAGTGTTGTGGCGTCATTTGGACTGGAAATTTTTGCGAGTATTTCCAAATATTTGTTTGTTTTGTTCCTCGGATTTTCAATAATGTTGTTTGTTGTTTATCCGATATTTTTAAAAGTTTTCTCAAAAGTTTCTATCGTAATGCTTTATTCTGCGGTAGCGGAAGCGTTGATGGTTGCGTTTGGAACGGCGAGTTCTTCGGCGACGTTACCGTTGACGATTGCGTGCTGCGAAAAACGCGGGATTTCGCACAAAATCTCCAGCTTTGTATTGCCACTCGGTGCGACATTGAACTTTGACGGAACAGCATTGTTGCAGACGGTTGCGGTAATCTTCCTTACTCAGGCTTATGGAATTGCCCTGACTCCGCTTTTGGTTGTTCAAATAGCACTGTTGGCAATCGTTGCGTCGAGTACTTGTGCCGGAATTCCGGGTGCCGGTTTGATTACAATCGCGCTGATTTTGAATGGTATGGGCTTGAGTCCTGAACAATTGGTTGCTGGATTTGCGTTCTTGTTTACTATTGAACGTGTGACGGATATGATGCGAACTCTTGTTAACGTGGCGTCTGATACCGTTGTTGTCGCGGCTATTGCGGATAACGAAAACGAAATTAATTATGATTTGCTTAACAATCCTGACGGATATGAAAAAATTTCGTAACAAAGTTGGCTGTTAGTTTTAGGTGAATTGTTACCAAATTTGACGCAAGATAAAAAGTCGGTTTCCGAGGGCCGGTCTGTCAATCGTCAGACTTAGCCGTGGTGGCCGCTTTTAAGCTTTATTTGTTGTCTACAGTTCAAGCCAAAGCACACCATAAGGTGCTACGCGTAAGTGCATTGTGCGGTTTGTTAGCGAAATGTCCACTTTTATATTGTCATTATTTACCAAATTTTTGAGGCTGGTTATGTGACCGTTGTTTTTCAATACGACGTTTAGTGGAATCGTTACTTCTGCGACCAATTTTTCGTTTGATAAATTGTTTATAATCAAGATTTGGTGTTCTTTATCTTTTCTTATATAGGCAAAGTTATGTGGAGACTTTGTCTTTAGCGGGATGAATTCACCTCGAGCCAGCGTTGGTATGCTTTTGCGTAGGTGGATTAAATTTCTTACTTTTTTATAAACTTTGCTGTTGAAGGCATAGTAGTTGTTGCGGGAACCATAAAAGAGTTTATACGGGACTTCGCCACGGTGAATGTCTCGCGAATCAAAAACGCTGAGGAGTTTGAGTTTTGCTTTTCTTTGTTTGTATTGGCGAATTTTTGCTGATTTTTTTGCGTTGGCAAAATTGTTTGATACTCCTATTTCGTCACCGTAGTAGATTATTGGGATTCCCGGCAGTGACAATAATATCGAGAATGCCATTTCAATTCGATTTGGATTGTTGTCTAAAAAGTTTGCCAGGCGTCCGCTGACACCAAAACCTTTTCTAAAACTCGCGCCTTTGGGGACGAGCTCTGAATAAACGAGTTCGCGAATTTCTGGACTAACCATTTCCAGGGTGAGTTCGTCGTGGACTCGTAGGAAAATTCCCCAGGATGTTGTCGATGGGATTTCGGGGGTGGCTTTGTTTGCGTCAAGGAAATATTTTTTATCTTGCGTAATAAGGCTTGCCCAGATTGCCGGCATGTATGGAAAATGGTAAGCGATTTGGGCTTCATTGGTGCGTTTTAGTTCATTTTCTTTGCTGTTGATTGTTCGCTCAATTGTTCTTTCTTTGCCAAAGTAAGGTAAAATATCTTTGGGGATCTGGCAGGCTTCGACCTGTAAAACGCTCGATGGTGCTGTCGCTTGAACATAATTGCTTAAAAGCTTGATTATTTCGTGAGTTTTTGGCAAATTTTCGGCGTTGGTTCCGGGCTCTTTTGACAAATACGGGATAGCATCCATCCTAAAAATGTCGATTCCCAAGTTGCTCCAATAACTGATGGTTTCGAGGCAATAGTAAAGAACTTGCGGGTTTTCCCAGTTGATGTCCAGTTGGAACGGGTAAAACGTGTGGTAAACAAAATAATCTTTATCGGAAACGGTTATTTTTCGCCAATTAGTTTCTGTCGCGTCCGGGAAAATTAGTCGTCGTTTCGAAATTTTGCCGTTGGGTTCTGTGTATTCAACGACGGTGCCGAGTTTTTCATCTTGATATTTTCTGTATTGAGGCATTTCTTCTCGCACGATGAAATAGTCAAGTTTTGATAAATCCCCGTTCTGCAAGGCTTTAAACCATTCGTGTTCTTCTGAAAAGTGATTTAGGACGAGATCTGCTTTTATCTTAAACCCTTCTTTTTTTGCCTGTTTGATAAAAGTTTTAAACTCTTTCATTCCGCCTAAATCTCTGCGAACGTTTTGCGGATTTTTTACATCAAATCCGGCGTCTGTCATTGGCGAATCCGCGAAAGGAAGCATGTATAACGTTGTTACGCCTAGATCTTTGAGGTATTTGAACATTTTTGTCGTATCGCGAAACGTATTTGTCGTATCGGCAGCCGTGACCCCAAACTGATCGACGTAAAACATATAAATTATTTCGTCTTTGTACCAGTCATTTGCGCGAGTAATGTCGGTGTATTTAAGTGATGCTGGACGATTTTTTATTGATTTTTGGGCAATATTCAGAACTTGAGTAAAAATCTCATCGGCATTGTCTTTGCCGTAGATATCCATAATTGCGGATTTTATCTCGTGTTTAAGCTTTTCCGGAATGTTTTCAATGATTTCTTGAGTCTGTATGGCCGTTTCTGTTGATTGAATTACTTGTGCAAAAGTGATATTCGGCGAAATTAGGCTTAATAAAAGTAGAGTTGTTATGAGTTTCTTCATATTACAAGCTTAACACATAAATGTTTTTTCGCAAGAAGGGGCTCTTATACCTGTGCCGACCCGTGTGAGATTTTACTAACTCGAGCCCTGCCTTCCTCAAAGTCCTGATTATACTTGTGTTTGTGAAAAACAATGCCGGACTTTTCGTCGCCCCTCTTGACAAATTAAGAAAATACGATATCATGATAATATGTTAAATGAAAATGAAAGTATAAAGAGTTCAATAGGGGGGGGGGGCGCCTCAAAGTCCTTGCTATAATTGGCGTTGCGAGGGTAAATATTCATGTTTTGCCGAGCCTTCCGCCTCTGTTGATACAAGCGAGAAGGAGAACAACATGAGTAAAAATTTTAAAAAACATGCGTCATTGCGAGGAGTGAGCGAAGCGAACGACGCGGCAACCCAGCTGCGCGAGCGCCAGCTCGCGCAGGCAACCAGCGTAACGACATTGCCCGGTTTAGCAAAGCAAAACCGGCTGGATTGCCGCGCTCACATCCGTTCGCTCGCAATGACGCAGAGCGTTGAATGCACACACGGGTCAATTCCCCATAATGCCCTATCGCCTTATGGCCCTATCGCCCTAACGCCTAAAGCGCATGGATTTACTATGGCAGACCGGCTGAGCCGGCTCCATACACTGGACCCGTGCAAGACTTTAGCGTTTACCATGGCAGAGATATTACTCTCCCTCACAATCATCGGTGTTGTCGCGGCGATTACGAATTAAATCCGATGTTTACGAGTTCTGTTCATG
>JAZUCM010000116.1:0-8030 GCA_045639085.1 Candidatus Gastranaerophilus bacterium
CGGGTTAGTAAACCCGACCTACAACAATGCATTTACTATGGAGCATACAAATAGGTCAATTCCCCATAACGACTTGATCACTTGGTCACTTGATCACTTGGTCACCTCGAAACCGCTTCGCGGTTTCACGATGGCAGAAATCCTACTATCTCTCACAATCATCGGCGTAGTTGCTGCAATCACCTTACCATCACTAATGGCTAACATCAACGAACGCACTTGGAACACGCAACGCAAAGCGCTTTACGCTCGTTTATCTCAAGCCATCGCAATGATGCCAAGTATAAGTGGTTATGGAACATTGACCGAAACAACAAATGCTGATGGAACAAAGACTGTCACAGACACTGCAACAGAAAGTTTTTTGACCGAAGGCTTGAGCAAGGTTCTAAAAATTAACAATATTTGCGACAATGCGCATTTGGCGGATTGTGGCATTCCGGCCTCTTACACAAACATGGCGGGAACAACGTCTGCAATGCCTACGACATTACACGGTTTAAATAGTTGGTTCAGAAGTGTAGCGTATTCAGGATGCTCATATTCAACAATGGACACAAAGGCCGCAGCGTTTGAAACCCAAAATGGCGAAAGTATTGTTGCGTACTATAATCATTCTTGCCGTGCTGAATATATCAATGAGGCGAGTTTAACGCAATATGGTAATGTGTTTGGTTTTCCTCAAGCTAATATGTGTGTAAACTTTGTTTATGATTTGAACGGTAACAAAGGGCCGAACACTATCGGTAAAGATATGGGCTTTATAACGAGTTTCAACTCTGTTGACCCTCTTGTTGTGGCTCCGATGCCGTCATCTTCTTCAGATGCTGGCTCGTCTGTTTGGATTGGTGCAGCAAGTCTTTGCACAGCACAAAATCCTGAAAGCAGAATCCCCAATATTGATGAACTTTCAGCAATGTTGATTAACAAAAACCTAATCAACTTATCGGGTTCTATGCACTTTTGGTCCGGAACTGCCTACAGTGCAGATCGAGCTTTTGATGTTCATTCGTTCACTGGACGCAGCGGCTCTTGGGTCAAGTCAAATGAAAATCTTGTGCGTTGCGTAATGCGTTAGCTTTAACGCCAAGCACTACGAATATAAGGGGGTACTTTGTGTAAGGCAATAAATCTAACGTGCAGTCTTGTCAATAATCGACACAAATATGGAAACCACCTTGTGGTTATTTGCCGATGCAGAAGTGGTCAAAGATATTATTGAGAATTTCATCGGTTATCACTTCGCCGGTGATTTCATCCAGAAAAAGCAAGCCAGACTTGAGAACTATCGATATTAGGTCTTGTAATTCGTGGTTTCTTGCAGATACTAATGCGTTCATTAGGGCTTCTCGGCAGTTTTCAAGGCAATTTTGTTGCCGTGTGTTTGTTGTAAATTCCAGGTTTTCGTTAGAGAAATTGTAGCTGTATTCCTTGATTTTTGCTTTTAGTTCGTCGAGTCCTGTTTTGGTGAAAGTCGAGATACCAAGGGCGTTTTGGATGATTTTGGCGGCACTTAAATCAATCTTGTTGGCAGCGATGATGTGTTCTTTGTTATTTAGTAGTTTAAAAATTTCTTTATCTTCTGCGGTGAAGCCTGCGTGTGCGTCGTAGAGGAAGATTATGAAGTCGGCCTCGTCGACAGCTTGCTTGGAGTATTCGATGCCGATTTCTTCGACTTTATCGACGTTTTGGGTGTCGCGGATTCCGGCGGTGTCGATGAGCGTAATCGGAACATCCCAGTCGAGGTTTTCTTTCAATACGTCGCGGGTTGTGCCGGCAATATCTGTCACGATTGCGCGTTCAAGGTTCAAAAGGGTGTTAAAAAGCGAGGATTTTCCGACGTTCGGCCGGCCGACAATGGCGATTTTTAGGCCTTGACGTAAAATGTTTGAACTTTTTGCGCCGTCTAAAATTCGGTCAATTTCTGTGATAATTCGCTCAAAATTTTCTATAAGATAAGTGTATTCGGGTTCTGCGACGTCTTCCGGAAAGTCGATTCCTGCGATAATCCGAGATAGGACATTGAAAATATCTGCGCGAAGTTCTTTGATTTTGGTTGCCAAAACGCCGGAGAGATTTTTGGCAGAATGCTTGGCGAAATTTTTAGTTTTCGCGTGGATAAGGTCAGCGACGGCTTCGGCTTGTGAAAGGTCGAGTTTTTTGTTAAGGAACGCGCGTTTTGTGAACTCGCCTTTTTCTGCGATACGAGCGCCGTGCTTGATGATAAGGTCAAGAATATTTTTGACGACATTAATCCCGCCGTGGCAGTGGATTTCGACGACGTCTTCGCCTGTGTAGCTGTGTGGTTTTTGGAAGGGTAAAACGATTACTTCGTCGATTTTTTTGTTGCCGTCTAAAATCCAACCGTGTGAAATTCGGCCGATTTCGGGGTTTGGTTTGTTGTAGATGTGAGCGAGAATTTCGTAGGTTTTTTCGCCGGAAATCCTTATTACGCCGACTCCGCCGGTGCCGATTGGTGTTGCTATTGCCGTGATTGTGTCAAATTCTTGTAAAATATTCATAAACGGATTATTGCACAAAAGAAAAAATTTTGCTACCCAAAAGGGCTTGACAAAAGTGCGAACATGGTAAATAATGAGAGCATGTTAGATGAGAATGAAAATATAAAGAGTTCAATAGGGGGGGGGGGCGCCTCAACAGCCTGATTATATCTGGATTTCAGGCGCATGTTTTGCGAAAATCTCCGACCCTTGCGAATGTAAGATTACGGAGGTAAACATGAACGAAAAATCAAACATTACACACCAAAATTGCTCAACGCTGGTACTGCGCCTCGCGTTAAACGCTCTCTTGAATTTGCTCCACGCTCACAGAGTTTTGCCAAAGGACATTCTGTCCAGTAGGCAAAATCTGTTCGCTATCCGGACTCGTGACACTTCGTCCGTCCGCAAATTCGCCACCGCTCGCGCTTGCGCGAAAGAGCGCGGTCTTCCGCGTCGCGCGCTCGTCTCTTCGCAAGACAAGTCTTGCTCCGTGGCTCTGCTCGGCTTGGCCTTTACGATGGCTGAAATATTGCTCTCCCTCACAATCATTGGCGTTGTAGCCGCGATTACATTGCCATCTTTAATGGCAAACATCAACGAACGCACTTGGAACACCCAAAGAAAAGCACTTTACGCAAGAATGTCCCAAGCCATCGCAATGATGCCGCAGGTTGGTGGATATGGAACGTTGACAGAGGATGAAAGTGGAAGTGTCACGGCTGACACCGCTGCGGAAACTTTTTTGACCGAAGGTTTGTCAAAGGTTCTCAAGATAAACAACATTTGTGACAGTGAACACCTTGCAGACTGTGGAGTTCCGACATCTTATACAAACTTGGCAGGTAGTACAAAAACTTGCCCAACGACAATCGGTGAATGGAATAGTACATTTGTGAATTTTTCATTTGTTGGTTCTGGTTGGAATCCTAGTGGTGGTGATGTTGCCTATTCTTATTCACAGCAAGATACAAAGGCCGCAGCATTCGAGACTCAAAATGGTGAATCAATTACTCTTCTTTATAATCCTAAATGTTCTAATGCTCCTATTGTTAAAAAAGACACGGATTGGTTTTATTCTCAAGCTCTAATGTGTGCAAATTTTATATATGATTTAAATGGAAGTAAGGGACCTAATACTGTAGGTAAAGATATTGGTTTTATTTCCGCGTTGTATAATACTGAAACAAATATTGTAGCCCCGGTTCCACTTGCTGCCGATGCCGGCTCTTTTGTTCAGGCAGAAGCAAACGCTGCTTGCACGGCTCAAGATATAGATAGTAGAATTCCAAATATTGATGAATTAAGTGCTATGTTTTACAATAAATCACTTCTTGGGATTGATTCAGGTTGGTATTGGTCTGGTTCTGTTTATTCTGTTTCTAAAGCGTGGCGTCAATATTTTGAAACAGGGATGCGTGCTCTAAATACACGTGATAGCTGTAGTGTTCGTTGTATTAAGCGCTAATCCCTTGAGCGGCGGTGTAGGCGGTCGACCAGCAGTTTTGCAGGTTGAAACCGCCGCAAAAGCCGTCGATGTCGACAACTTCTCCGCAAAAATAAAGGTTGGGGACGAGTTTGGATCCCATTGTTTTGGGGTTGATTTCTTTTAGGTCGACGCCACCTGCGGTGACAACTTCGCCGTTGCCTGAATGCGATAGGATTTTTAACTCAAGTTCGGTCAAGTTTTTGTGCAGTTCGTTGCGGAGTTTAGCAGGTACTTGCGAACATTTGGTGTCGCCGGCGGGACAGATTGTTTCGGCGAAGGATTTTGGCAAGATTTCAGCAAGCAGATTTTTGAGTGTTTTGTGTGGGTTTGCGTCGAATAATTCTTGCAGATTTATTTCGCCTACGAAGTTAAGTTTTATTGTATAGGGAAATTTTTCGCGCGCCATTAGGGATGAGATTTTGAACGCAAGAGGGCCGGAAATTCCGTTGTGGGTGAAAAGAAGGTCGTCTTGCAGGTATGTTTTGTTGATTTTTGTGCTTATATTTTTTATTACGACTCCGGGTGGAAAAATTTTGTCGGTTTTTAGCCCGATGAGTGCGGGTTTTGGTGGAATAATGTTGTGGCCGAGGTATTTTGCGATGTTGTAAGACGCGTGGCCTCCTGTAGCTAAGACGACTTTGTCAAATTTATAGGAGCCGCAATCGGTAACGATTTCGAGGCCGGTTTCGAGGATGTTAATTCGTAGGGCCTTTTCTTTTTTGATTTTGGCATTGAGCGCGGTGAGGAATTTTTCTCGCATATCTGCGGCACTGTTTGATGTTGGGAAGATGCGGTTGTCGTTTTGGGTGTAGGTTTCTATTCCCATTTGGGCGAAGGTATTTAGTGTGTCCGTAGTGGCGAATTTTGAGAAAATCGAGTAGAGGAATTTTTCACCACGCGGGTAAAATTTTGCGAGTTCGCGAAAATCGTACTCTGCATAGGCAAGATTGCAACGCCCGCCGCCTGTTGCTAATAGGGTTTTTAGGGGTGAATTCATCTCGAAGATTGTGACGTCATAGTCTTTTTGTAGAAAATATGCGCAAAAGCATCCGGCCGGGCCACCACCGATTATACCAATTTTAAGCCGATTGCGTGATGGTGTGTTAGATTCTTGTGCCATAGAGAAATACCATTTCCGGGGTTTCCAGATCGTCGTGTAGTTCGCTGATTGTTTTGTGTAAAACAGGGTGTTCAAAATCCGGGATAAGCTCTAATAGCGGCACAAGGGTGAACGCGCGCAGGTGTAAGAATTTATGCGGGACGATTAAATCGTCGTCACTGATGATTTCTTTTTTGTAAAAAAGGATGTCGATGTCGATGGTGCGGTCTTGATATTTGCCGTTGGTAGAGGGTTTGCGACCAAGTTGACGTTCAATGCGTTGACATTCGGCAAGTAGTTGATGCGGGCCAAGTGATGTTTTGAGTTCTACGACAGCGTTGACAAACCAGGTTTCAGAATCCATATTCCAAGGTTCTGTCTCGTAGAAAGCGGATGTGCGAATGATTTCGCAACCGTCTGTCCCGCCAAGGAGTCGGCTGGCTTGTTGGATGTAGCCAATTCTGTCGTCTTTGTTTGAACCTAAACTCAAATATACGATTGCCATAATTTTATTTTACTCGTTTTTTTCGGGGGTGTCAATGAGAAAATTATCCGTAAATTTCGTCTTTGAAATATACGAATTCCAAGTGTCCAACGATGACGGTATCTTCGTCTTTTATTCCGCGTTTTGTAAGTTCGTCAAAGATACCCATGCCCTTCATGATATTTTGTAGACGGATAACTTGTTCCGGGTTTCTGTCGCTGGTTACTTGTGCCAGACGTTCAATTTTTCCGCCTTGAATAATGAAGGTGTTTTTGTCAACTTTAAAGACTTCGAACTTGCTGTCGTCGTTGTCGAACGCTCCGAGATCTTCTTCCACGTTGATTTCAGATGGTGGATGCGGAATTTCATCGACTTTTTGGCTCATAATGTCAAGAAGTTTGTCGAGTCCTGTTCCTGTGACGGCGGAAATTTCATAAATCTCTTTGACTTGTGGTTTGAATTGTTTACGTAATTCGGCAAGGCGTTCTTCGTCGATTGCGTCAATTTTGTTTAAAACAACAATTTGATAACGCTCGTAAAGCGCTTGGGAATGCTTTTTTAGTTCGTTGTTAATTATATTGTAGTTGTTTAGCGGGTCTTCTGCGGTGACGTCGATTAGGTGAACAAGGAAGCGGCATCTTTCGACGTGACGTAAAAATTCATAACCCAAGCCAACGCCTTCGCTTGCGCCCTCGATTAAGCCCGGGATGTCGGCAACCACATATCCGTCGCCGTTGCGTTTTTTGACTACGCCAAGATTTGGAACAAGTGTTGTGAACGGATAATCGGCGATTTTTGGTCTTGCAGAAGAAATTCTGCTGATGAGTGTTGATTTTCCCGCGTTTGGCATACCTAAAAGTCCGACGTCCGCGATTAATTTGAGTTCAAGGAATAATTCGCGCTCAATTCCTGGTTCACCGGGTTCACAGAATTGTGGTGCGCGTTTTTGCGCTGTTGCAAAACGCGCGTTGCCGCGACCTCCGCGTCCGCCCTTTGCCACCATAACGGTTTGTTCGTGCTGGGTTAAATCCGCGATAACATTTCCTGTTTTAATGTCGCGAACGAGTGTTCCGACCGGCACTTTTACGTATAAATCTTTAGCACAAGCGCCGTGACAATTCTTTATGCCGCCGTTTTCGCCGCTCGGGGCTTTGTAAACGGACTTGTATTTGAAATCCATTAGGGTAGACATACCTTCATCCGCAATAAGATAAACATCTCCGCCGCGTCCACCGTCACCACCTGCCGGGCCGCCTTTGTCTACGTATTTTTCACGTCGCCACGCGACCATACCGTTTCCGCCGCGTCCTGATACTATTCTGATTTTACTTTTATCTATAAACTGCATAATTTTTTCCTTTGTGTTATGATAATAACATGAACAATACAAAATTTACATCATTTTCAAATAAACCAGTCGAATTGGACGAAAATTCTTTGATAATGGCCATTGAATCGAGTTGCGACGAAACCGCTTGCGCAATTGTAAGGGGCGGACGCGAAGTTGTGGCGAATGTTGTGGCCTCCCAAGTTAAGACTCACGAAAAATATGGCGGCGTTTTCCCGGAGATTGCAGCGCGTGAACACCTTGAGGCGATAAATGTTGTCATTGACCAGGCGTATAAGCAGGCCGGAGTTAAGGGCTCTGATATTACTGCGTTTGCGGCTACTGTCGGGCCGGGACTTGTCGGTTGCTTGCTGGTTGGACTTAATGCGGCTAAAACCCTTGCACTCGTCCACGACAAACCTTTTATCGGCGTAAATCACCTTAACGCGCACCTTTGCGCAAATTACATTGATACGGATTTGAAACCGCCGTTTTTGGCGCTTTTGGTCAGTGGCGGCCATACGCAAATTATTGATGTGAAATCGTATTCAGAACAAACAATTCTGGGCGAAACCATCGACGATGCGGTCGGAGAGGCCTATGACAAAGTTGCGCGTTTAATTGGTTTACCTTATCCTGGTGGGCCAAAATTAGACAAAATGGCACACGAGGGGAATCCAAAAGCCTTCCAACTTCCGCAGGCAAAAGTTGATGGGTATAATTTTAGTTTCAGCGGTCTGAAAACCGCTATGTTGAGACTTGTTAAACAGTTTGACGGTCAAGAGTTGCCGACGGCTGATTTGTGCGCAAGTTTTCAGGAATGTGTTTCCAAAACATTATACAAAAAATTGAAATTGGCGCTTGAGGAGAAAGGTTATAAACAAGTTGTACTTGCGGGTGGTGTTGCTGCAAATTCTGAAATTCGCAGAAAAGTTTTTTCCCTGCAAGAAGAAGGCTACAAGGTTTTTGCACCGCCGATGAAATACTGTACGGATAACGCCGCAATGGTGGCCAGTTGCGCATATTTCAATACAAATACCTATGACGATATAAACGTGGAAGTCTTTTCAAGGGTGAGATAGTGACCAAGGCGATAGGGTTGTAGATAGTAGTTAATGAGTTAATAAGTT
>JAZUCM010000117.1:0-29282 GCA_045639085.1 Candidatus Gastranaerophilus bacterium
GGGGGGGGCGCCTCAACAGCCTGATTATATTTGGATTTCAGCGACCTGTTTTGACGATTTTGTCGAATTTAACCTCCCTGATGAATGCATATTTGCTAACACCACTTGAAAAACACAAGAAAATATGGTAAAATACATGTATGAGAATAGCAGGAGGATTAAAATGACAAAAAAACTTGGATTTACGATGGCAGAGATACTTTTATCACTAACGATAATCGGTGTCGTAGCAGCCATAACTCTGCCATCGCTCATGGCTAACATTAACGAACGGACTTGGAATACCCAACGTAAAGCCCTTTACGCTCGCTTATCCCAAGCCATCGCGATGATGCCACAATTAAACGGGTACGGCGAGTATGAAGGAACAAACACGGATGGTTCTGTAACCGCAACAAAAGACACGGCGGCTGAAACATTCTTGACCGAAGGCCTTTCAAAAGTCCTAAAAATCAACAACATTTGCGACGCGGCCCACCTGGCAGATTGTGGCATCGCAGCGTCATTTACCAACCTTGCCGGTAGTGCAATTACTTGGCCAACGAAATTAAGTGAATTGAACAGTATGTTTACAAGTACTTATGAAACAGCCTCAAGTTCCAAGTATACAAATCCACAAAAAAATATTAATACTAATGCTGTAGCGTTTGAAACCCAAAATGGTGAAACTATTGCATTGTATTATAATCCTTTCTGTATGTATGATGAGGATATATGGCATTATAGCCAACCAAAGATGTGCGCAAATTTTATTTATGATTTAAATGGAAACAAGGGGCCTAATGCTGTTGGAAAAGATATCGGTTTTATTACTGCGTTATACCCGACAGACTCCAATGTTGTAGCGCCATTTCCATTAGCGACAGACGCAGCAAGTGGAACGACAGTTGTACAAACGGCAGCCTCAGCTGCTTGTTCTGCGCAAGACACTGAAAGTAGACTTCCTAACAGGGATGAACTTTCAGCAATGTTTTATAACTGGAAACTTTTAGGAATTGAGACCGGTCATTTTTGGTCTGGCTCTGTTGTTTCTTCTGGAGAGTCTGGCATGGCTTGGGGGCAAAGTTTTCGCTCGGGCTATCGTGATCCAAGTACCCGGTCTAACGCTTTCCGTGTAAGGTGTGTAAAACGTTAAAACCTTGTATGGGGCGGTCCAATGTATAGTACCGGCTTGTCTTGCTCGACTCGCAAGTAACGGCAATTTCGCGTTTTGCCTACAGATTTGCATTCTTTGGCAAACACGCTCCAGCCTCAGCCCGCTCGCGCCAGCCGGCGCTGTGTGAAACGTTAAATAATATTATAGGCAGAAGGTATAAACCTTCTGCCTTTTTTATACTTGACATTGGATATCTTTGGGGATATACTTTGGGTATGAATAAAAACATTTTATTAAATTTACATTTTTCTTGGTGGCGCCTGTAGTTCGTGCAGGTTAGCTTTGTTCATAAAATTTACGGCCTGCACAATTTGTTTGTGTAGGTTTTAAAGTTTATGAGGAAAAGAAAATGTCTGTAAATTTAATAAATACATTAGCTCAACCGTTGAAAGCGACAGCGCGTTTTGTGAATTATCAAGAGAAGGCGAACGGGCTTTCCGGGTCGCGTTTTATTCAGGATACGGCGACGAATTTGGTTCCGAAGGCGACTTTTGCAAGAAGTAAGGCGGATTTGGCTGAAAATTCTTTTCTTGAGTTGGCTGAGAGCGGGTTGGTGTATTTCGTACCGACACTTTTAGGGGAAAAGATTTTTAGAAAACCTTTTACGAAAGGGCTTGCGCCTGAATTGAAAAAGCAGGTGGCGACGCCGTTTGCACAGTTGGTTACGCAAAAGGGGGCTGTGGATAGGCGTGTTGTGGCTGCAAAAGCGGGTTTGGCGATGTGCGCGTTGGTTATTCCGATTGTTGAATTTTCGCTGAATTATTTCAAAAATCTTTTTACGTTGAAGGCTTTTAAACAGAGCGATTTTAATAATATTGCGAGCCTTTATAAAAAAGAAGAAGGCAAAGAGGTGCAAAATCGTGTAGAGAGTTCAGCTAAGAAGAATATCGGGCGGGCAGCTGTTGCTTGTGCGGCGAGTGTTGCAGGTGGATTTTTGATGGCGAAAAAGGGCGCTAATTCAAGAGTTTTGCAAAATTTTGGTGAAGTGATTTTGGCGCCGGGAACGAAATTTTTTAAGAAAAATGAAAAGGCTCAGAAGTTTTTTGATAAATATTGTGGATTAGATTTTAATGGTGAAAATGGCAAGTTGGCATTGAGTCGCGGACAGTTAACATCTTGTGTGATGATTGGCGGTTTGGGGTATTTTGGGGCGGCAAAAGATAGAGGGCGGCAGAATTTTCTGGAAACACTTTTCCGTTATCCGCTGGTTGGATTTTACGTGATTACGGGTTCTGAGCTTTTCGAAGATGGGTTTAAACGCTTGTTGAAAAAGGCTGGTAAGTGCAAAGAAACGCTCGGTGAGGGCTTGAAGGTTCCGACGATGGAAGAGTTGCCGAAATTGGCTGAAAAGCTTGCAAAAGAGCGCGGAACTGATATGACAAAAGAATATAAGAAATTGACTAAACAAAAATGTTTGATTAGTGGTGTGCCGTACTTGTTTAGCATTGGCGTGATGGGATTTTTTGTGGCGGGAGTTTCAAACCTTTTCACGAAATATAGATTTACCAAAGAAGAGTCGCAAAAGGCTTAAACTTTGCTCCCGTTTTGCTTTTCGAGGAGTTTGACGAAATATTGGTAATCGGTTCCCCAGCTTGCCATCGCGTTTAAGACGGGCAAAAGGCTGTAGCCGACGTTGGTTAGAGTGTATTCGACTTTTGGTGGGATTGTGTTGTAGACTTTTCGCTCGACTATACCTTCTTTTTCAAGGTTTCTTAGAGTGGTTGTTAAAACTTTTTGCGTAATGCCTTCTACTGATTTTTTTAGTTCTCCAAAACGTTTTGTCCCGGTGAGTAAATCCCGTATTATCAAGGCTTTCCAGCGTTGGCCCACCATTAAAAGGGTCGTTTCGACAGGGCACTTAGGAAGGTCGTTATATCCCATAAAATCTCCTATAGTATCTGAATGATACCAGTATAGCAGAAAAATTAAAATTTGACAAATTTTTCGATTGCTTTAATCCAACCCCCGTTGTCGACAGTGTCTGTAATATGAGTGGCAACGGCTTTGAGTTCCGGGGTTGCGTTGCCCATTGCGACGCGAATTCCGCCGGCCTGTAAGAGGGCAATGTCGTTGTTTTGGTCGCCGATTGTTAAGACTTCGTCGTCACCCAGATTGTAATATTTTTGTAAAAATTTTACGGCATCGCATTTGTTGGCTTCTCTGTGCGAAATTTCGCAAAAATACGGAGTGGATTTGACGATAAAGCAGTTTGGAAATTGGGTTTCCAATTGTTTTACCCAGCTTGTAACGCGTTCAGGGTTGTCGTAGTCGACAGCAAGAAGTTTGCTGGCGTACGCCGGTTTTAAATCATCAAAATTTACGATTTCATAGGGGACATTTTGTTCTTTTGAGTAGCGTTGGATAAATTTGTTTTCATTCTCTGCGTAGAGTTTGTCGTTTGTATAAAGTTGCAGATGGATGTTGTTTTTTCGTGCCCATTGTACGGCTTTTTGGATGCAATCTTTGTCCAGTGTTTTTTGGTAAATAATCTCACCGCTGTGTGTGTTAATTTGGCCGCCTTGATAGGATACGAGAGGGTTTTTCATCTCAAGTTGGTTGTAGATTTTTTTTGCGGCTTGGTGCATTCGGCCTGTTACTAAACAAACTTTAACACCGCTGGTTTCGAGGTTTCTAAGGCACTCCATGAGTCCAGCGGGACAAGTGTAGTCTTTTTTTAATAATGTTCCGTCGATGTCGGTCGCGATAAGTTTTATTGTTTTTCTTTCCATTAGAGTGCCTCGATTACGGAGTGAATATTTTTGTCTGTAACACCTGATAGAGCAATGGATTTAGTTGATTCATCCCAAGCTCCGAGTTTTTTGAGTATTTCTGCTGATTTTAGGATTATTGTTTGATTTTGTGCGCAAAGGAGTTTTGTAACGGCATCCGTATTTGTGGTGAAATCCAGAGCGGTAAAGACGAACGGGCTATTTTCATTTAATTCTTCGTCTGTGAGCTGTGGGATTTTTGCGCTATTCAGAAGTTTTTTGATTTCAAAGACTTCATTTTTTGTGTTTTTGTCTTCGTCGAAAAGATACTCATCGTTTTCGGTAAGAGTGTTAAATTTTTCCTGTGCGTTGGTCAAAACTGTTGCAATTGCTGAATTTTTTGTCACCGATTGAACAAGTTTTTTTAAAATTTCGTACAAATTGTAGTCAAAAATTGATGCCAGTGGAAGAATTTCGGCCAAACCGTTAACGATGTGGTTCAGAACAAGAAGTCCGTGTGTTCGGTTGCGGTTGAAAAGTTCGAAAAGGTCGATCAAATAAGGGATTTCGCCCGCGATATTTTCAGCCATTGTAGATTTTTGCATTGCGTCAATGATTCCTGCGACGGCGTTTTTGTCGCCGTATGCGACAAGAAAATTTATGGCGCTAAATTGCTCAAAATCATCGTCAGATGAGAGCTTCTCCAGTGCATGACTATAAACCTCTTTGTCCCCAAATTGTCCCAATGTTACTGCACAGTTTGTTGCCAAATTTTCATTTTCGCTGAATGCATATTTGTTCAAAAGTGGCAATGCAAGTGAATCTTGTATGTGCGCGAAGTATTTTGCGCAGTATGTTTTTTCATCATCTGTGCCGTTTTCGAATATCTCAAGGATTTCGTCTGTTAAATCTTCGTTTGCAAATTTCGCCAATGTTGAAACAATAAATTCTTCGTATGATGGTGAATAAATTTTTAAAAACGCCAAAAGATTTCTGTAATTCGTTGAATTACAAGCGTTTTGAAGTCTTTGTGCAACGTTGTATTTGACAAAATCAAACAAAAAATCATCTTGTTTTACGAGTTCTTCAAAAAGATTAACATCAGAGGAGTTAATCAATTGATACGCAACCTGCTCGTAGTCAGATTTGTTTTTGCTTGTTAATTTTTTGATTGCGTCGTTCATTAATCTAAATAGAACACAGTAATAACTTTGTGGCCTTCTTCTGCGTATTGAACGGCGCTGTGCAAAGTTTTACTTGTGTGCGATAAGAAACAAATAAGTTGGTTACAATCGTCAATAATTTCTCTGTTGCAAACTCTTGAAGCGTCGGCAAGAGTCATCATTGCGCGGTCTGAGTGTTCAACGATGTTCGGGACCCCGATTAATTGGTTTTGGACGTCGCTTGGTTGTTGGCCGATAGTTTGCGGCAAAATAACTTTTAATTTATCCGGGTTAGCTTTCATTGCGCCACGAATAGCAGCAGCGTTTGTTCCTGAAGAACCGCCGGATGTGATAATTGTATTGCCTTGCATAACGAGTGCCATTGCAAGGGTTTCGATTGTTTGTTGGTGAGTGATAGGAAGATTACGGCTTCCGATAATAGCAATTTTTTTCGCCGACTGTTGGATTGTCGCAAGTTCCATAGCCAATTCATCATAGGCATCAGGGCTGTCGTCTGCACGGTCTAAATCATCTAGCGGAACCATAATTGAAGGTTGTTGATTTTCTTTTTCATCATCTGTGCTTAACAATATTTCCATATCATCTTCCTTTTGATTGCATTCTGTATTTTACTGTTCTATAATAATAGCATAAAAATTTAATTTTGGGAATACGGGATATGGAAAAAATATTAGAAAATCTTAATAAAGAACAAAAAGAAGCGGTGAAAACGCTTACGGGGCCGCTATTAATCCTCGCTGGTGCGGGCAGTGGAAAGACTAAAGTTTTGACTTCACGCATTGCGTATTTGATTAAAAACGGTGCAAAGCCTCGTGATATCTTGGCTGTAACCTTTACAAACAAGGCTGCAAAAGAGATGAAAGAGCGTCTTGGCGGCATGCTCGGCGAAAACGTTGTTAAATATATGTGGGTCGGAACTTTCCACGGGATTTGCGGTAGAATTTTGAGAGAAAATATTGAGAATTATAAATTCCCGTCAGGTAAAAAATTAGACAGAAATTTCACTATTTACGACGAAGGTGATTCTAATGCATTGATTAAGCAAGCGATAAAAAAACTTAATCTCGATGAGAAACTTTACGCTCCAAAACTTGTTAAAACGGTGATTTCAGATGCTAAAAACAAGATGATGGACGCGCATAAATTCCAAACTTTTGCGCGCGATTTTAAATCTCAAAGGATCGGGCAGATTTATGAAGAGTATGAAAATGCCCTGAATAATAACAACGCTATCGACTTTGATGATATGTTGCTTTTGACGGTTAATCTGCTTGAACAACAGCCGGAAGTTCGCGAATTGTATTATAGTCGTTTTCAACATATTTTGGTTGACGAGTACCAAGATACTAACCAAGCTCAGTACAATTTGGTTAACATGCTTTATACAAATTTATCAAAAGAAATTCCGCCGGAGCGCTCGCTTTGCGTTGTGGGTGATGTTGACCAATCTATTTATAGTTGGCGTGGCGCGGATTACACGATAATTATGAACTTCCAGAAAGATTTCAAAAATGCAAAATTAATTAAACTGGAGCAAAATTATCGTTCAACCGCCAATATTTTGAACGTTGCAAACGCAATCATTGAAAACAATGTCGACCGTGTGGATAAAGTTCTTTATTCTCAAAAGGGTGACGGGGAATTGCTTGACTATTTTGAGGCGCAAGATGAGGCTGATGAAGCAAATTATATTTTGAGCCAGATTAAACAAACAAATACGGGTGATTATAACCGTTACGCAATTCTTTATCGTACAAACTCTCAATCCCGTGCGATTGAAGAAGCTTGTATGGCGGCGGGGATCCCATACCGTATTTACGGCGGGTTGAAGTTCTACGATCGTAAGGAAATTAAAGATATTCTTGCGTATTTGAAACTTATTTTTAACACGAATGATTCTCAAAGTTTCAAGCGCATTGTTAATGTGCCTAAGCGTGCAATTGGTGAAACAACGATAAAAAATCTTCAAACCTTTGCAGATCAGCACGACGTAAGTTTATTTGAAGCTGTGCAAATGCTTGAGACGGACGGACTTGATTTTTCGCCGAAAATTCGAGCAAAATTGCGTGATTTTTGCGAACTTATTTTGAAGTTTAAAGATGCGCAAGGTTCATATTCTCTGCAAGATTTTGTGACTCTGGTTATTGAGAAAACGGGTTATTTGGCAGAACTTCAATCCCAAAATACGGCTGAGGCAGAGGCGGATATTGAAAACTTGCAGGAACTTGTCAACGTTGCGGGTGAATTTGTTCCTGAGGATATGAATAATATTTTGGGCGAATTTTTGCAACAAGTTGCGCTTGTGTCAGACTTAGACAGCATGGATGATATTTCCAATAATGTTACGTTGATGACTCTTCACGCTGCAAAAGGGCTTGAGTTCCCTGTTGTGTTCTTGGCGGGCATGGATGAAGGGATTTTCCCGCACCAACGCTCGTTGAATAACAACAAAGAAATGGAAGAAGAACGCCGACTTATGTACGTTGGGGTTACGCGTGCGGAAGAAAAATTGTATCTGACTTCTGCAAAGCGTCGTCAAACGTGGGGTGAATTTAAATATTATATGCCAAGTCGTTTCTTGGAAGAAATTCCGCCGCAGTTGATAAATAAAGCTGCGTTTAGCGGAAGTACTCACGATTCATCAACTTTCAGAAACGCGGTTTCCAAAGTGAAAACGGGTCGTTCAAACTACTCATTTGGCGCCGTGCAATCTGATAGCGACGGCTACGTCAAGCCTTCCAGTGGTTTCGGTAAAAATTTTGTCGCTCCCGGTAGTCAAAATCGCTCAGTAACAAATTATACGGGCCCAAAATCTTCTTATGGAAATTCGTCTTACGGAGGTTCGCAAAAATCATCTTATGGAGGAAATTCTTATGGTTCGGGCCAAAAATCTTACGGAAGCAATTCTTGGGGCGGATATCAAAAACCTAATCGCACTCCGAGTCGCACAATTTTGGTGAAATCCGCTGCCAACAAGGCAAAAGATGATGAAAAAGTCAAAGAATTTTTCAAGGATAATGCAATTAAACGCATGTTGCAAGAACGTGATAAGCAAGTTCAAGAGGATGCCATTGAAAAACAACGACTTGAGGACGAACGTTTGAATAAAGTTGTTGACGAGATTTTTGCGCAAGGAGATAGAGTTTTTCATGAAAAACTTGGCGTCGGGCATATTTTGGATGTTGTTCAAATTGGCGAAAATACCATGTACACAATTGATTTCGGCAATGCGGGCAAAAAGGCAATGGACGCGACTTATGCAAAGTTGAAGAAGTTTTAACGACAAGTTAATGAATAAATAATGTTGTTATCGCGGCGTTTTAAGCTTTTATTATTCCTTAACGACCTTTTAACCATTTAACTTTTTAACTATTTAACTTTTCTTTACTCCATTAAAATTTCGTGGTAGGATAAAAATATGGCAGATTTTAAAGTAAAAATCAGATTTATGGAAAAAGGGGACCTTGACGCGGTTGAAAGCATTGAGGTGGCGTCTTTTGGAGAACATCATTGGTCAAGAGAATCTTTTGCCAACGAACTCAATAACGGTTATGCGCGCTATTTTGTTGCGTTAAATGAGGCAGATGAGGTTATCGGTTATATGGGGATGTGGCATATTTTGGATGAATCCCATTTTTCAACGATTTCTGTTTCACCTGCTTATCGTGGAAAATCGGTTGGCGAGGCGCTTTTTAATCGTTTGGTTGTTTATTGCTATGAAAATATGATAAAATATATTACCCTTGAAGTACGTGTTAGTAATATTCCGGCTCAAAAACTTTACGAAAAATACGGAATGAAATCGCTCGGAACTCGCAAAGGCTACTATCAGGACAACAACGAAGACGCTTATATTATGTGGACAGAAAATATTTTTTATGATAATTTTAAAACGCTTTATGAACAGCGCAGCAAAGAGTTGGCACAAAAAATTGAGATTGAAATATTGTGAAAAAACGTATTTTTAGAAAAAATAATGACGAATTAAGATTTTCACTCGGAACATTGGTTTTGATGTGTTTTTGTTCTTTTTTGCTAATTGTGTCAACCTTTATTTCTTTAGAGATGTTTTATCCCGTAATCCCAACGGCTCAAGAAGGTGTCAACGGATTTAATTTTGAACACTTTTTTAGAACGTTTACTATAATTCCGCAGATTCCGGCAGTGATTTTTGTTGGTGCGGTGTTGGGTCGGAAACTGGCGGTTGCGTCTGTGATATTTTATATTTTAACAGGTCTGTTGTTGCTGCCGGTGTTTGCGCTTGGTGGCGGTTTGGATTATGTTTTCCAGTATGGTTTTGGATACATATTGGCTTATGTACCGGCAGTTTGGGTTTTGGGTTCAATATTGCAAAACGGTCTAAGGGTTAAAAATATTGCGTTGGGCGTTTTGTGGGCAATTTTAATCATTCATTTGATTGGAATTTTATATATGACAATTGTTGCACTTATAAAAGGCGATGGCTGGATGTTTATTAAGGGCTGGATTGTTAATCAAAGTGGCTGGAAAGTTGCGTTTGATTATATTTTGAGTTTTGCACTTGTATATTTTACAAAACTTCTTCGTCCGCTTTTGTGGTGCTATAAAAAACCTTATTAAATAAAAGGCGCTCATAGGAGCGCCACAGAAATAGAGTTCAGTTAAAAAGAGGTGGCGAGGCCACGTCTATACTATTTTAGGCCGTTGAGTCTTAATTGGGTTCAATAGGCCTTTATAGTTGGCTTCCGGTTGCTTTATACAAACCGATAAAGCCCATTAATTTTTCCGTTTTGTATGAGTCAAGTTGTTGTTCAAGTGCCAAAAGGCCTTCTTGATAACGTAACAAATCAAACTTAGAAATCACTCCGGCGTTGAATTTTTCTTCGTTCAGGCTGTAATTATCTTTTTCTAAGTTATATTGTTTTGCAAGTTGGTTGTAGCGCTCATCGTCGGATTTTAACACATACAAAGAGTCGTTGACTTCTTGGATTGCCGTCAAGTTTGTTTGGTAGTAATTTTCAAGAATTCTTTCGTACTGTGCTTTTTTGATTTTTAAATTGGCAATACGTTTTCCGCCGGTGAATATTGGCGAAATCAAGCCGCCACCGAGACCGGCGAGCATGTTATTCGTTGTGAACAGGCTGCCAAGATCTTTCGCGTTAAATAGTGCCATTCCACCAAGGTTTATTGTCGGAAGAAACTCTTTTTTAGCAACTTTTACATCCAATCCGGCTTTTTGAACAGATAATTCTGCTTTTTTGTAATCCGGGCGATTTGTGATGATTTCGGTTGCAATTTCTGTTGGAATTGTTTTGGTATACTCCAAATCTTCCAGTGTTTTGCGTTGAATATTTGCGATATTTTCCGGGCTTTCACCGATTAACACTGCGAATTGATTTAATAATTTGTAGTGCTGTTTCTTGAGTTCAATAAGTGCATTTTGTGCGTTAATAAAACTTTTTTCGCTGTTTACAACATCCATTGAAGAAGAAATTCCTTCTTCAAAACGAAGTTTCTCGAGATTGTAAAGGTTTTCGCGCAACGCAACGATTTCTTCTTGAAGTGAAATCGCTTTATCCATTCTGACTATGTTAAGATATGTCGTTCCGACGGCTGAAGCTACTGAAATGTGTGCGGAACGTTCGTCTTGCAATGAAACTTCATAGGTTTTCTTTGTAGCTTGAGTTTTGTTGCGATTTTTCAAGAATAAATCAACCTCGTAGCTTGCAAAAATCGGCAGTGCAAACGCCCAATCTGAGCCTTTGCCCGGAAGTTTTGAATAACCCGGCATAAATCCGGCGGTTATTTGTGGTAGTTCTGTCGCAAACTGCGCTTTCATTGCTTGGTAATATTCTTGAGTGGCGAGCGTTGAAGCTTTAAGTCCGTGATTTTTTTCAACTGCTTGGCGAATATACGCACTCAAATATTCATCACCAAAAGAGTCCCACCAGCCTAAATTTATGTAATCAAATTTATATTGATTGCTTTCTACTTTGGCTTTCTTAAAAAAACTTTTATTTTGTTGAGTTTGATTTTGTTCATCAAGTGCCAATACAGGCATGCTATTTATACTTATAAAACTTGCCAAAATTGTTGTGGCTATAATCTTTTTCAAAACTTTTAACCTCCTGCTTGATTTTTTTATAATACTATGGTAGCATAATATTGTTGTAAATGCAACATGTAATTTTTGAAACAAAGTATGGAAATTTGAAAAGGGAATTTAATGCCAAAAGTAAAGCACTATATTGACTCAATTTATTATGATGTGGAGCTGACAGCTTATGCGATGAGAATGTTGGGGCGTCAACTTTTCGAGAATTTGAATTTGGGAATTACAGTTGTTGAACATGCTGTGCTGGATACCATTTTTTGCAACGCTGGGATTTGCCAGAGAGATTTGGCAAAATTGATTTTAACAGACAGGGCAAATACGGGAAGAATTTTGGATTCATTAGAAGAAAAAGGGTACATTACTCGTTTTGTTGATCTGAAAAACAATAGGCTTGTAAAAAAAATGGGTGTTACAGAAAAAGGACACGAAAAGCTTGAAGAAGTTAATCGCAGTATTGAAAAACATCTGAATACAGTTAGGCGCTCTTTTACTGAGGAAAACGTTGAGAAGTTACAAGAATCATTGCGTAAATTCAGAGAAAGTATTTTGGCGCATGTTGAAATTAATATATAATATTATAAGAAATAAGAGGTAAATATGACTGGAGAAATTAAAGAGAAAAATATAAAGAAAATGCCTTTATGGGCTGTAATCACAATTGCTTTGGCTGTTGTAACTTGTTTGGTGTGGTTTATCCATGACGCTTTGAAATATCAATCAACGGACGATGCTTATGTCGAAACCACAACAGTTTCCGTTGCGCCAAAAGTTAGCGGCGAAATCGTTGAAGTGCTGGTAAGTGATAACCAATTTGTCAACGAAGGCGATGTTGTTGCAAGAATTGATGATGCGGATTACAAAATCAAACTTGCCCAAGCTGAAGCAAGATATGAAAAAACATTATTGAATCAAAATAATGCAAGAGCAAACTTTAACGCACGCCAAACTGATATCGAAGTGGCGAAAAAAGATTTAGACAGATACAAAAACCTATACGAAAAAGGCGCAGTATCAAAACAAACTCTTGACAATGCGCAAGCAAAATATGATTCAGCGCTCGCAGGTCACACCAGCGCGGAACAAGCCCTCTTCTCTTCTGCAAAAGACAGAGTCGCGGACGCGGACTTAAAAGAAATCAAAGCGCAAAAAGATTTTGCCGAGTTGCAACTTGGCTACACCGAAATCGTTGCGCCTCAATCAGGTTACGTTACCAATAGACGCGTTGAAAAAGGAATGTACGCAAATGTCGGCTCACCTTTATTTGTAATAGTTCCTGATAAAGTTTGGGTTGTTGCAAACTTCAAAGAAAATCAACTTACCCATATGAAAGAAGGGCAACCTGTTGATATTAAAATTGACACTTACCCTGGGAAAGTTTTTAAAGGTGAAATTCAAAGTATTCAAAGAAGTTCCGGGGCAAAATCAAGTTTGTTCCCGCCGGAAAACGCTGTCGGCTCATTTGTTAAAATCGTACAAAGAATTCCTGTAAAAATCGTTTTCACGGAAGATTACGACAAAGAAAAATACACAATTGTGCCCGGAATGTCAGTAGTTCCAAAAGTTGAAGTGAGATAAGTTACTTAATCATGCCAGAAGTAGAAATAAATGAACAAGAACAACAACAAAATCCTTGGATAACAGCAATACCGTTGATGCTGTCAACATTTATTTATGTTCTTGACGGAACGATTGCAAACGTTGCGCTGCCACACATGGCGGGAACTTTTTCGGCAACTCGCGATGAATCTCTGTGGATTTTGACAAGTTATATGATTGCCGGAGGTATTGTTATCCCTACAGTCGGTTGGTTCAGCAAGCTTATGGGCCGAAAAAACTTTTATATGTTCAGTATTTTTCTGTTCTCTTTTGCGTCAATGCTTTGTGGGATGGCTAAGACTATTGAATTTATGATTTTTGCACGTATTTTGCAAGGTTTTGGCGGTGGCGGAATTTTACCGCTTGGTCAGGCGATGTTGCTGGAAGGTTTTCCTAAGGAAAAACGCGGGATGGCTATGTCTTTGTTTGGATTAGGCGTAATTTTGGCTCCGATTATCGGTCCGGTTTTAGGTGGGTGGATTACGGATAATTGGTCTTGGCCGTGGATTTTCTATATCAATGTTCCGTTTGGATGTCTGGCTGTAATTCTTTCTAAAAAACTTTTGAACGATCCGCCTTATGCCAGAAAACAAAAAGGTGTTAAGATTGATAAAACCGGCTTTTTCACCCTCTCAATGTGGCTTATAACTTTACAAGTTGTGCTTGATAAAGGCAATAACGCCGACTGGTTCAATGCTCCTTGGATCTGCTGGACGTTTGGGGCATCCGTAATTTTTGGTACTTGGTTCTTTATTTCGCAATTGATGAGAAAAGATACACTGGTTGATTTGTCAGTTTTTAAGGATAAAAACTATTCAACAGGTACGATTGTGCAGGTGGTAATACAAGGTGTTTTGTACGCCTCGCTTGCTATTTTGCCACAGTTTTTACAAAATATGCTTGGGTATACTGCGTTTTTAAGTGGCGCAACTATGATGCCGCGCGGATTTGGAGCCCTGATGGCAATCGGATTTTGCTCAGTATTAGCGGATAGAATAAATAAACGTATATTAGTCATTGTCGGCTTAATTTTGCTTGGAGTATCGACGTTGATATTGGGGAATTTGAATTTGCAAATCGCGAGTATTAATATCGTAATTCCTAATATAATAATGGGCTTGGGGATGGGAATTACGATGATACCGATTATTGCCATTTCTGTTGAGACCTTGTCTAACGAACAAATGACCAACGCGACCGGGCTTCAAAACTTGCTGAAAAATATCGGCGGCGCAATTGGAACGTCTCTTGTCGGAACGATGTTGACAAGATTTGCCCAAGTTCACCAATACATGCTTGTTGGAAATTTAACACCATTGAACGAAAACTTTTTGTTGCGTGTTAAAAATGCGGCAGGGGCATTGATGCAATATAATGCGCCGGACGTGGCAAACCACTTGGCTGAATTTCAAATGTACCGACAATTGCTGCAACAATCGACGTTGTTTGCATATATGGACGCATTTAGAATTTTTGGTCTTTTGTGCTTTGCGGTAATCCCTCTTGTTTTGCTTTGCAAAACAACTTCGCACAAAATCAACCGCAAGGCGTAAGGGGAAATTGTTGAAAGAACTGGGCTATACGTTACAGGTTGCTTAGCGTTGTATTTAGTTAGAATATTTAATACGTCATGTAGAATACAATACAGAAAAGGTGGTATGATGAAAGAATTTGTTCCAGTTAAAGCAGAAAAAACAGTTATAAGTATCAGGCTCGATACAAATACGTTGAAAGAGATTGATGAGCTTTCCGGCAAAACCGATATTAGTCGCAATGAACTGATTGTTCAATGTATAGATTTTGCCTTAGCGCATATAAAATAGGAACTTTCCCCAATAATGAAATCTAGCACACAAGTTCTAAGTTTTTTAAATTAAAGTTTGCCAATACATTTTTTACCGCGTTATTGCGGACTTGGCATTTGAGTTTTCCCTTAGGGTATTTGTTAAAATGATATGTTGACGTGAGTGTCAAAACGTGTATCGCATCCATTAGTGTCAAATCGCTTAGGTTTAAATCCAGGCGAGGACATTCGTTTGAAGCAATTCTCTTCTTTATTCTATTTACAAATTTTTGGGCTTCTGTTTGTCTCATAAGTAAGTCGTCGACGTAAAAAATAAAAAATTTAAAAATTTTACTATAAATAGTATATTTATAGGATATTTGTTATATAATTATGAAAGAGGAGAGGTAAATTATGCTTTCTAAAGACGAATTGATTGAAAGGGCGCGAAAGATAAAACTGTTAGCGTTTGATGTTGACGGGGTAATGACAGACGGCAGCGTGACTTACGACGAAAATGGCGTTGAGTATAAGACTTTTAACGTCAAAGACGGGCACGGGCTTGTTAGGATGGGGCAAACGGGTTTTGTTACCGCAATCATTACCGCGCGTAACAACGGAACTGTTAAGCATCGCGCCGAGAATTTGAATATTACCGAAATTTATCAGGGGCAAAAATTTAAGCTTCCGGCGCTTGAAGAAATGCTCGAAAAGTATAATTTAACTTTTGAAAATGTTTCTTATATGGGCGATGATTTGCCGGATCTATGTATTTTGGAAAAAGTCGGGCTTGCTTGCTGTCCAGCAGATGCTGTTGATGAGGTTTTGGCCGAATGTGATTTTATTGCGTCAAAAAATGGTGGTCGCGGCGCCGTTCGTGAGCTATGCGATTTTATTTTGGACGCCCAAGGTATAGAAAAAATCAGAACTATTTCTGAAGGTAAAAGGAGTTGTTAATATGTTTGAAATTAAGACACAAGCGTTTTTTTCTGCGGCACACCATCTTTTAAACTACTCAGGTGCGTGTGAAAACCAGCACGGCCACAACTGGATGGTTGAAGCTTATGCCACGGGAGAGGATTTAGACAAAAGTAATATTTTAATTGATTACAAGGTTTTGAAAAAAGAATTGAATGCGGTTCTTGAGTATCTTGATCACGTTGATATCAACGAGCTTCCCGAATTTAACGGCGAAAGCCCGTCAAGTGAGATGATTGCAAGATTTATTTATCACAAGTTGAAAGAAAAAATTGTTTTAATAAGCAAAGTTTCGGTTTGGGAAACACAATCTTCTTGCGCAAGTTATTATGAAGTGTAAGTGAATAAGGCGATAAGTCGTTAACAGATGAATGAAAACTAAATACCGATGGATTAACTAAGTCTTATAATTTATAACGACCTATTCACTTATTCGCCTATTGACTTATTGACTTTTTAGGAGTGTTAAAATGAACATTTTTCAAGCGATATTAATGGGAATAGTACAGGGATTGAGTGAGTTTTTACCCATCTCCAGTTCTGCACACCTTGTTTTTGCATCGAGTTTTTATAAAATATTTAGCGGTACTCAGGTTGCGTCAGAAACGTCGCAAGAAGTGTTTTTTGATATTATGCTGCATTTGGGAACATTGATTGCAGTTTTGATTTTCTTTAGAAAAGACATTGTAGAAATTTTGTATGCGATGTGGCAGGCTGCTAAGACGAAAGATTATTCAGATAAGAACGCTCGTGTGGGATTTTTTATTCTGATTGGTACATTGTTGACAGTGCTTGTAACGTTGCCGTTGCAAGGTTTTGCGGCAAAATTGGTTTATTTGCCTTCTGTTGTTGGAATTTTGTTGATTGGAACAGGTGTATTGTTGTTGGTGAGTGAATATTTGTCAAAACGAATTAACGCTCAAGGCGAAATCTCTAAGAAAACGGCGATAGTAATGTCTTTGGTGCAAGGCCTGGCTGCGTTGCCGGGTTTTTCACGTTCTGGTTTGACTATTGCGGCAGGATTATTTTGCGGAGCCGATAGGGTTACTGCGGCTAGGTTTTCATTTTTGCTCAGTATACCGATTATTTTGGGCGCATCTATGGTGTATCCTATTGTTGAACTTGATTTTTCAGAACTTTTGACCTATAATTGGGCAGAGATAATTGTTGGAACAATTGTTTCAGGTCTAGTCGGATATCTTTGCATAAAATATTTTTTGAAATTTGTTTCTAAGTTTTCACTTAATATTTTCGGTGTTTATTGTATAATAATGGGTATTTTTACAAGTATTTTCTTTTATTTTAATCGTTAATAATTTGTAAAAAAATGTAAATAACTGACTGCATACTAACAAAAATTTGTATTCACAAACGTTCCAATCATGACATTTGTGAGTGTGGGGAAAAATGATATTACCATTAGGGAATGATACAAGCAATAAAAATTTATCATTTATGGCTTCAAATCAGAACGAGAAGAAACTTGATTATTCTCACGATACATTGTTGAAGAATAATTTTGTGACTCGGACTCGTATTGGTTACGACAAATTCACAAATGCACTCACAATTTATCCGGCTAAGGGGATTACGGGCAACAAAAACTCTAATTTTTATGAATTTTTAACAATGGGAACTATTCCTTATATTGCGGGTAGCGCAATGTTAATGGGTGTTTTCAACCTCGCAAATAAATATTACTCACACTTTGACAAATCAAAGGCTGACGTTGTAGGCAAAAAGCTTGCATTGGGCGTTTTGTTCTACGGATTAGCTAAAAATGTTTCGAAAAAATTTGTCACTACTCCTGTAAAACAGTTGACTGGAGTTGATACGGAACTACCTTATGCAAAAGTCAACTATGAACTTCCTGACAATGTGGACGATACGGATGTGGTTAGCATTGAGTATCATAAGGTGTACGAAAGTATTGAATTCCCGCGTTGGGACTTGCTTTATGGGGACGATAGCAAGGGTGAAGTTCGGAACAAATATTATGATAAAATTGCGAAAAAATTGGGATTAGGCGAAGATTTGAACGATTCGGATCAAGAGGTGAAACCCTTGATTAGAGAAATTGTTGTTAAATCTAATATGGCCAAAACGATTTCTTCGTATTTGTGGGCTGCAACGGCGGTCGGATACGCGATGCAAAAACCGTGGGAAGGTTTTATGAATATGGCATCATTCAAGTTCTGGGATAAAAAAGCATTGGTTCAGACGGTGTCATCTTTTGGTAAAGCTGCAAAAGAAAGTGCAAAAACTTTCTGGCACGGAGAAGGTCACGGCCTGGTCAAACACGGTGGCAAGATTATGTTGGGTGTTTCTGCACTGGCAACGGTTTTGGGCGTGGCAAATGTTATGAATTATTCTAAAAAGCCGGATCTTTTAGATGCTTCCGATGTAATACTTCCGGGCGAAAAGTATGAGGTGTGCTAATGCAAATAGAAAATGTAAAAAATAGCACATATTCATCAAAAGGTTTCTTCCCGACGTTGAGAGAACAGCCGCAGAAGAAAGAAAATCCTTACGCAAATCGCGACGATTTAATCAAACCTTTGCCGCCGGAAGGGAAACTTGTTCACACAACGATTTTTAACGCGCCAAAACATTGGGCAAACGGTTTGGCTTACGATTTAAAATCTCTAAAAAAAGGATTTAACGGTACTGCAAACGATCACGAATTAGGTAAATTGAATTCAATCGGGATGGTTACGGGCGGAACTGCATTGGCCACATATCTTGCAACCAGACGTGTGACAAATTCTTCTAAGGCAATGGAGTTTGTGGGTATTGGTTCATTTTTAGCGTCAATGGCTTTATGGCCTGTTGTGGCGATACAAATTCCGACGCAAATTATTCACGGCTTTAACGTCCGTCAACACTATAAAGATAGTATGGATAGAGAAAAATTGTTCTTCAACGATCCGCAATATATTCCTTGGGACTTGTACGACGACAAACAAATTAATAAAATCGGGGATTATATGGGCGTGCCGCGTAATATGAACAATCGCCGCGATTACGTTCAGGATAAAATGCAAAAAATTGCGACACAAGACAACACATTGTGGATGCTTTCTGCCGGATTTGCTGTGCCGATTATGAGTGCATTGATTTGTAATCAGGCGGAACAACCTGTGAAAAATCTTTGCGGATACATACAAAACATACAAAATAAAAAGATTTTGAACAAGGCGCTCAATACAAAATATGATGCCGAAAATTCAGATATGTATAAACGTTTAGATTCTTTCTTGGAATTGAACAAAGGGAAGAAACTTAGCAATGATATGGTTAACCAGCTTTGCGAAATCATCGGTTACGAAGAAAACGCAATGGTTGATAATAAGCTTCAAGCCGAGTTGAGAAAAAGTTTGATGAGTGAAGACAAAATTATTTATCCTGAAAACCTCAAAAAAATGCACGCCACACTCGCAGAAGGCATTCAAAAGTTTGTCGAAGATGAAGGGGCCGTAAAAGCTTTGACGCCAACGATAGAAGAGTTTGGCCAATGGGTAACGGAAGGTGATTTTGTCAATAAAGAATTGCCAAATACGGTTGAGTTGAATAAATTTATTCTCAAAAAACTTGATGCGAAGCGTGTTGCGTTTAATGAAGGGTTGCCGGAAGAAAAAATGATTGACTTTGAAGATGTTTCCGGGGCGCTGAATAACATTTCTAAAAAGAAAAGTGCAATACGTCGAATAGAGTTGACGAATGTGTCTCGCACCCTTGATGAAACGACTCAAAAAATGCTCAAGAGTTTGGTCAAAGAACTTGTCACGGTCGGACATAAAGGCGATATCGTTAAAGATTATATCTACAAAGAACTTTCTGCGGCGCCGGAAACTCATCTTGCTAATGTTTCAAATAAAATGACCGAAGATATTTTCAGCGCACTGGATATTCCTTGGAAAAAGATGGATAAAGCTCGTGGCAACAGAGATTTGATGATTCCTGTTATTCGTGAGTCAATGGATAGAATTGCGTCTAATAAGGCTGAGTTTGGCAAAGTTATGCAAAAACTTGTTGATATCGCAAAACGTCTTGACCAGTTCGATAATCTGACATCAGCCGAAGGAGATAAAACATTCTTTGAGCAAACGATGAAAAAAGTTTTTGGGCCTTCTGCTGAAAAACTGGAGAAGATGGGATTTGCTAATACGGCAAATGCTTTGGCCGGAAGTCAGGCAAATTCTGAAAAATCGACATTGCGAGCATTTGCAAACAACAGAGTTTTGAGTCTGAAAAGTACGATTTATCGTTTGATTTCATCTCTGGATATGCACCGTCGTATCGCGACGATGACAAATATTGGGGCAGACTTGTTGGATGAAGGTGTAGCACGCGAACTCAAGGAAGAAATTGTTGAACTTTCAAAACGCACTATGGTCCACGCACATCGTTCGGATTTTGCGACCAAATTCCATTTTAACGGTAGTAATGAAATCGACTACAGTGATACCTCAGATATTGAGATTAAGCGCGGCCGTGTTGTGAATAGTTACTACAAACCGGGCACGGAAGGCTATAAAGATGTTTCGCGGGACATTGAATTATACCGTGGAACAATGGAATTGATGTACGATACGCCGCTCCATCCTGAATCACAAAAGATTTTAGGCAAGAATTTCGGCGAAACTGTTGATAAGTACAGGGCGGACTGCTTTAGTATTTTCGGTGACGAATATTACTTCATTAAGCCGGAATCGTTCCTTTCTGATATCCCTCAAGAAATGTGCGCAGAAGGTAGCATTAGCAGACCAAATTACGCAAAAGCTCATTTCAACAAAAAACCTAACAAGTTAAAATTCCTTATGACAGGTGTTTCAATGGATGATATGGCGCTTAGGTATTCAAGCCAAAAACACAACGCGCGTGCGTGGATGAAATTATTTGGAGGTTTGGGCTTGGGCATCTTTGGTGCAACGGTTGCGGCTCAGTTCTTCTTTGGCAAATTGCCACAGCCTAAAGGACAGGTGAATTCATGATTAATAGCGTTTCAACAAATTTAATTAATAATAAGATTAATCTTCAAAAGGAGAACTTAAATTCGCCTGAGAAAAAGCCGGCGCAAACGTACATTCCGAAAGATAATATTTTGGGTAAGTATTTGGACAATGTCGCATTGATAAATTCTTGGCAACTCAACGAAATCGGACGGCGGGATTTGACAAAACCGTTAGAGGAATTAACCGAAGTTCAGCGTTTGGAGCTTGAGAAAAAGAACGCCAAACTCGCTAATTATAAAAATAATTTTAAGTCAGAACTTCAACGTGGTGAATCGAAAATTTTGGCAATACTTCCAAGAACTTTTTCCGCAGAAGATTATAACGGAAACGATTTTATTGAAGAAGGCGAAGAAATCGGCACTTTCCTCAAAGGAATTAATCGCCTTGATGAGATAAAAGAGGCGGGATTTAATACGTTACACATCTTGCCTATCCATACACCCGGCAAACTAAAAGCAATGGGAACGGCAGGTTCAGTTTATGCTCCAAAAGATATGCTATCAATCGACCCTAACTTAATCGAGCCGGACGATCCTCGTACAGATAAAGAACAGTTTAAGGCGTTTATCGATGCTTGTCATGAGCGTGATATTCGTGTGATGATTGATTTGCCGAGTTGTGCATCTTATGAATTGTTTTTAAATAGACCTGAATTGATGGCGATGGAGGCTGATGGGTTGGCTAAAACGCCACAAGGTTGGAACGATATTAGAATGTTTCAGCCATGGGAAGATGAAGGACGACGGATTTTAAATCCTTCGCTTGTAAACTTGCATAAACAATATGTTGATATGTGTGTGGAACTTGGAATCGACGGAATTCGTGCTGACGTTGCGCGTGCAAAACCTGTTGAGTTTTGGGATATAATTATTCCGTATTCACACTCTAAAGACCCACAATTTGGCTGGTTGGCAGAAACCTATACCTATGAAGACGCTTCCCCACAGGCAAATATGATGCACGATAGACCAAAAGACCTATTGCGTGCAGGGTTTGACTCATATTATGGGCAGTATCACTTATTCCCCGAATGGGAAACTGCAACCGAATTAATTGATTATGTAAAATATAACTTGAACATGTCCTACGAAATGGGTGAAAGAAAATCCTTAATCGGCTCTTTTGCCTCCCACGACGATATTTCCCCAATGTTTCACGGCAGTGCAGATTATTGCAATTTAGTAAGCGGTTTGCAGGCGGTGTTGCCGATGACTAACCCGTATTACGTAGACGGATACCAAACAGGTGATTATTATTTGTACCGCTACGAAGATATGTACAATCCGCTTGTCACCGATACAGACAGTGCAGAGATGACGGTTCACCACGGCCGAATGGATATTTTTAACAAGTCAAAGCGCCCGGGCGGAAACCATCCCGAAATTAATACTTTCTTGCGTGAAACCTTTAATCTACGCGAAAAATATAAAGACTTGATACTGGATGGTTCGTTTATTGAATTAAACAAATGGGGCGATAAAAATGATCAGTTGGTGACTTTTGCAAGACATAAGGACGGAAAAACTCTTCTTGTCGTTGCGAACAAAAACGTAAATAGAAGTATCGCCGGGATTATTGAAGTTCCGACGATGAAAAAAGAACAGGAATTGAACAATATTCTGCCGTCGTATGGCAAAGAAAGTATTCTACAAGCGCGTGATAATGAACTCCGCGTCGATATCGCGCCGGGCAGAATTCATATATTTGAAATTGATACCCCTGAAATTGAAAAATATTCCGGCAAGGTTTATAAACAAAAGATTTAGTAGAATGAAGAAATAATTTGGGGCGAATAAATAATTCGCCCTAAAATTTTGCGGAATTTTACACAAGGATGGTTACTATGTAAAACATCCAAGCGGGGTTGGTAGCACAGATTGTAAATTTTTGTAAAAATAAGTTGCAAATAGGCTGAAACCCTGTCATAATCCCTGATAGGATAGGATAGGATAGGATGGGAGGGGCAGAGTGCAAAAAATTCTTTCACTATGTTTTCATGTATACAGGTAGGCATGAAAATATAGAAAGAAGGTTAGAAAATGAAACTCGCGATAACTACAAAATTGGCGTCAAATGTTCGCGCTTTTGTATTGAATCAATACATAGGGCAAGTAGAAAATCCAACTCCTGAAGGCGCGGGAAAAGCTGCGGCTGAGTATTATAAAACTTTGGGATTGAGATTGAATGAAAAGAAATTGGATGAAGTTTCAAGGGTCGCGACTGAGCATTTTAATGAGTTAATTAAACTAAACGCACAAAAAATTGAGACTCCGAAAGTTCAAAAAGCTAATGAAAAGCTAAATAGTGCAAAGGCACAAAAGGCGTATGCTAGTTCAAACATAGCATCTCAGGACGTTGGTGGCGTCGATAAAGATTCTGCGAATTTGGATAAGGGAAAAAATAATAGCAAGTTTAATGAAACAAAAGCACGAAAAGCATACGAAAAATCTCCGAATTACTATTATGAGTACGGTAAAATGTCTAAGCAAGCTAAATACGATAGAAAACATAGAGCAATGGCAGACAATAAGGCAGCTTATGCTGAATATGATGACTTAGCAATTTTAAAACGTGTTAATCCTGAACAATACGAAAAAGTAGTTGCTTGGCGTGCAGAACTAAATAAACCTGTTCAATCTAACAATGCGGGTAAAAAAGAAGCTAAAGCTGAATATGAAAGTTCTAAAAAAATAAAAGCAAAGAAAAAACTGGCTGAAATAAAATCTAAAATTGAACATGCAAAAGAGCGCAAAAAGGCTAAAACTTTGGATAAAGAACAACGCAATGCCAAATATGTCACCGGCCAAGGGCAGATGAAAACTGATGCGCGTATTGCATATCGAAAAGTGAAAGCAACATCAGATGCGTTTGCAAATGGCGCTGCACCTTTCCATAATGCAGAAGAATCTTTTAAAGTTTTTGAAAAGTATGGATTGACTGGGCTATCTGTTTTAGATACTCCTATTGGAGCAACGCCAAAACCAGATGTGGATGTACCAAAACCAAGTTCCACATCAGTACAAAAGACGGTAGAGAATGTTGTTGAAAACGGCAAAAAGGCCGTTGAAGAGACCGTTGAAAAGGCTGGAAAAGGCAAATGGGGTTGGATTGCAGCCGGTATTGGTTTGGTTGCGGCTGCATTCGGCGGTAAAGCTTATATGGATAAAAAGGCCGAACAACAACTTGACGTCGCTGCGTAAGAAAATTAGAAAGTTGGTAGATGATGATTGATAAAATAAGTTTTTGCGCTGTGGACAAAAATGTAACCTCAGTTGTATCTGTAAAGAAATCAGAACCTGTAGTGAAATCTGATGTTGTGGATGAGGAAAAAATTAATGCTAATAAATATATGTTAGGGGCAATGGCAATTGCTGGGTGCGTTGCGTTGGCAATTGCCGGTAGAAAAGGACATTTAGGCGAAAATGTACAAAAGTTTTTGGGCGGTGTTTCTAAGAAGTCAGAAGATGTGGTAACGAACAATCAAATGCCGAAACAACAGATTTTGAATAAAACTCCAGAAACTAAGTCTGAAAGAAAACCGTCCGCGCCGGATAAAACTCCAGAAACTAAGTCTGAGAGAAAGCCGTCCGCGCCGGATAAAACTCCAGAAACTAGGTCTGAAAGAAAGCCGTCCGCGCCGGATAAAACTCCAGAAACTAGGTCTGAGAGAAAGCCGTCCGCGCCGGATAAAACTCCAGAAACTAGGTCTGAAAGAAAGCCGTCCGCGCCGGATAAAAGTATTGAAAAAAAATCTTCTGCAATAGAGGCTAAAACGACTGCTGAGGCTGAGGATACTTTTCTAGATGAGGCGGCTGCATTTTGCGTACTGGATTTGCCTTGCAAGACTGCATTTCGAGAGTTTGATGATTTAAAATTGGGGTCGACAATCTCTGGGATTGCAGAAGAAATTGATTTTAACAAGATCATGGCTAAAAATGAAATGATTCCGGGACTTTCGGATGATGTGGCTATAGCTTCTATGTATGATGATACTTTGAACTTGTCTGGTAAGTTCTTTGATGATGCCGATAATTTTATGGATGATCCAATTCGTTTAAATGATGATTTATTTGATGATGTGACATTCGATTCTGCAACCTTGGATAATTCCCCGAATTCTCTGGATTTTGATGACGGATTTAGTTCAATGGGTGGTTTTGGAAATGGTATTGGTTTTTAGGAGGTTGAATGATGATGAATAATGTTAATATGATACCAAATATTTCAAGTAATAAGGCGTTGAATGTTAAGGGTGTATCACAAAAAACTCAGGACGAAACGGGTTTGGAGCGCAATATTCAGCTTGATGGATTAAGCGCTTTGGCTGCTTACAAAATGCCTGGCAAGCAAAATGTTATGAAACTTGAACCAACAAAATCCATCGTTTTACTACCTGAGGATGTTACAGCATTGAAGGGTGAAAAAATATTAAATTCTGCGGGAATTTTGCATTCTATTGTTCAAAAGGATAATAAAACCACAACTATTTATAGGGTAAACCCGGAAAATACTAAAGAAATTAGTAAAATTTTGGTGAAGGATAACGTGTCTGGTGAAGTAATCCGTAAACAAAGTAATTTCTACGACTCAAAAGGTGTTATAAGTGTTGAAATTGAAGAATATGAACCAAATTCTCATAAAATCATCAAAAAAACGAATTATGAACGTGGAGCCTTGGAGTATGTTAAAGAATACCTGTATTTAGAAGACGGAAGATTTGTTCAAAAAGCTTACTATGTGGATAATGATAATTTCGAAGTTATTGATCGCAATCCAAGTAAAGCGACATTGACTAAAGTTGTGTATGACAACAAAAAAGGGAAAATTCAGCGTGCGTCGGTTGAAAATTGTAATGACCATTCTTATGTTAATTATTATTGGGATAACGGTGTGTTGACTCGTTGTGAACGTGGTGTTCATAAGCCTATATTGAATAATACCGGCAAAAATCCGCTTTTGGATGATGATTTGAAACCAATGCAATTTTTTGTTTTGGATTTTGATCCGGCAGTGCAACAAGGTCAAAAATCTTTCTTTTCAAATGGTAAGTTAGAATCTATTAAGACTCATAATGATGGTTACGATCTTGAGTATTGTTATGATATAGATGGGAAACTGGTTGGTGTAACAAAAACGCAAGATGCATTAGAGACCAGTTTCATTTTTAATGGTGATGGTTCACAAACAATTATGGAATACAACAAAAAAGATGATATTGTGCGAACAATGTATTTGAATACGGATGGTTCCAGCGTTTTATCATACTTATCTTCAAAAGATGGTGTACGTAAAACTTTAACCAATCAGCAGGAGTTTTCCGGGGAATTTATTTATTCAGAACATGTTGGTAAGGATAATCTATTTATGACTTTTGATAAAAATGGTAATCTTTTGGATAAAAATTTAAACTCTAATTCGTAAACATTTTGCTGCGCTTGGATTTGATTTCACTAATTTTTTGCGGGTAGTTTGAAGTCGTCAGTTCGCCAAGTGATTTGTAAAGTTTTAAAATCCCGGTTTGAATATTTTCGCTATTCATACAGAACATGTCGTTCGCCATTTCTTCGTTTGATAGCGCAAGGCGCGTCATATCACGGAACCCACCAGCTGCCATTTCTAGTGCAAGGGGATTATCTTCCGCGCACATAAATAGTGCTTGTGCGACAACAAGTGGCATGTGCGAAATCAATGCGGCCGCTTCGTCGTGTTTCTCAGGTGTCGTGATTATTGTTTTTGCCCCGAGTTTTGTAATTATATCGCATAAAAGCTCCAAGCCTTCTTCTGTGAAAACCGGCGTCAGAACCCATTTTGCCCCTTCAAAAAGTTCCGCAAATGAGTTTCCAAATCCTTTGTGTTCAGTTCCTGCCATTGGGTGTGATGGGATAAATCGGTAAGGGCGTTTCTTTTTACATACAAAGGCTTTTAGACTGCAAACATCCGTCACGACAGCGCTTTCCGGCATGATGGTTTCGAGTTTGTCGAGAGTCTCCAGGCATTTGTTCATTGCCGTACAAACAAAAACTACGTCGCATTCACTTAATTTATTGGCGTCTGCATAAATGTTTTCGCCGGTTTGCGATGATGAAATCCCGACTACATCGTAGCCCAGTGTGCGTAATTTTTTGAATATTGAGCCGCCTATGAGTCCGAGCCCTAAAACTCCGATTTTCATTAGATTAAATCCTTATGATTAAAGTGTTTTACGCCTTTTGAGTAGTCGTCGACAATTTGGCTATCACCTCGAAGTTTATATTTGTAGATGACAAGTCCGTCCAGTCCGACAGGGCCACGCGCGTGAGTCTTGTTGGTTGAAATCCCAACTTCTGCACCAAAACCATAGCGGAAACCGTCTGCAAAACGTGTCGAAACGTTATGATATACCCCCGCGGAATCCACTTGGTTTAAAAATTTTTCGGCATTAGCAACATCATTTGTCAAAATGCAATCTGTGTGGCCTGAGCCGTAAGTGTTTATGTGTAGAATTGCGTCTTCTAAATTTTCGACGTTTTTATGCGCAAGTTTCTTTTCGCCGTATTCAAAAGCCCAACTGTCCGGGGTTGAAATAAGTTCAATGCCGGCAGCCGCAACGCGGTTAAGTAATTCTTCGGTATGTGCAAAGTTTTTGTGGATTAAAAGAGTTTCTACGGCATTGCAAGCGCTTGGGTACTGAGTTTTTGCGTCGATTATAACTTTCGTCGCGAGTTCAAGTTCTGCGCTTTCATCTACAAAAATATGGCAAATACCATCCGCGTGGCCAAGTACCGGGATCTTTGTATTTTCTTTGATGAATTTAACCAAATTGTTACCGCCACGTGGAATTATTAAGTTTATATATTTGTCACATTTTAACATTTCAGCGACATCATCGCGGCTGAACACTTGTGATACAACGTTTTTAGGGAAACCTTCCGTTTTATCAAGCGCATTGTTGATTATTTCTAAAATAGTTTTGTTTGTGTTTGCGGCCTCTTTGCCACCTTTTAGAATTACGGCGTTGGAGGATTTTATTGCAAGTGATGAAATTTGCGAAATTACATCCGGGCGTGCCTCGAAAATTATCCCCAAAACGCCGATTGGACAGGTTACTTTTTCTAAAACCAGGTCTGTGTCAAGTTCGCGTTTAAGTAATGTTTTGTTGACGGGATCTTCGAGTTTTGCGATGTCGCGGACTCCTTGAATCATATCGCGCATTTTGTTTTCATCAAGTTTTAGGCGATTAAAAGTTGCCTGGGTAAGTTCACCGTTTTTAACAAGTTTTTCGGCCTCGGTTAAATCAAGACAATTTGCCTCGTAAATTTGGGACGCATTTGTCTCCAGGGCATTTGCAACATTTAAAAGCGCTGAATTTTTCATCTCAGTAGAAAGTGCGGCAATCTTTAGCGAAGCTTCTTTTGCTTGTTTTGCGATATTTTCAAAGTCCATTTTTAACTCCTTATAGTAAAGTTATGTTGTCGCGGGTGATAATTTCGTCGTAATTTTTGAACCCAAGAACTTCTGCGATGTTGTTAGAGTGACATCCTTTGAGTTTCGCGCATGCCTGGCTGTCGTAATTGACGATGCCACGCGCTATTTCGTGCCCGGATTCGTCGAGAATAGAAATTACGTCTCCTTTTTTGAAGTCTTCAATAACCTCGACAACGCCAATCGGGAGAAGGCTTTTTTCTTGAAGAAGTGCATCTTTTGCACCTTGATTGACGACTATTTTGCCGATAATGTTTGTCGCATAACCAATCCAGCGTTTTTTGCCGGAAAGATTTTCTTCGGACGGTAAAAACATTGTGCCCAAGTCTTCTCCTGCAAAAATTTTGCTTATGACAGACGGGATTTTTCCGTTTGCGATTAAGACTTTACCGCCGAAACGGGTTACGAGTTTTGCGGCTTCAAGTTTTGTACGCATTCCACCGCGTCCGCCGTCAGAGGCGCCACTGGCTAGGGTCATAATTTCTTCGGTGACTTCATCGACTGATTTTATGAGTTGTGCGTTTGGATTAAGTTTTGGATTGCTGTCGTAAAGCCCGTCAATATCGGAAAGTATTATCAACAAATCCGCATCAAGTTCGCTCGCAACAAGTGCAGAGAGTTTGTCATTGTCGGAAAAACACGCGATTTCTTTTCGTTCGTGGTGAGTTTCAAGAAGTTCGATTGTTGAAACGGTGTCGTTTTGATTGATGACGGGAACTGCTTTCATTTCAAGCAATTTATTAAGAGTAATTCTCAAACTCAAATATCGGCTGCGGATAGAAAAGTCATCTTCAGTGAGAAGGATTTGCGCCGCGATAATTCCGTAGGCGTCAAAACCGTTTTCATAAATTGACATCAATTTGCTTTGGCCGATAGCCGCACACGCTTGTTTTAGTGCCATCGGGGCTGTACTTTCGATTCCTGCCTTTTTTTTGCCAAGTCCAACGGCGCCAGATGTTATGAAAATCACTTCTTTACTGGCTTTGACGAGTTTTGACATGTCTTCGACAAACGAATATATGCGTGGCAAAGACACCTGACCGTCGTCCCCTCTTAGAACATTCGTTCCAACTTTGATTACAATTCTTTTTGCATTAATAAAATCTATTCTGTCCATAGTTTTATTATCGCATAAAATAAGTGAATAGGTCAATAGGGCGATAAGGCATTATGAAGTGGTCCCCAAAACCTGGACACAAATTAAGCAGCCAATAAAAAATCTCTGTATCTGCACGGAGACAGTTTATTTTTGTTCCACTGTGGCCTATTGTTATAGATTAGCACGTATTTATTAACAAGGTCAATAA
>JAZUCM010000118.1:0-30506 GCA_045639085.1 Candidatus Gastranaerophilus bacterium
CGTCGAGTTTTTGCGTTGCTTGCGAAGCAAGCAACACGGTTAATAGGTTTAATGGTTAATAGGTTAAAGGGGATTATGGGAAATTAATAACGGTAAAACGCCGCGATTACACCATTATTTATTACGTTAAACCCTTTTAACCATTTAACCTTTTAACCTTTTAACCTTTTAACTCACCGCAGGCGGCTCCCCGCCTTCGACGAAAATTCCCCAGTTAGGGAGTTCACATTTTAATCAGTCTTTTATATATTTCTAAATATACAAAAGGAGTTTTAAAGTATGAACAAAAAATTTTTAGTTGCAATGAGCCTTTTAGTGGCAATTATTTTGGGCGTATCAATCAACAACATAGCGCTTAGTTCCGGCACCGGCGAAATGCGTGTAGCAACAGTCGATTTGAGTCAATTAATCACCAATTCAGCATCAGTAAAAGCACTCAAAAGCACGCACGAAAAACAACTTAGCGACATCGAAAAAACTCTCGAACAGGCTCGACTCGAAATCGCCAACGAAACAAATCCGGACAAAATCGCTCAACTCGAAGAAAAATACCGCAAAGATGTTAGCGACAAAAAGTTCCAAATGGACAAAATGTACAACGACAAGCTTATGGAAATCGACAAAAATATCAAAGCTCAAGTCGCTCAAAAAGCCAAAGAAATGAACTACAATGTCGTTTTACCTAAAAATATAGTTCTCTACGGCGGTGAAGATATTACCGACAAAATCGCAAAATCAATTAAATAACAGTTCTTTTTTTGAACACAACATCCGTGCTTGCGTATTGATAAATCATATAAATCGCAACGGCAGTCATTATACAAGTCGCCAAAATATAAACAGGAGATGCCTGGGTCGTCGTAATTCCAACTGCATCCTTAAAATCAATACTGAAAAACGATGTCGGCAAAAGTTCAATAAAAACACAAACCGGCAAAGTTATTCGCCAAAACGACTGATTGAATATCTCCTGTTGGAACGCATAGCCAAACAAGCCCAACGCCATATATATGCCTGACAATACTGAAAGGCTATCAAATATATTAAAATGTGTATAATTCCCGGACAACCCGAAAAATATTGCGGCAAAAACTAATATATAAGAAAAAATTGAATACGTCGCAAAACATTTTCTGCCCGAATACTGCGCGACCTCAAGATTCGTCATCTGCTTTGTATAATGGTAATAACCGAGATAAAACGGTCCAAAAATTAAAAATAACGTTAACATAGCAAAAAGAAACACTTCAACTCGCGTCATTGCCAATAAGATTTGAAAATCCCAATGGCGCGGAACCATACCTTGTTGCATAGCGTGCAAAATCATATCTGAATGCATCGGTTCATACGAGTTTATAAACACGCACACTCCAACAAAAATAAACGCTATTAACGAAAACTTAAAGAAATATTTATTAAACCTTTCGCTCACCAATCGTTTTTTCCACCCCAGGGCAAAAGTATAAATCAAGGCCAAAACAAGAATTAACTCAATAAATGTCGTTCCTATTGCGTTATAAAATGTTACCTTCTGCCCGGAAAGTTCCGCATTGCCTAAGCCCAAAAAGGACATCAAAAATATTACGATTGTGTATATTACAAATAAAATTTTCCAAATCATTTTTCTATTTCTCCATTCTATATTATAATTCTAATCTCTCAAAATTATGTCATTTAAAAGATGTAAATTTTACAACTTGCATTTTAATTATCACCATATATAATAAGTATAGGGAAAGGGGTCACGCATGTTAGTGTCATCAGTAGTTGGTTTTAGTTTTGGTCGTCCGTCGTCGGTTTCGTCGGTACAAAAAGTTCAGCAACAGTCGGCGCAAAACAAACAAAACTTGCATTCTAATTCTAATCTTTTAAACACATGCTGCCCTAAAGGTCGCAAAAACACCCAAAATAAAATTCAAGGCGCAAATTTATCACTCCTGGCTTAGTCTAGTTTTATGTATTTTAATGATAATGTTGCCACCACAGGAACAACTGATATACACAAAAGTAAAGTTGTTATACCAACGTTTTGCGCAACAAACCCTAAGCCCGACATAAATACAGCGATTACCCCCCAGGCAAACCCGTTTACAAACCCGGAAATTATGCTTTTATACTGCGGAGCTAAGTTTTGCGCAACAACCATTATTACAGGCGATGCCATCATCGCAAACGCTCCGGCAAAAACAAACGCAAACAAGGCAACCAAAGGCATTGTTTTGTAAGTCATGACAAACAATATCAACAATGGGCAAGTTGAAATCAATGAAAAAGACAGTACCGCTTTTGTTCCGAATTTTCTCTCTACCAACGGACTGATTGTTGATGCAATTCCGCCTACAAACGTGAACAAAAACAAGGCACAACCGATAAAAAACTTGCTATACCCCATACTTTTCCACAAAAACGGCAAAAATATTGAACAAGATGTCGTAACCAATGTTTTTACCATTGCTATAAAAAACAAAATATTCAAATCTCTATTGCCCAAAATGTCGCAAAACGCTTTTTTGAACCCAAACTTAGCGACAGGTGTATCATCCAATTGCGTAATTTTAGGCACGAATTTGAACATAAAAAGCGCCCAAATAACGCCTAAAATGCAACACCACACAATTTTATTCAACCCCCAAAACTCTGCGATTCCCGAAGAAACCAATGGTCCCAAGGAATAACCAAAAGCCCCCACCCCCATAAAAAGGCCCATCCATTTTGCAATATCCTTATGCCGATTTTGTAAAAACTTAGACACAACGCCAAGCGCCTGTGGATGAAAAAGGCTTGAACCTAAACTTCCCAAAATTACAAACAGAGTAAACAGCCATTTTGAGTTACTTCCCGGAGCAAATGAAATAAACACGGACGTCATCAAAAGTCCCCAGAAAACGAAACCGCGACGTTGAATATTATCCGCAAAAAAACCGATTAATGGCTGCAAGACAGACGAAAACACATGCGAAACACTAATAATAATTGTGGCAAATGCCATCGAAAACCCCAATTTCGCTGCAATAAACGGCATCAACGGATTTAACATGCCCGTATAAATATCGTTTATAAAATGTGCACCCGAAAGCCACATTATCGCTGATTTTGATTTTTTCTCGCTAATCATATTTCTTGCCGCACTATAACTTTAATAATTCACAAAAATCGTCCTGAGAATTTCTTCTTCAAGAATTTTTTTCTTATTATCTTTCAATTTATGATCGTTAATCATTATGTCAAACGCCACCATTTTATCGTTTTGTGTTGTTAAATAGCCTGCAATCGCACTGACATCACTCAACGAACCCGTTTTGGCCCTTAACTTGTCATTGAAATACAACATTCGATTTCTCAACGTTCCTTCAGACGGTTTTGCCATCGTTTTGTAATAATTTTCAAACGTGGATTTTTGCGCCTCGTTCAACAAAAAACTCGCAACAAAATCCGCTGTCATAATATTATTCTTCGAAACTCCGCTACCGTCAACTATTCGAATATCAGATGTATCCAAATTATTTTTTACGCAATAGTCCAAAAACATTTCGTTTGCGGCCTCGACCGTTCCGATGGAATTTTTATACTGGCCGCCTGCAATTTTATAAACCGTTTCAGCCACGTAATTGTTACTATTTTTCAAAATGTCACCCCCGGCACGCGCCAAAGAATGAGAAACTTCCGTCAAAAGTCTTTTTTCGCCCGCATCAGCCACCACGCCGGACGGATATTCTCCATAATAATCAAACTTTTGTTCTTTAACCGCCTCATCCAATCTCATCATGAAATATCGTTTAGGATTATTTACCGGAAAAGTTCTTGTAACCTGTTTTTTTACCGTACCCTCAAGAGTTAAAATATCCGGGGAAATATGATTTTTACGCGACAATTTAACATTATCCTTATCGCCCGTTACAACAAGATTCATAAATGTTACGGGGTAAAATGCGGTCAAACGCACATCAGCCTGGGCACCTTTAACCGTCGGACGAATAACAAGAGTCAAAAGATTTTTATCAATATTATAAACACTGTAGCGCGGCATAAGCGGATTCAAATCGTTATCCCACTGCCAACCTTCACCCCAGTCTTCTGAATCGATAATCGTATCGTCAATATAAAACTCTCGACAAGTAGTCAAATCATTAGAATCCAAGGATTTAATCAACTTTTTCAAATCAGCTGTCGAAAAATACGGATCCGCAGAAAGTCGTAAATATATATCATCTTCCGCCGTTTTATAAATCTTTGTTGTAAATTTATAATCTTCCCCCAATGTCTCAACAATTGCGGGATAGGTGAGAATTTTCTGAGTAGATGCCGGAATCATCGGCTGTTTATGACGAATTTGCGCAACTGTTTCGCCGGTTTTAACATCCTTGACAGAAACAGAAACCGCAGAAGAATTTATCCCGGATTCATTAATAACATGTTCAATCTTGCTGCTTAACCCCGCAAGCGCACTATTACAAGTAAACAACAAGCTCAACATCATTATTACTAACTTATTACACATATCCACTCACCTTCTTATTTTTTCTTTGACCAAAGTTTTGCAGCCTTAGCCTTTTTAAATTCTTCGGGAATTCTCGCCTGCAAATCAAACAACGAATTTTTTATTTTTTCTCTGTATTCTTCCAATTGTTCTGGCGTAAGTTCTTTGGGAACGTAAATCGGCTCACCGTAAAGGTTTAATAATTTAACATCCAATATCGGAGAGGTCATTTTATCCCAAGACGGCAACTTCACAAAATTAAACTGATCAGAATACCAACAAACCGGCACAATAGGCGCCCCGGACATTTGCGCCATTTTTATAACACCATTTTTCACTTTATGCAACGGCCCGCTTGGCCCATCAACCATAATCGCAACGCTTTCGCCGGCCTTCAAAAGGTCAATCATCTGCATTGAAGACTCAATCGCCCCCCTTTTTTTGGAAGATCCGCGAACAGTCTTGAACCCAAGCGACTCGACAGCATACGCAACAATTTCGCCATCAACTGACTTGCTGATTAAAATATTAGTGTGCGCCTTATCTTGTACCCCATAAATACAAAACTGGTCAGAATGCCACATCGCATAAATACAAGGAGCCAAGTTTTTATTATTAATTTCCAAAATATGCGTAAAAGGCTCTTGGCACTTCATAAACGCTTTAGCCAAAAACTTAAAAAACCAAAGATTTTTTCTTATAAAATTACTAGACATAAAATCATTTTAGCATAAAAAAATTTTTCAGACAAATACAAAGTTTTAGTGTATAATGAAAATACGAGAGAGTTTTAATGTATAGATTTATATTTTACATACTTGCCATAGCCTTGGAACTTCTTCTTCCGCGCCGAAGAGGCTGGCAACGCTCATCAAGAAACTTTTACGATTTTGATGATGACTTGGGCCTGGCACTCCCTGCCGAGAACCCCAACAATGGAATTGCAGCCTCTATCCGCGCAAACTTGAGACGCAGAAGAGCACTCAAAGCCTGCAAAAAATATCTCAACAAATCAAAATACACCCTGTCATTGCGAAATAAAAACGTTATTTTTGTCTTCGACACAAAAAACAAAACAATGACCTGTGTCGACAACCACAACAAAGCCCGCGCCGCAACAGTCGTTTGGGCCGAACAAATAAACTTTCTTCTTGACAAAAACGACAATATTTTTGAACAAACTTTCGACGCAATCTGCACTTCATTCAACGAAAAATCAAACTACAGCGGGCTTATGAGCCTGTTAAAAAACACATTCTCCCACATCCAAGAAACCGCACCCCAACCAAAACTCCCGTCACAAAAAAAATTTAGCGACGACGAAAAACCAATCCCGCTTGACCGTAACCGCGAAGATGTTTACTTCCCGCAAATTAACAAACAAAACGCCGACGCAAACAAGCTTGATATCAATGTTGCAACCGAAGAACAACTGGCACAACTTCCAGGAATCAGCGTTATTATCGCCAAAAAAATCATCAAATATCGCGACCAACACAACGGCTTTTCAGACCTCGACGAATTTTTTCGCGAAATGAAAATAAAACCGTTTTTTCAAACTAAACTTACCCCAATGATAACCATTAATCCATTACGCAAAAAACAAGTCAAAAACAGCGACGAAAGGATTATTGATTTTTAATGAAAATCCGAGTGCACAAAATCTTGAAGCATACTAAAGTCGAAGGCCCCGGCACTCGTTACTGTATCTGGTTTCAAGGCTGTTCGCGCCACTGTCCGGGCTGCTGGGCACAAGCAACCTGGCCCCACAACGGCGGACAAGAATCTGATGTGGAAGAAATCCTCAAAGACATCCTCACAACGCCAAATATCGAAGGCGTAACCTTCCTCGGGGGCGAACCTTTTGAGCAACCCCGCGCGCTGGAACTTCTGGCCAAAGAAGTACACGCAGCAGGCCTTTCAACCCTTTGTTTCACCGGCGGAAAAATCGAAGAAATTAAAAAATCTCACCCCGAAATCCTGCCCCACATCGACCTACTCATAGACGGTGAATACAAAGAAAACGAAAAAGATTTTTCACGCCCATGGGTCGGCTCCAAAAACCAACGCTACCATTTTTTGACAAACAGTTATGATGAAACAATTCTCACCCAATACAAAAACAAAATAGAAGTAAACATAGAAAAAAACGGCCTAATCTTTATAAACGGAATGGGCGACTTCGAAAAAATCACCCATTCACTAAACATGTTGACAAAACATTAATGTTAACGCTCAACACACCTTACGTAGCCAGTGTTAGACCGTGTGTACGGGTAGCGACCGCCCGTGCTGAAACTCTGGAGCCAAGCCGTGCCAGACTCTCCAGAAGAGACGACAGAGCCAGACCAAAAGTAACCGGACGCAATTCCAAGAAGAGTTTTATTGTAAAACATCGCTGAAAGTTCGTCTCTGTTAGGGAGGCGAGATTCGGCGTCTTGTGCTGAACATTTTGCACTTGCCTCGGTTTGTGCTACTGATGTAGCGGCGTCTGTCGCAAGTGGGTATGGTGCTACGACATTGGAGTCAGTCGGATAAAGGGCCGTAATAAAGCCGATGTCTTTTCCAACTGCGTTAGGTCCCTTGTTACCATTCAAGTCGTAGATGAAGTTTGCGCACATTTTTGGTTGTGAATAATGCCATGCGTTGCCTTCAACATCCGCTGTACACTGTGGATTGTAATAAAGTGCTATGGTTTCACCATTCTGTGTCTCAAATGCTGCGGCCTTTGTGTCAATGTGTTTTTGTGGGTTTGTGTACTTATCGCTAGACGCCGTTTCGTAAGTACTTGTGAACATGCTATTCAACTCACTTAATTTGGTTGGCCATGTGATTGTTGAGCCGGCAAGGTTTGTAAATGACGCTGCGATACCGCAATCTGCCAAATGGGTGGCGTCGCAAATGTTATTGATTTTCAACACTTTGCTTAAACCTTCCGTTAGAAACGCCTCGGCGGCAGTGTCTTTGGTTGCGCTTACAACGCCGTCGGTGTTCGTGCCTTCATATTCGCCGTAACCGTTTAATTGCGGCATCATCGCAATTGCTTGGCTTAGGCGAGCGTAAACCGCTTTGCGCTGCGTGTTCCATGTGCGTTCATTAATGTTCGCCATCAAGCTCGGCAAAGTAATCGCGGCTACAACGCCGATAATAGTCAATGACAGCAATATTTCAGCCATCGTAAATCCAAGATTTTTACTCATGTTTACCTCCGATTATTCTTATACATGTATTCTACCATATTTTCTTGTGTTTTTCAAGTGGTGTTAGAAAATGTGCATTCACAAGGGTCGGAGGTTTTGGCAAAACATGAGCCGCAATGCCAGATATAACCAGGCTGTTGAGGCGCCCCCCCCCCCTATTGAACTTCTTATTCTTTTATTGTATTTTGTATAATTCATATTTTCATGATACCGTATTTTCTTAATTTGTCAAGAGGGGAACGTGTTAAAAGGTTAAAGGGTTAATAGGTTAAATGGGATTAACGTAATTTACAATGGCATAAGCGCTACGTTTTAACATTATTTATTTCCATAAACCCTTTTAACCATTTAACTTTTTAACCCTTTAACTCGTTGAAAACGAACAACCCTTTAACTCGCCGCAATGCGACTTAACGAACCTTTTAACCCGCCATCGGCGAGGTAAACCTCGCCGATGGCAAATATTAATATTTTATAAATTTAACACCAAATCTATTGCAATAGAATTGTTTTCGTGGGAAAATCTACTCGTAACATATTATTCAAGAAAAGAAAGGACCCAAATATGTCAACATTTATTGAAGATGTAGTAGCAAGACAGATTTTAGATTCACGCGGCAACCCAACTGTTGAAGTTGATGTTACGCTATCTTGCGGTGTAGTAGGTAGAGCAGCAGTTCCATCAGGCGCATCTACAGGTATTTTTGAAGCATTAGAACTTAGAGACGGCGACAAATCAAAATACTTGGGCAAAGGCGTTTTGAAAGCTGTAGAAAACGTTAATAAAATCATCGCACCTGAATTAATCGGTAAAGATGCTTCTAACCAACAAGAAATCGACGCTTTTATGCTCGAACTTGATGGCACAGAAAACAAATCAAAATTAGGCGCTAACGCTATTTTGGGCGTATCTTTGGCAGTTGCTAAAGCAGCATCAATGGCTTTTGAAATGCCATTATACAGATACTTAGGCGGTATTAACGCTGTTACATTGCCGGTTCCAATGATGAACATCATCAACGGCGGTGCACACGCTGACAACAACGTTGATTTCCAAGAATTCATGATCGCTCCTGTTGGCGCATCTTGCTTCCAAGAAGCTATCAGAATGGGTGCAGAAGTATTCCACAACTTGAAATCAGTTTTGAAATCAAGAGGCATGGTAACATCAGTTGGTGACGAAGGCGGATTTGCTCCAAACCTTGGTTCTAACGAAGAAGCGCTTCAAGTAATCGTTGAAGCTATCGAAAAAGCAGGCTACACAACAGAACAAGTAAAAATCTGCTTAGACGTAGCATCTTCAGAATTCTACGAAAACGGTTCTTACAACCTTGAAGGCGAAGGCAAAAAACTTTCAAGAGAAGAAATGGTTTCTTTCCTTGAAAACTGGGTAAACAACTACCCTATCATCTCAATCGAAGACGGTATGGCAGAAGAAGATTGGGAAGGCTGGAAAATGTTGACCGACAGAATCGGCGACAGATGCCAATTGGTTGGTGACGACTTGTTCGTAACTAACACAAAAAGATTGGCAAAAGGTATCGAAAAAGATACAGCAAACTCAATTCTTATCAAAGTTAACCAAATCGGTTCATTAACTGAAACTTTACAAGCTATTTCAATGGCTCACGAAGCTGGTTACACAGCAATTTCATCACACAGATCAGGCGAAACTGAAGACACATTTATCGCAGACTTAGCTGTTGCAACAAACTGCGGTCAAATCAAAACAGGTTCAGCATCAAGATCTGACAGAATTGCAAAATACAACCAATTAATCAGAATCGAGCAAGAACTTGGTTCAGCTGCAAAATACTTAGGCTTGAAAGCGTTCAACGGCCAAAAATCAAGCCAAAAACAATGCTGCTGCGGCTGCTGCTAGAACGCGTAAGCCAGGGTGAGCCACGGTGTTGGCTTGCGAGAGCAAGACAAGCAGGTGGCGAACTAATGATAGCCGCCGTTGTGACGGAGGCGTAAGCCGAAGGAACGGACAAATCTTTGATTTGACAGGCGGGAACGGATTTTGCACTCTGCCGAGCAAAACAATCCAGTGAATTGTTTTGCGAGAGGTAAGCAATAATCCAAGAGAACGCGTAAGCCAGGCGGCTACAGAAGAACAATCACAAAAGGCGGATGATTTTTAATCATCCGCCTTTTACTATACTTAACAATCAACAACTAAAAAAGCGTCCGCAATGCGAACGCTTTCAAAAATAGTGTAATCTTATCTAGACTACTATGCTTTTTTACCGTAACGTTTGTTAAATCTTTCTACACGACCTTCAGAGTCAAGAATTTTTTGTTGACCGGTGTAGAATGGGTGGCAATTTGAGCAAATTTCAACAGTAATGTTTTCGTTTACAGAGCCGGTTTCGATTTCGTTACCGCATACACATTTGATAGTCATTTTCTTATAATCAGGATGAATACCTTGTTTCATTTCTTTTTACCTCATTTTCTTTCAAGATTCCAAACTTGAATTTTATACTTCGACTATAACATTTTACTATATAAATATTAAAAGGCAAGTAACATTTTTATTTTGGTTTATAAAAATTAACTTTCTTTGTGATAAAATATGACGTATGAAGAAAAAACAACTAATTTTGCTTGGAATAACGATAATTTTTTTGGTGCTGGTTTTTAATAAAGTTGAAATTGACACGCTGTGGGAGACTGTAAAGAAGTTCAACGCCCGGTCTTTAACGTCAATCGTTATCATTTTTTTGGCCAGCCTATATGTTCGCGGAATTAGGTGGAAACTTTTATTGATGAACAACGCGAAATATAGCGCATTGCATTTGGCAGAAATTTTCACGGTTGGCAATATGCTTAATATTTTTCTTCCGGCAAGGGCTGGAGATTTTTACAGAGCATATTATCTGGGAGAAGAAAAGGGAGAAAAAAAGCTTAAAATTTTCGGGACGATTATTCTTGAGCGACTTTTTGACGGGATTGCGATGTTTTGCATATTGCTGGGCGCAATTCTTTTGTACAGCGACGCACAGTGGATTTTGAACCTTACACTGGGAATCGGCGCCGCATTTATCACAAGTACGGTGGGCTTTTATTTGATTTTCAAATACAACAAAAGTAAAGAAGTTGCACGCGCAATAATTAAACTCACCCCAAGTCACAAACTTCAACAAATCATAAAAAGATTAACTACATATTTAAATATTTTTATAAGGGGTTTTTCTGCGTTCAATAAGCCGTGGTATATGGTTTTCATTCTATGTTTAAGTTTTTTGGCGTGGGGTTTAGAGGCCGTTGTTGCGTGCTTAATTGTCAATAGTTTTGGTCTGAACTTGTCCCTGCTGGCAGGGGTTTTTGTGCTAACACTAACATCATTTTCAACAATGATTCCATCAAGCTCGGTGCTTGTAGGTCCTTATCAGGCCGCATATATTCTGGCGTTGGGGCTTTTCAACATAGGCAAATCCGAGGCACTTGCGATATCGACTGTTCATCAGGTTATACTTATTTTAATCTTCACCATCGTAGGCGGAAGTTTAATGTTGAAATTTAATATTGATGCAGCAAGACGGACCAATTCTAAGGTGTAAAATCTTCGTCCACAAGCAGATTTTCGCCCATTGCAGCCGCAACGGCTAACTTGTCACAACGTTCGTTGTATTCATGCCCGGCGTGCCCCTTAACCCAAACATATTCAATACGGTGAGGCTTTTGCGCATTAATCAAACGTTTCCACAAATCAATATTTTTGACCGGATTTTTTGAATTTTGTTTCCAATTTTTAAACACCCAGGCATCAAGCCATTTTTGATTAATTGCATCAACAAGATATTTGCTATCTGAATATAAAACGACTTCGGACGGACGTTTTAACGCCTCAAGCGCCGTAATTGCGGCGAGAAGTTCCATACGATTGTTAGTTGTAAGCTCATAGCCGGCCGAAAGTTCTTTTTCATGGTATTGTCCTTTGGAATCCACAAACGTCAAAATCGCACCGTATCCGCCTTTACCGGGATTTCCCTTACATGCACCGTCAGTATAAATTTTAATTTTGTTACAATCTTCCGCCACAACTAACTCCTATAAATTATTTTCTATTAAACTCTCATAATGTTCCAAATTATCCTTCGAAATATAAGGTTTTATATTTCTCACAAGTTCATGCATACCATCGACATGGTAGTGCATTGCGTTTTCAAGGTCAATAAGTTTTATATTATAATCATAAAGTGTCTCAATATAAAGGTTTTGCGCATCCAAGTAAGACTGCCTGTTATCTTGCAAAAGGTTGTAGTCATCAACCCCTTTTTCATAACACTCATCGGCAAGCGCAAAATTTTCAAGCGAATGTTTAACGTTCAATAGTGCAATTGGTAATTGTTTTTCAACATTCAAAACATTTATGTAACAACGTTCGATATCAAAAAACAAATCACGACGAAACAAATCTACAGCATTTTCAGCAAGAGAAATTTGAGCCTTACCAATATCTATTTCGTGTTTTAACTGTTTCATATTTACAGAACTTCTCAAATTCATTGCCATGAAAAACCCGTGGTTAGAAAAACGTCTGTAATTCCCGTAATCATAACCGACATCGCCGGTAACATCAGGATAATACTGCCTTTTTATATAAGAAAGAGACGCATCCATCGCTTTTTTTATAGCATCCAACGCCCAAATATCAGGACTGTTTTTCAACGCCAGCTTGTAAGCTTTCTCCGTATTAAAAGGAAGGCCGTCTTTAGAACGTTTTTGTAATATTTGAATCTGATTTTCCAATTTTTCCAAAACTTCTTTATTTTCCAAACACTCATTTTCGGGATAATTTTTCAAACTATCAGGCGTCGGGATTTCATACTTGGTAAAATAATCATTATTTTCAACCGAAATATTAATAGAATCAATGTATAAACTATTAGCCAAATTAATCAATGCGTTACGATACTCGTTATGAGCATCAATAACCCTTATTTTTTCTTCAGTTACCAAACTTTGAGCGTTGACCATATCGGACTTTGTCACCATATCCTTGTGTGCATTTTTCGAAGAGCGCTCAAGATTTCGCTCCAAAATTTTCAAAAAATCTTCCTCTATTTCAACTCTGGCCTGCGCTTTCAAAACCGCATAATAATTGCGTTTTACATCAAAAACCGTGTTGTAAACACTGCTAGTTAGGTTATACTCTCCAACCAACTGATAAAATTTCTCCATTTTTATAAGAGAATTAGACTTGCCAAAATTATACAACAACTGACTCAAAACAACCTGCGCAGAAGGAAGTTCACTATTAGACGAACTCAAATAGTTACTATCAGAATTATATTCACTAAACACAGTAGTTCCGGCACTAAGAGTCGGGAAATAAACAGATTTGGCAATTCCGACATTACCCTTTGCAACTTCTAAATTATAAATATTCTTCTTAATAACCGGACTATTTTTTATCGCTAATTCAATACACTCAGACAAACCCAACGCCAAAGGAACATCCTCAATCGCCAACGTAGGAAGTCCCAACATATAAATTAACAATATTCCAACTAACAATCTAAAAACATTCATAAATAATTTCTATTCTAAGGTAATTATACCCATAAGTCAACATCATATCCATACAAACAGATGAATTTTTCAAATATAGTAACATTTTTAAAGATTTTCGGTTGATTTTATTATAAAAATAAGTTATAATGTTTAAGAGAATAGTAACAGAGCAAAAATTTGCCATCAGGAAAGGACCACAATAAATGTTCTTTTGGAAAAAACAGCAAGAAATTCCAGTAAGTAAAGAATATATTGAGGAATTAAGACTAAAGAAAAATTATCAGAAGTTGGTCAGCGTGATTACAGCTGAACTAAAAAAAGGACGTCAGTCAGATTACTACTATTGCACTTTAGCTGAGGCTATCGAAAATTCAGAGAAAAAACCCAAAATCGAAAAACTGCTCGAGCTTTACGATAACGCACTAAAACTCAACAGAAAAAACTATTTCGCGTATTACAAAAGAGCACTTCTTAAAATAAAAATTAATCTCTTTCAAGATGCAACAAAAGACCTTAACGCCGCAATTCAATTTAATCCAAAAGATGTTTTAAGTTATACGGAACTAGGTAATATCAAATATAAATACGGCAAATACAACGAAGCTATCGAATTCTACAACAAAGCCATCGAAATAAACCCCGAAACAGCTCCTGCGCTAACTGCAAGAGCCAAGGCAAATATCGAATTGGGCATGTTTGAAGCCGCAATCACAGATTTGACACACGCACTTGCCGTGACTGACGAAGATTTGGACATCTTAATTCTCAGAGGTGACACTCGGTTTAAAACGGATGACTTTGGCGGCGCCATCAAAGACTTCTCAAAGGCGCTGGAAAAATCTCCCAACGATATTGACATCTACAGCAAACGCGCAAAGGCCTATGTAGCCAAAAAGAATTACAACATGGCCCTTCAAGATTATGAAAAAGTATTACAAATCGACAAGAAAAATATTAGTGCCTATCTCGAAAGCGCAAAAGTCCTACACCAATTCCTAAAAGGAACAAATGCCGGTATGGACCAAATCGAAAAAGCACTAAAACTAAAACCAACAAACCCGGATATTTATATGGTCAGAGCATATATCAAAGCCGATATCAACGATCTCCCGGGCTCAATGGCAGATTTCAATCTTGCAATCAAATACAGCAACAAAGACAGTAGAAATATCGCTGAAATCTACAGTCTTCGGGGTGAATTGTACTACAAACAAGGATTCTACGATGAAGCAATTCTTGACTACAACAAAATGATTGAAAGTCGCCCAAACGATGCCGAACTCTACAAAAAACGCGCAAAAGCATTGAAAGAAACCGATCACTTCGCAGCAGCGGCAAAAGATTACTCAAAAATAATCAAACTGAAGCCGGATGAAATCGACAACTACTACACCTTAGCGGCGCTTTACATCGAGCAACTGGAAAGCCAAGAACTCGGTATAAAAATTCTCGACAAAGCAATCGAAAAACTTAACAACACCTCCCCGGAAGTTTATCAATTAAAAGGTGAAGTCTTATTAAAAATGAAACGCTACAAAGATGCCATCGCCGAATTTGACAAAGCCATCGCAATCGAGCCAAACAGTGAAGACGCACTATATTTCAAAGGCAATGCCCAAATCAAACTTGGTGAATACGATTTGGCTCTCGAAAATTATACAAAAATCATCGAGTACAACAAAGAGTATTACAAAGCGTACAACAAACGTGCATTCTGCCACATCCAAAGAAAACGCTACTCAGAAGCGATTAAAGACTACGACTGCACGATTGTCCTAAACCCGGATTTAAGCTCCGCCTACATAAACCGCGCAATGTGTAAAGAAGTAACGAAAGATTACGCAGGCGCCCTGGTAGATTATGGTATGGCAATTTCACTAAACCCAAAAGATTTAGATATTTACTACCTTCGCGGAAACGTCAAACAAATGCTAGGCGACAGCGCCGGCGCTCTCGACGACTTCAACCGAGCAGTCCGCGACGAAACAATGGAATAAAAAATTCAACCCCGCCAATCAATCCAGGCGGGGTTAAATTTTATTTTAACACTTCATATTCGTGCCGAGCTGTGCAAGATTTTATCGTTTAACACAACGGACAAAATGACTATGCGAACGTATATACGGAACACGAGGCCCCGTCGTAAAATCCTGATACCAAGCCATACCAGACTCTCCAGAAGAAATAACTGAACTTGACCAAAAATTAACAGGCTCGCTCATATTTATAAGATTCATATTGTAAAACATTGCACTAAGTTCATCACGATTAGGAAGACGAGACTCAGGATCTTGTATCGAACATTTTGTACTCGCAATATCATGCGATACAGCCGTTCCACCATTTGCATTTGTTGAAAGCGCGTATGGTGCCACGACATTTGAATCGATTGGGTAGAGAGCGGTGATAAAGCCAATATCTTTTCCAACTGCATTTGGGCCTTTATTTCCATTTAAGTCATAAATAAAGTTTGCGCACATTTTAGGTTGAGCATAGTGCCAGACGTTGCCTTCTACATCTGCTGTACAATATGGGTTGTAATAAAGTGCAATTATTTCACCGTTTTGAGTCTCAAATGCGGCTGCATTAGTATCTATAAAATTTTGAGGATTCGTATACTTAGAACTTGATGCTGTTTCATATGTACTTGTGAACATACTGTTTAATTCACTTAGTTTTGTTGGCCACGTAATTGTCGAACCCGCCAAGTTGGTAAATGACGCCGCGATGCCACAATCGGCCAAGTGCGCCACGTCGCAAATATTATTGATTTTTAAAACTTTACTCAAACCCTCTGTCAAAAATGCCTCAGCAGCCGTATCTTTTGTCGCAGTTACCGAACCGTCCGTGTTCGTTCCTTCGTATTCGCCATAACCATTTAACTGTGGCATCATTGCGATGGCTTGGCTCAGACGCGCGTACAAAGCTTTTCGTTGCGTGTTCCAAGTTCGTTCGTTGATGTTAGCCATTAGCGATGGCAGGGTTATGGCAGCCACAACACCAATTATCGTTAGCGATAACAATATCTCTGCCATCGTAAACGCGTAGCGTTTTTTTAATGTTTTTGTCATTTTAATCCTCCTGCTATTCTCATATATGCATTTTACCATATTTTCTTGTGTTTTTCAAGTAGTGTTATAGTATAATATTCATCGAAAGAATTAATTTTGGCAAAACATGAACAGCAATGACAATTATTGCAAGGCTGTTGAGGGAGACAGAGCTCGGGTTAGTAAAATCTCACACGGGTCGGTACGTGTATAAGAGCCGGCTTAGCCGGCCCCCCTACCCCCTATTGAACTCTTTATACTTTCATTTTTATTTAACATATTATCATGATATCGTATTTTGGGAGTTTGTCAAGAGGGGGAACAAAAGTTAATGAGTTAATAACTCATTAACTTATTAACTACTATCTACAACCTTATTGACCTATTAAACTTAAATGTTATAATATACCCAGTGAGGTCAATATGTTACTAAATAGACAATGTAAAATTACTTTTATCGCGCACGGCGCAACAATTTTCTCCGAAGAAAATCGGTTTTCTCATGTGGAAACATACCCACCGCTTAACGAAGCCGGCGAGGATGAGATGGAAAAAATTTGTCTTTTCCTAAAAAAACGCAGCATCAAAAACGACAAAATATACACATCCGGCGGCACTCGCACTATGGAAAGCGCCGAAATTATCGCAAAAATGTACAAAACCGACATCGAAATTATAGACGAACTTAAACCTCGCACTTGCGGAATCTGGAACAACCTGACAATGCAATACCTAATCAAGCACGAGCAAGAAAGTTTGGAAAAATTAATAACCCAACCTGATGAACACATCTGTGAAGGCGCAGAATCCCTAACCGAATTCGTCGAGCGCGTAGGCAAAACTATTAACAATATTATTCAACAAAACATCGGCAACCGAATAATTATCGTCACTTATCCCGATGTAATCCAGGCCGCAATCGTTCACGCTTTGGATTTACCTCGAGAAAAAATGTTTAATTTCTTTGTCAAAACCGGCAGCGCAACACAAATAAGCTATTTCGAAAAAATCAACTCGCTTAAATACTCCGGCTACCTGCCAATGTATTGATAACTTTTGTAACAATTTTCACAGACGCTGAAATCAAACCACGCAAAAAAAACTTCTTATTTATAGCAGGAGATTTCTATGATTTCAGCAATCGACAACAACAAAAACCAGTATTATGAACGGGTTGGAGCCGTGAATTTCCAAGCCTCGCGGGGATACTCGCCAGAGTTTATGCAGGAATTACAAAAGAAAACCAACGCGCAAGACACTTTCATCCGCCAGGATAACCAACGGATTGAAAAAACTTTAGGCAGCCTATTAACCTACGGGCGCGGGAATTCAAAAAATGCAAACCCTTTCGCACAAAACGAACATTCCGAATACAATCTGAGTCATCCGAACGTCAAAAACTCATATCAAGGTAACGCCTTCGATTTTATCGCCTAATTACGCCAACAAGTAAAGGTTTTGCCCCTTATTATCCGTCGCGCTGTAATTAGTTCGACGCTCAGGATGATTCACATCGCCCTGAACTGCGTACGCGTTCTTGACGAAGTTCTTCGCATCCAGTCTGTTTGTGCCCGAATACTGCGGCGTCGCAAATAAAGTATTGTTAATCGCTGATACATTAAATGGCATAGTCTTATCCCAAAATTTTTCCCTGTATCATAATAAAGGATTTTTTTGAGAAAAAATTGCCTTTCCACAACGAATTATTAAGAAAAATTACGCCCCAAAGATATTTTTCAAATGTTCTCTGTTTTTGTACATCAAGTTGACAGGCGGGGCATAACGAGGTTCCGTAAAAAGTCGGTCCAAGTTGATTGACAAGTCATTTTTCTCCTCAAATCCACACAGTCCGATAATACTGTTATCATTTGTAAACAGATTTTTTAAAAATTCCATACTACCTCCAAATTTCGTGTATAATATATTTAATGGTTAGTAACGAAATGTCAAAATTTACAAAAGGAGAGTAATATGGGTAAAATTTCAAAAGATATGAACATTATGGACATCGTAAACCAATGCCCGGAAAGCGTTGAAGTTTTCAGAAAATACGGTTTGGGCTGTATTGGTTGCGCAGCAGCACATTTTGAAAACCTTGAAGCCGGCGCAAAAGTTCACGGTTTCGACGCCGATGCAATGGTTGAAGAAATCAACGCATTAGCAAAGTAATTGCAATACTTACAAACAATCGGGGGAAGTTTTTTAAAACTTCCCCTCACTTTTTTAACCTATCCAGGCGAACTCTTAACCTACGACGCCTTTAATTAAACCTATTCTGCGCCTTATCAAGTCCTTCGCTAAAATAACACTGAGCCGCATCAAGAGCTTTATCCAAAACGGATTTCAACACCGCCAACTGTTCCTGAGAAAAATTCTGCAACACAAAATTTTCAGCCGGAATAGGTGGTTGCGGGCCAATGCCCACCTTCAAACGCACAAATTTATTGCTGCCCAAATGCTGAATTATAGACTTAATCCCATTATGCCCGCCGTCTGAACCACTTGAGCGAAAACGCGTCTTGCCCAATTCCAACGACAAATCGTCATAAATAACCAAAACATCTTCCGGCTTAATTTTATAGTAATCCATCACCGCACGAAGCGCCTCTCCCGACAAATTCATATACGTAGTCGGCTTTACCAACATAAACTCATCACCCCAAAGCCGCACCTTCGCGACAAAGGATTTCAACTTTTTCTCCTCTCTAAACGAAAAATTCTCCCGCGCGGCAAGTCTATCCAACACCATAAAACCTACATTATGGCGCGTAAATACATACTTCTCGCCTATATTTCCCAAACCGATAATCAGTTTCACAAGTTTCTCCTTTTCCACAATTTTATCGCAAATATAAATTACCTGCATGGATTAGTAAGTCTACGCTTAACAAAATTATAAAAAATTAATACATTATAGACAAAGGAGTTGAATAAAGCCATGAAAAACAAATCTACCACACAGAAAAAAAGTTCAAAAATCGTAAGCGATTTTTTAGACAAAAACGCATTACACAAAAAAGATTTTGCAGAAATGATTGGCGTAACGCTTTCTTACGTTTACAACCTAATTGACGAAACAATCCCGTTTTCAACACGTGGAACAACACTTGAGCGTATCGCAACAGTAATGGAAATCGAGCCCGAAGTCTTTGAAGAATACAAAATTCCGCAAGAACCACGTTTTATCGACGAATCAGTTCTTTTTATAAAAGATGTACTCAAAGATAACAAAACATCTATTATAAATTTTCTAAAATCATTCCCGCGTAAAAAACGACTCGAAATCGTTGACATGCTCCGCGGCGCAATGCCAATTCCGCTCGATTTTCAAGAATTAAACATGATAGGACAAACTCTCAACCTGAATAAAAAAGACATCTATGCCCTATGGGAAAAACGGATGAAAGAAGTTCTCGAAATCAACGGCATGAACATATATTCCAACGCGAACCTCGTAAATGCGATGTTTGAATGCGCAAAAAAAGAAATCATCGTAGATTAAACAACTTCACACGCTCGGCAATCAACTTTTAATCTGAAACACGCACTTAGAGCAATGAGCTTTTGGATGAAGAACCAAATTATCCTCCAAATCGTACATACGTTCGACTTTTGTAACCAAATTCGCGCCACAAACAGGGCATTTAAGTCCGCCTGCGCCATTGAGGATAAGTTCCTTGAGGCTTTCAATAATCTCAACAGACGTCACCGGCAAATTGAAATCCTTTTCCAACGCCTTGATCTCTTCCGGCTGACATCTGAGCGCTTTGGCCAAGTTCTGTCTAACCGGCACGGAAAGAAACAAATCTTTACCACCCTCAATATCTTCGATAAGTTGCAAATCTAAATTTGCCTTCATCGCAAGCCCCTTGGCCGAAAGCCCGAGCCTATCACGTTTAATCTGTACAAATTGCGCTAATGTTTTCATAAACAAATCATAACACAAAAATGCTCAACCGCAAAAGTTGAGCATTTTTATTTTTAACAGAAATTTTATCGCTGCACGCAGCGCACGTAGTAGGAATCGGACCGCGTGTGCGGGTAGCGATGACCCGTGTAGAAATTCTGACGCCAAGCCGAACTAGCAGAAACAACGGAGCCGGACCAAAAGCGACCGGACGAGATACCAACAAGGTCTTTGTTGTAATACATTGAGGTAAGTTCGTCAATGTTCGGTATTCTTGAGTCAGGATTTTGGGCTGTACAAGCTGCGCTTGCTGCTGTTTGCTCCATAGTCGCACCACCATTTGCGTTGGTTGCGAGCGGCATTGGAGCTACAATGTTAGTATCAGTATTATAAAGTGCAGAAATAAAACCAATATCTTTACCAACTGTATTTGGACCTTTGTTACCATTTAAGTCGTAAACAAAGTTTGCACACATGTGCGGTTGTGAATAATGCCATACGTCGCCTACATTAGCTTGACAATTTGGGTTGTAATAAAGCGCAATTGTTTCACCGTTTTGAGTTTCAAACGCAGCTGCTTTAGTGTTTGGTTGAGAGTACGAATAGTAGGCGTCAGTACCATCGGCATCCCAACCACTTCCAACAAATGAAAAGTTTACAAATTGATTATTCCAAGCACCAATTGTTTTTGGCCAAGGGGTGATTGTACTTCCCGCCATGTTTGTGTAAGATGTTGGAACGCCACAATCTGCAAGGTGGTCACTGTCGCAGATATTGTTTATCTTGAGAACTTTACTTAGACCTTCTGTTAGGAAAGCCTCCGCTGCAGTGTCTTCTGTTATACTGCCGCCTTCTTCGGTAACTTTTCCATATCCACCCATTTGCGGCATGATTGAAAGTGCTTGGCTCATGCGGGCGTACAAAGCTTTTCGTTGGGTGTTCCAGGTCCGTTCGTTGATGTTGGCCATTAGCGATGGCAAAGTGATTGCGGCGACAACACCGATGATTGTTAATGACAATAAAATCTCAGCCATTGTAAAAGCTAAACTTTTGTTCTTCAGCATTCTTAACCTCTTCTTTCTTAGTTATATTATTATTCTACCATATTTTCTTGTGTTTTTCAAGTGGTGTTAGAAAATATGCGTTCGCAAGGGTCGGAGGTTTTGGCAAAACAGGTGCCTGAAACCCAAATATAATCAGGCTGTTGAGGCGCCCCCCCCCCCTATTGAACTCTTTATACTTTTATTTTCATTTAACATATTTTCATGATACCGTATTTTTTGAGTTTGTCAAGGGGGGCCACGTGTTAAAAGGTAGATAGGTTAAAAGGTTAAATGGGCTTAATGTAATTAACAATGGCGTAATCGCAACGTCTTAACATTATTTATTTCCATAATCCCTTTTAACTTTTTAACCATTTAACCGTTTAACCTGCCATCGGCGAGGAACTCGCCGATGGCAAAATTAGTCTTTGTGCTAAAATAAAGAAAAAGGAGAAAAATATGTTTTTAGACAAAATAAATTCACCAAAAGATATTAAAAATCTAAATATCACCGAACTTAATACACTAGCCGACGAAATGAGAGAACTTATAATAAAAAAAGTTAACACAACAGGTGGCCACATGGGGCCAAATTTGGGTATCCTGGAAACCACAATTGCGCTGCATTACGTGTTCAATTCGCCCGTAGATAAAATCGTTTTCGACGTTTCTCATCAGTGCTACCCACACAAAATTCTTACCGGCCGCAAAGACGGATTCACTCATCCAGAAAATTATCTCAAATACACCGGCTACACGGCCCCGGAAGAAAGTGAACACGATACTTTCAAAATCGGCCATACTTCAACATCTGTAAGCTTAGCTACCGGCGTTGCAAAAGCCCGCGATTTAAAAAAAGAAAATTACAACGTTATCGCACTCATTGGTGACGGTTCGCTGAGTGGAGGCGAAGCTTATGAAGGCCTAAACAACGCCGCAGTTTTAAATTCTAACATGATAATTATTGTAAATGACAACGAAATGTCCATCGCCGAAAACCAAGGCGGACTCTACAAAAACCTAAAACTGCTGCGCGAAACCAAAGGACAAGCCGAATGCAATTTCTTCAAATCATTGGGATTCGATTACCACTACACTGAAGATGGCAACAACATCGAAAAATTAATCGAAATTTTTGAAAAAGTAAAAGACACTACCCACCCGGTCGTTGTTCATTTACACACCGTCAAAGGTCACGGACTGGCGCAAGCCGAGGCAAACAAAGAAGGTTTCCACTGGATTTTACCGGGCTTGCTGGACAAAAAAGAGGGCGAACCAACTGTTTATTGCGAAAATTATTACTCCGTGACAACCGACTTCATCCTAAAAAAAGCGAAGGAAGATCCGACCGTCGTAGCGATTACACCCGCAACCCCAGGCGCATACGGGTTCACAAAAGATTTTCGCCAAAAATTGGGCAGTCAATATGTTGACGTCGGTATCGCGGAAGAACACGCGGTAGCTTACGCCTCTGCACTTGCCAAAAACGGAGCAAAACCTATTCTGGCAATAATGAGTTCATTCGTCCAAAGAACGTACGACCAGCTTTCACAAGATCTTTGCCTGAACAACTCACCAATAACGATGCTTGTTTATTGGGGCGGGCTCTCCGGCGCGGACGCAACCCACCTTGGATCGTTTGACATGGCCCTAATCGGAAATATTCCGAACATTGTATACCTTGCCCCGACAAACAAAGAAGAATATTTGGCAATGTTGGAATGGTCGCTTAACCAAACCGAACATCCGGTTGCAATCAGAGTTCCTTTTGTGGAAATGATTTCTACCGACAAACCTGACACAACAGACTACTCGCAACTCAATAAATTTGAACTTGTTGAACAAGGTGAAAAAATAGCGATATTGGGTCTGGGCAACTTCTTCGGCAAAGCGCAAGAACTAAAAAAAGCGCTCAAAGAAACCCTAAACATAAACGCAACCCTTATCAACCCAAAATTCATCACCGGCACAGACAAAGAACTTCTGGAATCTCTAAAATCTAACCACCAGCTTGTCATAACCCTGGAAGACGGATGCCTGAACGGCGGTTTTGGAGAAAAAATCTCACGTTTCTACGGGAATTCAAACGTAAAAGTTCTGAACTATGGCGGACTAAAAGAATTTACAGACAGAGTTCCGCAAGAAATATTAAACGAGCGCTACCGATTAACAACCAATTTAATAATCACTGATATAAAAGAGATACTAATATAAAAAAGAACTCCGAGAAAAATTTCTCGGAGTTCTTACATTTACAAATAGCACTTAGGCGCCTGACCTTCAACGCCGGCGTACAATTCAACAAACTGTTTTGCCGGACTGGAATCAATTTTTGTCAACAAAACTTCTTCCACCTGAAAATATCCAACATCGCCCGACATCGTAACATCAATTCTGATAGGTTTTCTATCGCCATGATGAATTCCTATTCTATTTATTGCATTTGCGCTGTACTTGTGAATATCTCCTACGCGCGGCGTTGTATTAATCGCCATCGGTATCCGCGCACGGCCTTTCGTCATGTCACAACCATCTGCAATTAATATAATTCCAGCTTCAATAGAGTGAATTTTTCGTGATGACATGTGTCCTATAATACACTCAGTCGCCAACGATTTAATAATAACCCTTTTGCGTAAATCATCCGGGAACAAATGCATAAGAGCCCTATCAATAAGTGGCATAGCAAGAATTACAGACATATCTTCGTGCCCTTGACGCCCGATAGACATCCCTAAATCGTGCATAAGTCCGGCCATAATTACTCCGCACATACTATCCTCAAATGTACCCATTTCCTCGTTTTCAAGCGAAGTTTTAATCCCGTTGTCTTGGAGAATATTTAACATCTTAATCGCATTGGCCGCAACTTGACGCATATGCACAGGTCCGTGATCGTTATATCCCAAACGCTTAATCGATACGTTGTTTGCATAATCCTGCAACTCTTGCAATTCCTCGTCGTCAAACAAATAACGTACCAACTTCAAGCAGTTCGGGCTGTTTTGCAGGCGACGTAAAATCTTTGATTCAATTGACAATTCTTTGACTGATTTCATAATTTTCTCACTCTTTTATGTTCCTAACTATATAATACACTATAATTGAGAAAATTTAAAGCCCCCCCATTTTTTTTGATAAAAACAACTTCACACAAACCCAATTCAGCAGCATTAATGCAGGCAGAACTTGGGCCCAAAGAGGTGATTTGTGAAAGACTTGACCAACTCATTTTTGTGCTACAATAAAAGTATGTTTGATAGTTTAAGTTCAAAATTGCAAGAAATAATTAGAAATACCGGCGCAAAAGAGTTGACGCAAGACAACATGCAAGACGCGTTACGTGAAATCCGTCGTGCGCTTTTAGATGCCGACGTAAACCTACGCGTAGTAAAATCCTTCATCGCCGCAATTCGCGACAAAGCTGAAGGCGAAAACATCGTTCAAGGTGTAAACGCATCTCAACAACTGATAAAAATTGTCAACGATGAACTCGTCAAACTTTTAGGCAACAAACTAAAACCGCTAGAATTTAAATCAAAACCAAGTTTGATAATGATGTTGGGCTTACAAGGTTCAGGGAAAACAACATCATCCGCAAAACTCGCCATAAAGCTCAAAAAAGAAGGCCGCAGCCCATTACTTGTAGCTTGTGACGTCTACCGTCCGGCTGCGATTACCCAATTAAAAACGTTAGGCAAAGAATGCGATGTGGAAATTTTTTCTATCGACGGTACAACAGATGTTCAATCTATAGTAAAAAGTGCTATCGAACACGCACAGCAAGCAAACTTCGACACACTAATCCTCGACACAGCAGGTCGCTTGCAAATCGATACTGAAATGATGGCCGAACTTCTTTTAATCGACAGAATTTTCCACCCTGATGAAAAACTTTTGGTTATAGACGCCATGGTTGGCCAAGAATCCGTCAATGTGGCAGAAAATTTTGACGCTCAACTCGGTTTAACCGGCTTGGTATTAACAAAACTCGACGGCGATTCTCGTGGCGGCGCAGCGCTTAGCGTGGTTCACTGCACCGGCAAGCCTATAAAACTCACCGGAACCGGCGAAAAGCTCAACGCATTAGAAGACTTTCACCCTGACCGTATGGCAACAAGAATTCTCGGGATGGGCGACATCGTTTCTCTTGTCGAAAAGGCCCAAGAAGTTTTTGACGAAAAACAAGCACTTGAACTTGAACAAAAACTCGCAAAATCCGAGTTTTCATTCAACGATTTTTTAAAGCTTCAAAAACAAATGAGCGCACTAGGCTCGTTCGGCAATATCTTAGGAATGATTCCGGGACTAAACATTTCAGGCGACGACAAACAAAAACTTACTCACGAAAGCGAAAAACAGTTCAAACGTTTTGAAGTTTTCATCCAAAGTATGACTCCGGCAGAACGTGCAAACCCAAAACTTATCGATACCAGCCGCAAAAAGCGTATCTCAAAAGGCTGCGGAATAAGTCTTGTCGAAATCAATCAGTTCATGACGCAATTTGAACAAATGCGCGCAATGATGACGGGCATGGCTGACATGAAAAACATGTTCAGCAAAATGGGCGGGCTTGGCGGTGGTGCACCGGATATGGGTAAAATGATGGCCGGCATGAAGAACATGAAAGGTATGAAAGGGATGCAACAGTTGATGGGTCACAACGGAAAACTTGGCAACCACGCCCTTAACCGTGCGAAATCAATGATGAGAAAATTCAAATAAACAAATAAGCGCCCCGCAAAAGCAGGGCGTTGTTATTAACGCTTAACGCAACGAACGTAGCGAGGAATGGACCGCGTGTCCAAATAGCGACCACCCGTGGTGAAACTCTGCTGCCAAGCCAAGCTGGCAGAAACGGCGGAGCCAGACCAAAACTTACCAGACATGTTACCAACAAGGTTTTTGTTGTAATATATTGAGGTTAATTCGTCTATATTCGGAATTCTAGAGTCAGCATCCTGTTCTGCACAGGCGTCAGAAGCAGCTGTTTGCGCAATAGTGGCACCATCTTTTGCGTTAGTAGACAATGGCATCGGTGCAACAGTATTTGAATTATTGTTATACAATGTCGTAATAAAACCAATATCTTTACCAACCATATTCGGTCCTTTACTTCCATTTAGATCATACACAAAATTTGCACACATCTGTGCTTGTGGATAGTGCCACTCCTCGCCCACACTATCTTTACAATTGGGATTGTAATAGAGTACGATTGTCTCCCCATTCAGGGTTTCAAATGCTGCTGCTTTGGTGTTTGGCTGAGAATACGCATAACTGGATTCTTTTGTTCCATCACCATCCCAGTCAAATTCAGCCGAAAAACCGACAAAATAATCATTCCACGCACCAACTGTTTTTGGCCAAGGAGTGATTGTACTACCAGCAAGGTTTGTATACGATATCGGAATGCCACAATCTGCCAAGTGATCAGAATCACAAATATTATTTATTTTTAAAACTTTTGACAAACCTTCTGTTAAAAATGTTTCGGCTGCAGTATCAGCCGTAACACTTCCGCTTTCGTCTTCGGTTAAAGTTCCATAACCGCCTACTTGTGGCATCATGGCTATAGCCTGAGACATGCGAGCGTACAAAGCTTTGCGTTGAGTATTCCAAGTTCTTTCGTTGATGTTCGCCATGAGCGATGGCAGAGTTATGGCTGCAACGACACCGATTATCGTTAGCGATAATAAAATCTCTGCCATTGTGAAACCGCGGAGCGGTTTCACAAAAGTCAATAGGTGAATAGGTAAATAAGGCAATAAGTCGTTATGAGGTTATTTATCTACATTATTACCCAACGATAAATTTTTATTCGGATTAATTTTCTCTTATCGACTTATTCACTTATTCGCTTATTCACTTATTGACTCGATCCATTTATCGCCTTGGTCACTGCCTTCCGCCAACGGCTATCTCGCATTTGCAGGCGCAGCCAGATACAGCGGAGTTAGTTTGCCCCAATCCCCATCTTCGTGTGCAGCTTTTTCAACCGCAATTTCAGCGATAATTTCACCAAGTGAAATATTCAACGATTGATAAGAAATTCCGCCCAAAATCGGCTGCAATTTGTCGTCTGTAATAACAAAATATCCATCAGTATTGATTTCAGCCAAAGGCACAATTCCTTTAACATCACCATCACTCGCCACATACGCGCTCTCTCGGCGCGCATCCAACGCAATCAACTTTTTAGCCCCTTGCGTGTCAACCGGCAAACTCGCAAGTATCTCAAACGAGGTCACCCCAATAAGTTTTTTGCCCAATTCTTGCGCCATTACACGCGCTACCGTCATACAAGTTCTTATGGCAGTAAATCCACCAGGCCCAACACTTGTGGCAATCAAATCAAGGTCAGAAAAATTTAGCCCCTGTTCGATAAAAATCTCTTTAATCGTTTGCAACAAAAGCGGTGAACGGGTAGGCATGTTTTCATAAGGCACAGCAACCGAATTCAACGCCACACCGTCGCGCACCAGCGCAACATACATTTTGTCCATACAAGTGTCAAACGCCAATACTAACATTTTTCCAGCCCCTCTATTACAAACTCAAATCCTTTTCCGCTCGGCTCAAACTCATACACCCGCGCATCGTCATCGTTATACGTAACATTAATTTTTAAATGATTGAACGGAATTTCGTTTTGCGAGAACTCTGCCCATTCAACAAACGTGATATTTCGCCCCTCAGAATACTCTCGAAGCTCATCGGCAATGGTCTTCACCCCTTCATGCTCAAGGCGATACAAGTCAAAATGATAAATCGGCAATTTTGCACTGTGATATTCATTCAAAATAACAAAACTCGGGCTCGTAACTTTTTCTTGAACCCCAAGTGCATCAGCAACAAGTTTCACAAACGCAGTTTTGCCGGCGCCAATTTCTCCGTAAAGATTAACAAAACAGCCGTTATCAACAAGTTTTGCAAAATCTTGCGCCAATTTTTTCGTATCTTCCAAACTATTGCACACTCTTGAATACTTCATTTTCACCCCTCAGTTGCGGTAACAACTTTGTTTCTGCCGCTGGTTTTTGCCTCATAAAGCGCTTTGTCCGCCTTGATTATCAGGTCTTGAATTTCGTCTTCGGCCTGCATTTGATGCACCCCTAAACTAATCGTCACACTGAGCGTTTTATGTTCAGGCGACAACTTGGAAATATCAATAACGCGACGTTCAACGGCTTTTCGCAAACGTTCGGCAACCATCGCCGCGTCTTTTATACCGGCACTCGGCAACAAAATTGTAAACTCTTCACCCCCGTAACGACCTGCAACGTCGTATTCACGAAGTTGCGAACGAATCACGTCCGACACCGTTTTCAAAACCAAATCCCCGACCGCGTGCCCATAAGTGTCATTAACTCCTTTGAAAAAGTCGACATCCGTCATTATAATTGACAAAGGCAAATTTTGGCGGCGCGAACTCGCAACTTCTTGTTTTAACCGTTCTTCAAGTTGACGTTTGTTATAAAATCCCGTCAATGCGTCAAGCGTAGCGTGTTTCAAGATTTCCGCATAAACATTAGCGCGATTAATCGTCGTTGCAACTTGAGTCGTAAGCTGTTCGATATAATCAACTTCTTTATCGTTCAATTTACCATCCATACTTTTTGTCACAATACAGCCAAAAAGTCTGCCTTCACTAATCAGCGGAAACACACCGGTCTTTTTATCCGCGGTCAAAATGCATTCAGATTCACTCGTCAAAATACTAATCAACCCATAGATTTTTTCATCATTGCACGCACTCGGCCAAACAAGCGAAAAACCTTCCTCTTCGCCATTTTTCAGAAAAATATAAATCAAATGGTTAGACACAAATTTATCCAGCATTTCGCCAATCAGTGGGATAATATAGTTCAACTCATACTGAGTCTCGATAATTTTTGCAATATTTTTCATCGAATCGTGAAAATTTATATTTTTTTGCATTTTTTCGTTCAGGATGATGTTTTGCACCTTCAAAGAAATAACATCACACGCAACATCCAGAAAATTCACGAATTCATCGGGCATTCCCGCAACGTCAAACTCCATCATCCCAATCATCTTAGAATGTTTTTTTATTGGGAAATAAAGCTTGCCATCAACGCAATTGCAAGAATTTTTCTCCTGCAAATCGGCATAAATTTTGTAATACTGCCCAACCTGTTTTTTCTCAAATATATCGTCAATATAAAGCCAATTACGCGAAAAATCACGCAATTGAGACGTCGTAGAATCCCACGTATAAACCTCCGTTTTGCCAACCCCAAAATAATCCGCAAAAAAGTCGTGCAAAGAGTTCAAAATACCCTTTGCGCTATACGAACTATTCAAAAGCTTGGACAACTCAGAAATTTTTTGCAACATCGCCTACACGTCCAATTTTTCCATAATTTCGTCTGGGATATCGAAATTCATATAGACATTTTGCACATCGTCGTGCTCCTCAAGCTTATCGAGAAGCTTCATGATTTGCTGTGCAGTTTTTTCATCACTTACCGCGACGGTGTTTTGCGGAATACGGGTAAACTCCGCCGTTTGAGGCTTAAAGCCTTCACTTTCCAGACCTTCAACAACTTTTTGGAAGTTTTCAACGCTGGTCAAAACATTGTAAGTCTCATCTTCTTCAACAATATCTTCAGCATCATAATTAATAGCAGTTTCAAAAAGCTTGTCGAAATCCACCCCATCTTTTGAGAACACCAACTGTCCGCGTTGTTCAAACATCCAGCTAACAGCCCCAGTGGTACCAAGATTTCCGTTATATTTAGTAAAATAACTTCTAATATCGCCGGCCGTACGGTTTCTATTGTCCGTCATCGTCTCAACAACAACCGCAACGCCACCTGCCGCGTAGCCCTCATAAACCAATTCTTCGTAATTTTCACTAGCACCCGCGCCCGCACCTTTTTCAATCGCACGTTTAATATTATCATTCGGAAGCCCTGCTGCTTTAGCCTTCTCAATAGCGGTTCTCAATCGAAAATTGCCCGCAGGATCTGCACCGCCCAAACGCGCCGCAACAATTAATTCCCTGGAATATCTTTGAAACACAATCGCACGTTGAGAATCAACTTTCGCTTTTTTATGCTTAATCGTAGACCACTTTGAATGTCCTGACATAATTTCCTCTCCTGTATTGTCTGATATACCTTAATATTAGCGCAAACACAGCAGGAAAGCAAGTACCAACAGCCCTCCTCGACATCCTCTAATAAAGCAGTTCTCCGCAACCTGCTCGTCTTGCTCCTCGCAAGCCGACCCGTTGCTCCGCTGTCTAATACGCCACTCTCAAAAATTCGCTCACATTCC